>CAMNDY010000012.1 GCA_946535985.1 uncultured Treponema sp. | reverse complement strand
AAATAACATACTTCTTGCGGGCATTTACACTATCAAGTGCCTTTGAAAGTGGTTCTGGCAACATAAGCTGGCCAGCGCCGCCTCCATACGTTCCGTCATCACAGGTATGGTGTTTATCAGTAGCAAAATCTCTGATGTTCACCAGATCGTAAGCAATAATTTCCTTTTCTACCGCTTTGGCCATGATTGAGTTTTCAAAAAAAGCCTTAACGATATCTGGAAATAAGGTCAGCACAGTAAATTTCATGGAATTACTCCAGAATCCAGAGGTGCATCAATTGCACCGTTTTGTTCTTAATATCAACCTTTCCAATAAACTCTTTATTGAAAGGAACAAGAACCTTTCGGTCACAACTCTCGGCGAGTGACACTTCTAACAAGTTACCCCCGCCGCCTTCCAATACGTCTGTGATTGTTCCTACAACCTTAGGCGCAACCGACGTTGCCGGATCGTCTTTCCCCTCATAAATAAGGGAACAATTTTGTAAATCGGCAATATACCACTCGTCTTTTTTCAAAGGCTTGCAGTATTTTCTGTCTGCTAAAATTTCCCAGCCGTTGTACTTTCGTATTTCGGTATCTGAATTAATTCCGGCAAACTTAACATAGGCAACCGCATGTCCTAAAGAAACCGATTCAACCTTTACTTCTTTAGACGATTCACCATGTTGTAAAGTAACTTCCTCCAGCTTGAGCAAGTGCTCATACTCTCCGGAGCTACTTTCTACTTTACTTTCACCCTCAAAGCCGTGTGAGCCGCGGATGAAACCAACAACCAAACGTTCTTTTTCCATCAGCAATATTCCAGCAAACTAGTTATCAAGAATATCAAGACTGTAACGCTTGCCGTCTTTTACTGCCGAAGCGCTCAGGACAGTTCTCATTGCTTTAGCAATACGGCCATATTTACCGATTACCTTACCAATGTCATTGTCCGCAACCTTGAGCTGGAGCACCATGCCCTTTTCGCCCTCGGTTTCATTTACAGATACAGCTGACGGATCATCGACCAATGATTTTGCGATGTATTCAATCAGGTCTTTTTCCATTTTCTGCTCCTCTGTAAATTACTTTGCCTGTTTGGCAGACTGAACATTAATCAATTTCTTGACAATGTCTGTTGGCTGTGCACCAACTCCAATCCAGTACTTAGCGCGTTCCAAATCAATTGAAACCTGGTCAGCTTCTTTTGCGATTGGCTGATAAGTTCCAATTTCTTCGATACAAACACCGTCGCGAGGCTTCTGTGAGTCCTGAACAACTACACGGTAGCATGGGCGTTTCTGAGCACCGAATCTCTTAAGTCTGATTTTGACCATTTATTCCTCCATGATGCTGTTTCCAGCACCAGATTTTACCATTTTGGACACAATAATTCCTATTGTGCATATTGAGAGAATATAATAACTGATTTTTTTACTTTGTTCAAGTATTGAACCTTGAAAGGAAGGCTTTAGTTCTTTCCTGTTTTGGCCGATTTATAACGTCCTCTGGGCTGCCCTCTTCTACAATTACACCACCATCCATAAAAATAATGTGAGA
Source organism: uncultured Treponema sp. (assembly GCA_946535985.1). GTDB lineage: Bacteria > Spirochaetota > Spirochaetia > Treponematales > Treponemataceae > Treponema_D. The sequence goes on along the minus strand of CAMNDY010000012.1, from coordinate 44,153 downwards.
AGAAATATCGCGGGCAAAAGCCATTTCGTGAGTTACAACAACCATTGTCATTTTATCGGCAGCAAGCTCTTTTATTACTTTAAGGATTTCGCCTGTAAGCTCAGGGTCAAGTGCCGATGTTGGTTCATCAAAGAGCAGGACTTCCGGTTTAAGCGCAAGAGCCCTGGCAATAGAAACACGCTGCTGCTGTCCTCCACTAAGCTGGCAGGGATATGAATCTGCTTTGTCTGCAAGATCCATGCGGTCTAAAAGCGCAAGAGCAGTTTCGTATGCTTCCTGATGAGATTTTTTTAATACCCTCCTCTGAGGCTGCATAACATTCTGCAAAACTGAATAATGAGGAAAGAGATTAAAATTCTGAAAGACAAGGCCGCTCTTTAAGATGATTGCATGACGCATTTCTTTATTGCAGTATTTGCCGTCTTCTACAAGAGTCTGACCACAGATTTTTATAGTACCTTCTGTTACTTCTTCAAGCTGAGAAATGCAGCGAAGGATTGTAGATTTTCCGCTTCCACTAGGTCCGATGATTCCAAGAACTTCGCCCTTATGAACAGAAAATGAAATGCCTTTTATAACCTCAAGGCCACCAAAGGATTTTTTTAAATTTTCAATGCTGATGATTTGGTCCAATTTATGCCGCCTTAATTATAATAACTTAACTTCTTTTCTAATCTTCGGAACACGACAGAAACAATCCAGTTCATAAAGAAATAGAAAACACCGGCAATAAATAATGGTGCAAAAGAGAACAAGGCTCCCTGTCTCTCCTTTGCAACCATCAGCAATTCCGAAACGCCTATTACCGAAACAAGAGCAGTATCCTTTACCAAAGTTATAACTTCGTTTCCCATTGCAGGTACAATGCGTTTAATTACTTGCGGCAATATAATGCGGAAGAAAGTCTGACTTGATGTATAGCCTAAAACCTTACAGGCTTCGTACTGGCCTCTTGGAATAGACTCAATTCCACCACGATAGATTTCTGCAAAATAAGCAGCATAGTTTATACTAAGAGCAATTATAGCAGCGGCAAATCTATTCCAGCGGAAAGATATATCGTATCCAATATCATTAAGCCAGCGGATAAAAAGGCCCGGTCCAAAGTAAACCACAAGCAGCTGCAGCATAAGTGGAGTTCCTCTTATTATAAGAAGAAAAACATTTGTTACTCCGGAAAGGCATTTGTTTTTTGACATTCTTCCCATTGCAACAGGCATAGCGAAGGGTATTGCAAAGAGCAAGGTAAGAAAGAATACTTCAAGCGATGTCACAGAAGCTTTGAGCATCGCAATTATCATCTTGACGTAGCGTTCAGAAATCAAGGACTTCTCCATTTTGGGATTCCCGGGTCAAACCCGAGAATGACATTCATCTATTTTCCTACAACAGAAATATCTTTACCAAACCATTTTACAGAAATAGCGGCAATTGTTCCGTCTGCAGCCATAGCGCGAAGAATCTTTTCAACTTCGGCACGGAGTTCTGTTTCCTTTCTTCTAAAACCAATTCCGTACTCTTCGTTTGCAAGAGCTTGTTCAAGAACTTCGAATGGTTCACCAGTCTGTGCAATTGAATAATTTGCTACAACGCTGTCCATTACAACACCGTCTACACCGCCAATTTTAAGGTCGTTCAAAGCTGTAATGTTGTCTTTATATGAAACAATGTCTGCAAGAGCTTTCTTAAAATCTGCATTGTCATCTAAAGCTTCCTGAGCAGAAGAACCGCTCTGAATACCAATAATCTTACCCTTCATATCGGCAAGAGTTTTAATGCCGCTGTCTTTTCTTACAACAACAACCTGTTCGTTATCAAGATAAGCAAAAGTCATAGAAAGAGCTGCCTTGCGGTCTTCGGTAATAGTAAAGCCGTTCCAGATACAGTCAATCTTTCCTGTTTCAAGTTCCATTTCTTTAGCATCCCAGTCGATTGGCTGAGCCTTGAAATTAACACCAAGACGTTTAGCAACTTCTTTAGCAAGATCAATATCGTATCCTACAATTTCGTTGTTATCATCACGGAATCCAAGAGGTGGAAAAGAATCATCAAGACCAAGAACAAAAGTTCCGCGAGCCTTAAGAGCTTCTACAGGATTTGCGTTCTTTGCCTTCTTAGTTTTCTTTGCCTTTGAAAAAGCCGGAGCACTAACAAGCAATGCAAGTGCAGCAATAATCAATGCGATTTTTTTCATAATTTATTTTTCTCCTTTTAAATTATTTTATTCGTTAATATCATCAAGGGCGGCCTGAAGTTCGTTTCTCATAGACTCAATAACTTCTGCAGGGTCCATACCACCACAAACATTCCAGGCAATTGGCTGCCAGTTAAAGTTAGGAATGAGCCAGGCATCCCAAGATTTCGAATTATCAATTATGTATTGCATAGTTTCATCAACAGCATAGGTATCGCGGAAACAGCCATAGTAGCCTTCTTTCCAGGCATCTGCATCTTCATAACCAGGAACAGTTGTTGTCCAGATATCATAAATCTTCATAATTTTGTTGATTTTATCTTTTGAATAGCAGGCCGGAATAACAAACATATTATCCTGGTTCATTGAAAAATATTTTTTATCACCATTAGGTCCAAGCGGGAAACAAACCATACCCCAGTCATCCTTCATTGTTGCAAGAATACCGTTTGCCTGTGCATTGTATTCCTGGTCACTATAGAAGGCTGTTTTTCCGTTTAAGAAATCAGATTTGAAATAATCCCAGTTAGCACCTTCTTCTGCAGGCTTGTTATACTTTAAGAAGATTTCTTTTACCCAGTTTAAAGCTTCCATTGTTTTGTCGCTTGTATCGAGATAGATATTTCCATTTTTATCGCGACCGGTAAGCTGTCCACCATTTGAATAAATTGCAGGAAGTGTAAATTCTGTATTAAAACCGGAAAGAGCATACTGATCAATAATACCGTCGTTATCTGTATCTTTGGTAAGGGCCTGACACATGCTCTCAAAAGTTTCCCAAGTCCACTTGCCGCTTCTCTGAAGTTTATATGGTTCCTCAGGGTCAAAACCGTTTTCCTGAAGAACTCTTTTATTAAAGAAAATAACCTGACGTGGTTCAGGCTTTCCTACAGAAAAGGTATAACCTGGAAGAACTGAACAAACAGCTTTATTCCATTTTTTATCTTTCCAGTTAATATCAGGCACTTTTGAAAGGTCTGCCCAAAGATTGTTTGCAGCACCAGACAAAGCAGAGCGGCTGTCTATAACAAAAATGCGGGCATCGTCTCCACCGGTTATACAATAGTTTGCAACCTCAGAAGGATGATCTGACCAGCCGGCGCCAAGATCTTTCTGAATTACTTTGAAATTATAGGTATCTTCAAGACTCTTTCTAAAGGCTCTCTGATCTTCTTCGAATTTTGAAGAGGGAGCTGCATTTGGGTTTGACCACCAGTCATTAATATAAACTGTAAGTCCTCCAAAATCATAAGCTTTCTTTGTTTTTGGATCTTTAAAGAACTTTTCTCCGGCAACTACTGTTTTATTTTTTGAAGCCTTAGCCTTTTTAGAAGACTTAGCTTTTGCAAAAGTTGGCGCAGCAAGTATACACATTGCAGCTACAAGCATTACTGTTATTTTTTTCATTTTACGATTCCTCCTAAATCATTACGAAAAATTTTCAAATATTTTATCCCAGTCATCAGATGCTGATTTTTTTGATGAGAGGGAGTTTTCCTTTATAAAGGCTTCGAGTTGTACAAGCTGATTTTCTACCGCTTTTGGAGACGGACCTCCGGTAATGGTACGTGCATTTACGCACTCATTAGTTGTGATTTTCTGAAAAATGTCTTTTGTAAAAAGTTCCGATTCTTTTTTGAATTCTGCAAAATCAAGATCTTCAAGACGACAGTTTTTTTCTATTGCTGTGCGTACAAGTCTTGCAGAAACACCGTGGGCTGTTCGGAATGGCATACCTTTTCGAACAAGATAATCTGCAACATCTGTTGCATTAAGATAACCACCTTCGCAAGCCTGAGCCATTGCCTTTTTATTCCAGCTGGCAGTTTTTACCATTTGTGTAAAAATCTGAAGTCCTGAAAGTACAGTGTCATAGGCTTCAAAGAAAGATGATTTATCTTCCTGCATGTCGCGGTCATAAGAAAGAGGAAGGCCTTTCATCATTGTAAAAAGCGCAACCATATCTCCATAAACGCGACCTGTTTTTCCCCTTATAAGTTCTGCAAAGTCCGGATTTTTTTTCTGAGGCATAATGGAAGAGCCTGTACTCCATTTTTCGCTGAGTTCTACAAAGCCAAACTCTGTTGTAGACCAAAGGACTATTTCTTCGCAGGCACGAGAAAGATGCATTTGAATTAAAGAAAGGGCTGCTGCAGTTTCGAGGTAATAGTCGCGGTCAGAAACTGTATCAAGAGAGTTTTGGGTAACTCCGGCAAAATCCAGCAAAGAAGCTTCGTATTCGCGGTTTAATGGAAGACCACTGGTAGCAAGGGCACCGGAACCAATAGGGCTAAGGTCCGCACGTTTTGCTGCATCTGAAAGTCTTGTAAAATCACGGGTAAACATCCAGGCCCAGGCACACAAATGTTGTGCCAGAGTTACAGGCTGGGCATGCTGCATATGAGTAAAGCCCGGCATAATTGTTTCTTTATTTTTTTGAGCAATTGATGTAAGAGTTTTTAACAAAGCCAGCAGTTCTTTTTGCATTACCTTTATCTGATGTTTTAAGTAAAGACGTTCGTCCAAAGCAATCTGGTCGTTACGGCTGCGGCCTGTATGAACTTTTTTACCAGGCTCGCCTATTCTGTCTGTAAGGGTTGCTTCGATAAAGGAATGAATATCTTCGGCAGATAAGTCTACGGTAAAAGGCTTTCCATCTTTGTCTTTACCGCTAAGCAGGTCGTCTTTTATAGAAAGCAGGCCCTGCACTATCTGTTTTTCTTCTTCTTTTGAAATGAGCTTTTGTTTTGAAAGCATTTTTGCATGAGCAATACTTCCTTCTATATCAACCATTGCCATGCGCATATCATCTTTTATTGAAGTTTCAAACTTTACTGCAGCAGCGTCAGGGCCTTCTAAAAATCTTCCATGCCAGAGTGCTGCATGATTATCTTTTGTTATTGTTCCGTGAGTAGACATAATTTTATTATATATGATTATATGGGTAGTTTCAATTATTAATACTAAATCATATTGTAAAGTTCAGCTACTCCCGTGGAAAATACCAACCGGCTGCGGGCTGAGCTGGATTGTGAAGAGATTATTTCTTTAAAATAAAAAAAGGACACCTATAAAAGATGTCCTTTTTATTCACTTTAGATGATTACGAATTATTCGTTGATGTCATCCAAAGCAGCCTGGAGTTCGTTTCTCATAGATTCGATTGTTTCCTGTGGATCTGCACCGGCACAAACTGACCATGAAATTGGAGCCCAGTTGAAGCCTGGAACAAGCCAAGCATCCCAAGACTTAGAGTTGTCCATCATGTACTGCATTGTTTCATCAACAGCACGTGTATCGCGGAATGAACCGTAGTAGAATTCCTTCCAAGCATCATCATCTTCATATCCTGGAACATCATCTGACCAGAAGTCATAAATCTTGAAGATCTTGTTAACTTTTTCCTGTGGATAGTAAGCAGGAATGATGAGCATGTTGTCCTGGTTCATAGTAAAGTATTTTCCGTCACCGTTAGGTCCAAGAGGGAAACATACCATACCCCAGTCATCTTTCATGTCTGCGAGCATACCATTTGGCTGTGCATCGTATTCCTGATCGTTGTAGAATGCTGTGAAACCATTCAAGAAGTCAGACTTGAAGTAGTCCCAGTTAGCACCTTCATCAGCAGGTTTGTTGTACTTTGTAAAGATATCTTTAACCCAGTTCCAAGCTTCCATTGTCTTGTCGCCTGTATCGAGGTAAAGTTTACCATTTGAATCACGACCTGTAATCTGTCCACCGTTAGAGTAGATAGCAGGAGCAGCAAATTCTGAGTTGAAACCAGAAAGAGCATACTGATCGATGATACCATCGTTGTTTGTATCTTTTGTCAAAGCATCACACATTTCTTCGAACTTAGCCCATGTCCATTTTCCAGCTTTCTGGAGATCATATGGTTCATCTGGGTTGAAACCGTTTTCCTGAAGAACGCGCTTGTTGAAGAAGATACACTGACGTGGTTCTGGCATACCAACAGCGAATGTATAACCTGGGAGTACAGAACAAACAGCTTTGTTCCACTTTTTCTTGTTCCAGTCAATATCAGGAACTTTAGAAATATCAGCCCAAAGACCGTTCTGAGCACCGCTCAAAGCTGAACGCTGATCGATGATGAAGATACGAGCATCGTCACCACCTGTGATACAGTAGTCAGCTACTTCAGCAGGGTGTCCACCCCAACCAGCCTGAAGGTCTTTCTGAACTAACTTGAAGTTATATGTTTCTTCAAGATACTTGCGATAGTTAGCCTGATCTTCCTGTGATTTAGAAGCTGGTAAAGCATCTGGGTTTGACCACCAGTCGTAAATTGTAACTTCCATTCCACCGAAGTCATAAGCTTTCTTTGTTGCAGGGTCTTTTTCTACCTTCAACTTAGAATAGTCACCATTTGCAGCAGCTTTAATTGCAGCAGCAGATGATCCGCCTTTCTTGTCACAACCAGCAAGAGCCAAAACGAGCACTGCTGACAATGCAACTAACGTAATTTTTTTCATAAAAAAAACTCCTTTTTTTTATTTTTTATAAGCCCAAGGGCAAATAATCAATTTAATATATAGTATAACACCTAAATTCGTATTTGTAAAATAAAAATTTAGGTGAAATATCTTATTTTTATTAGGTAAAATACCTGTATTTAACTACATCTTAACACCAGTACTTGCCAAGCTTTCTACGAAGAGTCTCTGGCAGAATACATAAAGAATAATTACAGGGAAGATTCCAAGAAGCATTGCTGTAGAAAGTACTGCGTTTGCATATCCTACAGGAGCAATTACAGAACCAACACCGTTATTCAAGGCATTAAGATAAATACCAAACTTATCTACTACAGTTGTAAGAGCAATAGAAAGCATCTTTACGTTACCCAGGAAGAGGTTTGAATAGAAGCTGTCTGTCCACTGCCATACAAATGAGAACAAGAAACAAGAAGTAATAATTGGTTTTGCACCAGGAACCATGATTCTAAAGAAGGTTGCAAATGGTCCACAGCCGTCTACATAGGCAGCCTCTTCAAGTTCAAATGGGAAGCCCATAAAGAACTGACGGATCATAAAGATATACAAACCGTTCTTTAAGCCCTGTCCTGTAAGACAAAGCAGAATATATGGAATAATATTACCTCGCAGGTTTATTGTTTTTCCAAAGAAATTAAAGTAACGGAAATGCAGGAACAAAGAAGTAGAAATTGTCTGTGGTGGAATTACGATTATGAGAATAACGCAGAAGAACCAGAATTTCTTGAGCGGAAACTGGAATCGTGAAAATCCGTAACCAACAACACTACATACACAAACCTGAATAATAGATACAAGCAGAGAAACCCATACCGTATTAAACAAAGTCGTTTTGTATTCAATAATTGTTGATGCAATTTTCCAGTTATTTATAGAAAAGTGCTTTGGAACAAGAATGATTGTTGTATCATACAAGTCTCTTTCTGACATCAAGCTTACCGAAATTTTATTTAAGATAGGCTGGATAATCATAAAGCACATACCGAACAAAAGAATGCCTCTGAAAATTGAGATGGCATACTTTTTGATTGTTTCCTTAAGAAGAATACCATCCGAAGCCTCGTTACGCTCCCAGAAGGTTGCGTGTACAGGTGCAGAGGAATTCAATGCTGTAGGAGTCATTTCTTTCTTACTTTTCTTAGTCATAATTGTATACCACCTTTGAAATAATCAGTGAGGAAATTCCAATCAAGGCAATACATACAATGAAGTATGCCCATGCCATTGCAGAACCAAATCCATACTGAAGGGCAATTACGTTGTCGTTGATTTTTGTCATAATCTGGTTATCTGATTTCATGAAGAAGTCAACGATTGTATAAACCCAGCAAACAGGAAGAAGTGGACTTACCATTGGAACAGTAATCTTACAAAGACTTTCCCAAGCTGTACAACCTTCCATCTGAGCAGCTTCGAACATACTAGGAGAAATATTCTGAAGACCAGAAAGGAAGATGATAATCTGAATACCCGAAGCCATTGCAACGTCGTAAATTGCATCGATGATTTCGAATACCTTTGCAAACATCTTGGAACTGATTCCACCCAAGCCCTGTGTATTAGGAACAAGAACTTTTTCAAGAACCTGTGTAATGGTGTTTGCACTACCCGCTTCTTCGATTGTATCTTTAAGCTGTGCCATGAGGGAGTTGTTATTTTCAAGACCAACAAGAACACCAGAAGAAAGAATTACAGCAAGGAAGAAGATTGAACGTGCAAGAGTTCGTCCCTTGAAGTTCTGATTCAAAAGCAAAGCAACAAAGAAACTGAATACAATTGTAGCAATTGAACGGAAGAACATCTGAACAATTCCTTCTACAAGCATTCGGTTAAACTCAGCATCGATTAAGAAAGCTCTCTTAAAGTTTGCAAAATGGTTATAGGCAAGCTCAAAGCCCTGAGTAGAAATTGTTACATCAGAAAGAGCCATGTTAAGCGACTGAACAAGTGGCTTAAGCATAAAAAATATAAATCCAATTATAAAAGGCAGAATAAAGAGATACCCGTAAAGGGCTCGTCTGCCCATAAGACCAACTTTTCTTTTTTTCATTTTAGTCCTCCACCTTCAAAACTCTGTAATTTCTTTCAGGAATATTTTTTCCCGAAGGTGTTCTGTAACTCTTGTATCCGAAGTTTACATATACTACATAACCATTATCGAAGGTTGTTTTTGCAACCTGGTCAGCAACATATTCATGGTCAACGATAAGGCTGTTTGCTACAACGCTGATTTCCTTATTGTATCTTTCATAAGAATCCTGGAACTGATCTTTCCATGAATCAAAGTGACTTGAATAATATTCTGTATAATAGGTTTCCTGGAGCTTCATAGCAGAAGCAGCCATGAATGTATAGTAAAGTCCGGCAGCAGTTTCTGCAGATTCAAGAATAATCTGGTCTTTTTCATAACCAAGATTGATTGGAGAACCGGCATAGTTTACATAACCATGAAGTGCAATTTGATAGAAAGGAACTGTTGCGTCAACAATTGCATATGCATTTCCATGAAGATCCATGTTTGTAACAAAATCTACATATTTAAGTGCATAATCATTGCCGGCATTTATAATTATGCCAAGTCCTTTTTCTTTTGCTTCCTGCATCTTTTCTACCTGAGCCTGTTTAGCAGAAGCACGGGTAGTAAGATGGCGGTCATTAAAGTCTGAAGAAAGGTTCTTTCCGTTATCTCTATATGAAATACCGTCTAAACCAAGCTTAACAGCCTTATCGGCAAATACATCAGCAGCCTTATCGCGGAGCTCCTGTTTAAGAAGATAGTAAGGATCGCGTGCAGTATTTTTTCCGTACCAAAGCTCTGAATATTCATTAAGTTCACAAAGCTCATCACTTACAAATCTTGCAGCATCGCGGTAACTGAAGAAGCCGTTATGCAAGCCTGTTCTGTACTGAGTCTGGATTGTTCCGTCAAGGTAGATTTTAGCAGATGTATCTTCTACAGAAGTGAGCATCTTCTTAAAATCAGAAGTGCCACCAAGCTGTTTAATAAATCTTACCTTGTTCATCATCTTTGGACGGATACCACCATTAATAAAGCCCGAAAGCTTGTAATTAATGTCTCCAAAGCCCATGTCATCAATTTCATTAATGATTTTTCCAGCTTCATCATAGGTTGTAAGAGCATAAGGGCGAGTTTTTGGCATACCCATAACCTGCTGCTTCTTTTCAATAGCACCAATGAGTTCTACTACGACAGGAACATTCTTATTAGCAGTTTTCTTAGCACCGGCAAAAAGATAATTTCTATATTCCTTTGCCATATCTACATAAGAAGTACTGTCTACGAAACGGAATTCCTGAATAATATGTTCGCCTACAGGAAGATTGTTTTCAAAGCTGAACTGAGCATTTGTAGTTCTTGTTGTTACTTCATACTGTTCATTATGAAGCATACGGAAATCGGCACGTGCATAGTTGTAACTTCCAAGTTTTCCTGCAATTTCTGCGGTTACACCACCATATTCAGCACCCTGCTCTATTACAGAAATAAAGCTTGAGTCTCCGTTTGCAATTCCGAATACCGGATATGAAGCGCGGGTTTCGGTAATAACAGCTTTACGATCCATTGCATAATCCCAACCATAGAAGTCGGCATAGTAACCATTCTGGCGTGTTTTACCATTATTAAAGTTGATAATACTTCCGCCACCTTCAGGAATAAGGATGTATCCGGTATCCTGTGGTCCGCCGGCTCCAAAATATGGAAGTGTAGACAAAAGAATAATCGGATATTTAAGGCGGTATGAAATATCATCAAATGGAATATCAATTACAAAACCCTTGTCTGTAAGCTTATAGATTACACTTAAGTTGAAAGCCGGAACTTCCTTAATGTTAGATTCCTTATACAATTCCTTGTTTTCAAGATAATCTTCATAAGTAAAGCCCTGTTTTGCGAATACTTCTTCCATCTGCTCTTTCAAGAAGGTCTGGATATTTTCCCATACAAGATAGAGAGGTTCATCTTCCATCTTAGGATATTTTGTGAGCATTGATTCAAGTTCTGCACCCTTGAAACTGCTTACAGTATACTTGTGGTAAGCGCGTTCCATAGCACGAATTTCGCTCTTTGGAAGTCCTTCCTGCCATTTATCAAGTTCTGACTGATAAAGTATAAGAGGGAATACATATTCGCGGTCCATCTGACCAACTGTATAATCTACCCTGATTTCCTGGCCATTCTTTGAAACAGTATAGAACTTTCGCTGAACACTGTTTGTATACAAATCATAAGTATCTTCACTTCCGTTTTCGGTAGAATACTTAATAAGGAAGGTAGACATCATGTTGTTCTTTTCTTTTGGAAGAGCCATAGGATCCGATTTTGCTTCCGGAGGGTTTGAATACCAGATTTTTCCTGTATCTTTCTGAGTTATTTCAAACTGAGTTGTTGCAGGATTAAGTTCAAACTTAAAGTTCTTGTTCTCAAGAACATAACTTTCCGGCTGTTTTTCTTCATCGTATTCATAATACTCAAATGGAGGCTGAACAGCTTTTCCAACCTGAATGAGTCTTAATACGATATATGTTAAAAATCCAAGAAGGATAACTACAAAACCAAAGCCAATCCAGAATTTTTTTGTTGGTTTATGGAACTCAAACTTCTTTGTCTTCATAGGTTTTGGAGGTCCAATATACCAGTCAGGATACTTAGATCTTTTAGCCTTCTTAGCTTTCTTTTCTTTAGGGGCCTTTTCTTCTTTAGGAGCTTTAGGAGCTTTTGGCTCTTTAGCAGCTTTAGCTTCTTTTGGGGCCTTTTCTTTCTTTTCTTTTGGTTCTTTCACCTTACTTTCCTTTACTTCAGGTATTTCCTGTACTGGAGCCTGAGTGATTTCTTCGTCATTTTTGTCTGCCATAATAAATCCTCCTCCGTCAGTTCAACCTGAATATTACTTCTCGTCCAAGAGAAACAAAGTAAGCAATACCCTGAGAAATCATACTAAAGAACAAAAGTACGATAAAGATGAATACCAGCATTCCAAAAATTGTAAAGATGGTAAACATGAGTGTTTTGAAAAATCCATACTGATGAATCATCATCATTGCCATGAATATAAGGATTCCGCACCATACAATCGAAATGTTATTAAAGATTGTATAGAAAGCAACTTCATCACGAGTAACAAAGTTACTTACAATAATGATTGGAATCTGAATAAGCGGATATGGAGCCAAAGCATAGGCAGTACCCATGTAAATGTCGCCAAGGTGTCCTTTTCCGTCGAAGAGTGTTGTTAATGCCCAGTTACAGATACAGAAAATTCCAAGTGGAAGAAGAACTGTTGCAAATTCTTCAAAAACATTTACAGTTTCCCAGTGAACGTTCATTACAACAAAGCTTGTAAATCTTAAACGCCAGATTTGTGTCAAAAGTGTAAGAAATACAATAAAGTTTGCTGCAGCATATGAACCCCTTTTGGCATGAATTAAATCCCAAAAGCCGTCTGCCGGATGCACTATTACATAAAGAGCATACTTGAGAGTATCAAAGAAGCGTGCGTATGTTGCTTTGAGTGTTAATTTCTTTAAACGACGTGTTACAAAGTTACTCATAGTGATTTAATCTCCCATCTTATAAATTTAACCCATCGTACGATGAGAGGTATTACAATTAAAGCAATTACGATTGCAGCAATCCAGCCAAAGTTAGCTTCAATCCATTCCTTGCGGTAGTATTTGAAGGCCTTTGAATAGTCAAGACTGTCGCGTTTGAGTTTAAAGTAATCCATTGCTTCTTTGTATTTTTTCTGGCGCAGATATGATTTTCCAAGACCGATATATGCAAGGTCATAGTTACCGTTTAAGGCAAGAACCTTTGACCAGGTATCGGCAGAATCATCATAAGCACCTACTGCAAACTGTTCTGTAGCCTTGTAAATAAGGTTACCGTAATCTGTAGGAGTAAAGACTGTAATAGCAGCGTTTGTTGAGTCTACTACAAACAAATCTTTTCCAATGTGTTCAAGAGAAGCCGGTTTACGGAAGAAACCATCTACGTTACCACGACCACCAAAGGCAAACAAAAGGTAACCCTGATTGTTGTAAGCAAAGATTCGTCCGCGGGTTTCATCAAGAGCAAGATAAACTTCGTTATCCAGAACAGTTACGTCAACAAACTTTGAAGAACCTTTAATACCGGCGGCATTACTCCACTCAAGGTCTCCGATTGGTGGTTCGTATCCGTTATTTACAAGAATATCATTTCCAAGAGCATTCAAGCGGCGCAGAGGCTTAGCTTTTCCTGAGTGAAGATCCCATTCCTGGAAAGATTTTGTTACGGCATAGATAAAGCCTTCGTTGTCCATATAGCAGTTTGAATATTCTGTAGGAACAAACAAAACCATACGAGCTTTCTGAGCTTCGGTTGCAAACTTTTTCCATAAGCGGTCTGCTGCATTTACCATAACTTTTGTAGCACCGTAGTAGCCTTTAAATTCTCCATCATATTCATACTTGATAAAACCTTTGTTTACGTTCTTTGAAAGAATGTAAATACGGCCTTTAGGATCGGCAATTACCTTTGTAGGAAGGAATGCCTTATCCTTTTCGTAAGTTGGATCATCAGGCTCTGTAATAACATCAATTAAATTGAGGTCATTATCTACTTTAAGAACACGTCCATTATCTGTATCGGCAATAAGCATTGTGCCGTCTTCGCAGATAAAAATATCTTGAGGAGCACTAAAGCGGTTATTTTCGATAAGTGGACTTGGGTTTACATGATCAATTACACGAAGAGGAACAAGAGTTTTGTTCTCTGTGTATTCAAATTCAATGATACGGTTATTATCTGTATCACAAAGGTACATGCTGTTTCCGTATGCAAACAAGGATGTTGGATTCTTAAGCGGTGTATCAAGCTTGAGATCATTTGCATAGAATACATGTGAAACACGATATGTATCAGGAGACTTTTCAATTTCATCCCAGTAGTTATAGATGTATGTATCACCACGGGCAAAAAGTCCTGCACAAAGTGTAAAGAGGCATGCTGCCAATAAAATAATCTTACTTTTATTCATAGCACTAATCCTTAAGGCCCGAAGATGCCATTGTTTCCATAATCTGACTCTGAGAGAAGATAAAGAATACAATTGGCACAGACATTGTAAATACGATAACAGCGTTCTGCTGTCCCATACGGGCAATAACGTTCTGACCAAGCTGAGTAAGAGCATAAGAGAGCATCTTCTTAGACTCGGTATAGATTGTCTGTGTCTGAGGGTTATTCCACAAGTTCTGGATAGAGAAAATGGAAATTGTAAGCCAGGCAGGACGAACGTTAGGCATTACGAGCTTCCAGAAAATTGTAAACTCGTGTGCACCGTCTATTTTTGCAGCTTCAATAAGAGACATTGGGAAACCATCGATAAACTGCTTCATAAGGAAGAGTCCCATAGAACCACCAATAGCAGGAAGGATGATTGACCAGTAAGTATCTACAATGTGAAGCTTACACATAATCAAATAGTTAGGAATACCTGTTACATAACCTGTAAACATCAGGGCAACTACAGCCATGCGGAAGAAAAGATTTCCACCAGGGAAACGATATTTTGCAAGAACGTAAGCAGCCATTGAAGCAAGGATTACGTGTCCTACAGTTCCTACTACAGTTACAAAAAGAGTATTCCAGATATATCTTGTAAGTGGAACCCAACCCTGACTCAAAGTAACGAACAAGTCTGAGAAGTTATCGAAAGTTGGATGAATTGCAAAGAAGTTAGGCGGTCTTTTCAAAACTTCATCAAGAGGCTTGAGAGAGTTAGAGATTGCAAATACAAGAGGAGAAATCATCAGTATTGAACACAAACCAAGGAAAATATATACACCAATATCGCCACCAAGAGAACGGTTAGGTTTTCTGCGGTGTTTGTAGTGATGTATTGTCATATCTTTATACATATTTTTAGCCATATACATCCCCCTCTATTAGTGTCCTACTCTATTGAGTAAGCCCTGGATAAACTTGTTACACAAAATCATTGTAAGGAACAAAACAGTAGCAATTGCCGAAGCATATCCCATTTCGAAGCGAGTGAAACCGTAGTCGAACAAGTGAGTTACGATTGTACGTGCACAATAGTCTACAGAAGGATATCCGGCAAGCATCATTGGAACCTGACAAACACTAAAGGCATTTGTGATTGACATAACAGCTCCGAACAAAAGCATAGGCTTCATGTTAGGAAGTGTAATGTACCACAATTCCTGCCAGCGGTTCTGAACACCGTCAATGTATCCTGCTTCGTACTGAGATTTATCAATACCTTTAAGACCTGCAACGAATGAAAGGAAGCCTGCACCAAGTGAAGTCCACAAGATAACAGGAATAACTACCTTAAGAACGTTCTGAGGATTTGTAAGGAAGAGGATTGGCTGCTGAATAATATTCCAGTGAATAAGCTTAGCATTAATCCAACCGTTTGCATCATCAGAGAAGAAGAACTTGAATACGTTGAAGGCCTGTCCCGAAATTGAAGGAACATAGAAGAAGAATACTACGAGAGTTCTGATCCAGTTAGGAAGCTCGTTGATGAGCCAGGCAAAAAGGAAAGCCATTATATAACCAACCGGTCCAATGATTAAAGCAATTACAAAAGTGTTCTTTACAGCAATTGTAAATACTTCGTCTTCAAGGAAGAGGTTGATATAATTTCTTACACCAATAAAATCCGGCTTTTCAAGAATATTATAGTTAGTAAAACTAAAATACATTGAAGTGAGCATTGGAAGTACATAAAAGGTTATGAACAAAATTGCATATGGCAAAAGGAACAGATAGCAGAAAGTATGCCTGCGGGCATTTCTTACTAAATCTGTGGTCATCAGCCGTTTTTTAGCAATATATTTATTTAATTTATCACTCATCGTTTTCTCCTGTTAATCCCTTGCTACAGGAAGGCCAAATTCCTGGCGCTTTCTTGTAAGCTCTTCATTGATTTTTCTTGTGTAATCAATAAGAGTTTCACGAGGATCTTCCTGCTCATTAACAACCTTACGTGCAGCGTTTACAATATGGCGTGGTGTAAAGTAGCTGCCCGGAACTTCCGGTATACCGACTGTTTCGTCAAGAGATTTTTCAAGAATTTCAATCTGCTGAGCATTCCATGAAAGCTGTTTAAGAGCCTCAATGTTTGCAGTTGCATAACGTGCAGAAGCACCAAGAAGAGCTTCCATTTCACGTCCGTAGCGAACCTGGATATCGGCAGAAACCCACCATCTCATAAACTCCCAGGCATCCTTCTGGATAGATTCATTATGCATAACCTTGTTCCAGGTCTTTTCATCTACACCAGGAATTGCACCGTCTTCATAAGTTTTTCCACTGAATGAAGAATAAGCAAGATCAGGAAGAGAAGAAAGGTCAAGGTCGTCGAGGTTGATACCATTCTTAATCATCATAGTACAAACACCGCCGGCTGCATTTGAACGGTCAAGCTCACCTCTTTCGTTGATTGTTCCAGGAAGATATGTGAAATCCCAAAGGTTACGGATTTCAGGAGCACCAACTACGATTGTGTTGTATGTAGTATAGTTTGCAATACCTACAGGCATTTCACCGGTACGGAAGCGGCTCATGAAGTCATAAACAAGTGGAATACCATAGTTGTTGTAAAGGCTTGTATATGTCTTGAAAGCTTTAATACCTGCTTCGGAATCTACAATTGATTTATCACCTGTAGCATTGTAAAGTCTTCCGTCTTCCTGATAAATCATAGAATAAAGAACAGTCATATCAAGGTTGTTTACATCAGGATAAGGAACACCTACTGTGAGGTTGTTAGACTGAAGTGTTGGAAGAATGTTTATAAAGTCTTCCCAGGTCTGAGGAACTTCTAGGTCAAACTGTTCAAGAATATCCTTGCGGTAGAACATAAGACTGAAGGTTTCCTGTTCAGGAAGTGCGTAAAGACCACCATCATATTTATATGGCTCGTAAGCACTTGGCTTAAACCAGGTAAGAACTTCATCACATCCTTCAAAGCGCATGAGGTTTACGTTCGCATTACGCAAAGCATAATCTACAGGCTGAGATGTATAAGTAGAAATAACAACATCAGGACCTTTTCCTGCAACTACTGCAGAAAGAAGAGCATCAGGGTTGATAAGTTTTACGTTAACTTTAATACCAGTCTGAGGTGTAAAGGTATCATCAATCATGTTTTTAAGAACCTGGCTCTGATCACGACCTGTTACAATCCAAACTTCAACTACATGCTCGTCGTTTTCATCATAAGTACTACCAAGAGAAGCAGAGTCATAAAGGAATGAGTTTATGAATGAAACAATTTCGTGTCTTGCATCTTTAAAGAAGTTTGATTTATCCGGTTTGATTTTGTCATCAGCACCCTGAACTAAAACATAGTCAATATCAAGCTTTGTTTCTGTAAGAGAAAGCATAGAAGATGCAAGAGTCATTGTGTTATCTTTAAAGTTCTGGAAGTTCTTTGTAATTCTATCTGGATGTTTGTAGAATTTTTCCAGCTGCTCAGCCAAGTTTTCTGCCGGAGCGATCTGATTTGATTTCTGACCTGTAACAGCAACAAAGTCGTCTACAATTTTGTAAAGACGGCGGCTTTCCTGCAGCATTGCTTCTACTTCATCAGGGAATACCTTGTGAATTTCGTAGTCGCGGTCAACATCAGGAGTTGTACCTGTAAGAACAAGAATTGTACGGTAGATAAGGTTAAGACGATATACAGAATCTTCAATCTGACTGATAATTGGACCTACATCACCAAGAGTTGCCTCAAGGCGGATTGTATGCTTACCTTTTGTAAGATAGAACTTATAAGGATTTTTATTTGCATCAGAAAGAGTTTTAAACTGCCAGTCTTTATTATATTTAAATCCTACAGCTTTAAGGGCATCGATAGGAATTTCTTCATCAATATAGATTGAACGATATGCAACATAACCGCGCTGGAAGAACTGACGGCCTTTAAGAGAAATTGTATACCATCCGTTTTCTGGAATATCAATTTCCCATTCAATCCACTGACCAGGAGCCTTCCATGAATCACCACCAACATAGTTCAAAACTGTATTTTTTGTACTATAAGGTTCTGTGATTGCAGAAGAACGGTCGTAACGAGCAAAAAGAGAAGGATCAGAACGAACAAGAGAATTTTCTCCCTGAACCTTAACCTTTATATCTTTGGCATTATTATTTTCTGGTTTAACAGGCTGTTTTGCAACATACTGTTCATAGGAATAATATTGTTTCAAAGGCAAAAGCTCAATTGCACTGATTACAACAGGTTCACTGATAGCTTTCAAAGCAATTGTGTTCTGGCCTTTTTCAAAATAGAAACGATATGGATCTACTTCATAGCCTAAATCGCTTTTGAAACGAATCTGCTGATATGCAAATGTTTCTGCCTGGGAAGGACGAATCATGTTTCCGCGGTTATCGTATTTGATTTCACCGCCGTCTTTCCAAAGACGTGAAAAGGAAAGTGTATCTGCGCCTCTAAAAGGCATTTCTCCGTTTATATAAAGAATACGTTCAATATCAACGTTTCTCGAAGGAGGACAGATATATTCCATTGAAATATTGTAGAAGCCTGCCTCTGGCACATCTACATTCCACACAACAAAAGAGCGCTCATCCGTAAGAACTGCGTCTTTTCCTTCATAATTCGAAACCGTGCTTATTCCGGTAGATTTATCAGCATCATATGCAAAAACATCTACTGCAACCTGTAGATCTGGTGTTTTGGCATTTTTGTGCTCGGCCTGATACTCTGCATAAGTTTTTCCTGCAGAAACAGCACCCTGCGATGTTGACAAATCAAAACCTTCGTACTTTTCACTAAGTTTCTTTTCAGGAACCAGTCTGGTACATACGAAAAACAGAATGATTACAGCTACGGCAATCAAAAAGTTTCGTAAGGTTTTATTGATTTTTAGTTTTGCCATAATATTACAATATTACCACATAATCTAGGATTTTCATAGAAGAAAAATTGAATTTTTATATAAAAATAATTGAAAATATTCTAAATTACTTAAATTAAACGTTTTAAATTAGGTAATTTTTCCTATGGTTTAGGTTGGATAAATTTCAGATGATGGCAGGATAAGGAATATTTTAAGAAATAATGCGGAGCTCGATTTTACGTTTTGTGGAGCGTCCTTTTCGTTTAGCGGAGCAAAACGTAAAATCGAGCGGGAGCATTATTTCTTAAAATAAGAATCAAACTCGTCGTCGGAATGAGGGACGTCGTTGCCGGATTTTTCAGAAGAAGGTTTTGCTCCAGATTTCTTTTTAGATTTACTGCCAGCATCGTCTCCATTTACATTGGCACTTTTAAGATTGTCTACGTTATCGTTGTACAAATCCTGGGTTTCGGCAGAAGGCATTATAAGAGCTGCGGCAATATAGATTAAAATACCGGCACCCCAGATACAGGAAAGTACACAAACTAAAAGACGAACAACTGTTGCGTCAATTCCAATATATTCTGCAAGGCCTCCGCAAACTCCGCAGATTACCTTATTATTTGATTTCTTAAGCATCTTTTTCATTTTCAAACATCTCCTCTAGTTTTATTTCATTATGATATTTACGCTGCCCATTCCGCAATTTACAGAAAAATGATTCTGCTTGCGGTTGCTGGCGTAAACCTGGCATACACCACTTCTTTTTTCATCATTGAACTTAAAATCTCCAAGTCCAACCTTTGCGTCATAAGAATAGTCGCTTGAATTTCCAGAAAGGTTGAGTTTTATTGCACCCATTCCACAATCTATATTGCTGACTCCTGCAAGAGAACCTTCTATATTAAGATTACCCATTCCGCAGCGCATATTAAGATCTTTTCCATGGATTTTTTTAAGAACAAAATTTCCGGCACCAACATCGATGTGTCCTTTTTCGAAAGAAACAGAAATATCTTTTGTTACAAAGTTTCCGGCACCAATTGCAGCCTTAAAGCGGCCAAGAGAAGCACCTTCAGGAACTGTAATAAGGATTCTTGGAACCATTCTTCCAGGTCTGTCATGATGATTAAAGAAATTAAAGCCCGAAAGTTTATTCAGATTTTTTACTACAAGAGTTTTTTCTGAATCTACACGGCACAAAAGATTTTCTTTTGAAATACCTCTTGTTTCTACGCTGTATTTGTCGCCAGAAATCATAACAACTTCTGCGGCGCCAAAGCTGAATTCTACGTTCTTAACATCAGAAGTTTTGAATTCATAATAAAGTGCTTCATAACGTCCTGATTCATCAGAGCCAGAAGCTGCTTCACTGTCATCTGAATCTGCAGATTTTTTTTCTTTTTCAACAAGAGTATTTGAAAAACGCTCTCTTATAGCTTTTGCAACTTCTTCAGGAGAACCAAGTTCTTCCATAACCTTTTTATCATCGCCTGCTTCTTCAAAGTAATCTTCGTAATACTGAAGAGCTTCCTTTTGTTCATCAAGTGTTAATGACTGAATATTGTTTTTAAGTGCAGTCATGTACTGTTTTTTTGTCATACTAAAATCCCCCTTCTCTATCACTGTCCCATAAGTATCTTATCTACATTGTTCTTATAAGATAACCATTCGGAACGATATTTATCAAGTAGAATCATTCCATTGGAAGTAATTTTGTAATAACGTCTGTTTCTTCCCTGGAATTCCATATCATAAGTTTCCAAATATCCATCCTTTTGCAGTCGACGCAAAACAGGATAAAGTGTGCTTTCGGAAACGTCCATAACCTGCCGGACATCCTGCGTGATTTTATACCCGTATGTTCCTTCCAAACTGACAACAGAAAGAACGACGGCGTCCAGCAGCGCAGAACCCGTTGTAAAAACCATGCTACCTCCTCTGTATTATCTATATATAATATTATATCTTGTATAATATAATGTCAAGTAAAATATTATATTTTTATAAAAAAAATTGCTGGCGCGGCCGCACTGTAGAAGGTTTTTGAAATCAGCAATTCGCACTACGCAATTTTTTTAATATTCCTTCTTTGTGCTTTTTTATAAAAGTTGCGTATATATACAAAATAAGATAATATTACATATATGAATACATACACATGGATTTTTACGGGCGCGCTGGTGGTGGATGCCTTTTTATATATATTTGGGTTAATACAGAGGATTGGACCTTTGGAGAAGACGGCACGGGGGCTTTTTGTGCCGTTTATTGCAGGGGTTATACTTTCTATTCTTTATGAGTATCTGCCTGATTCTCATCATATTATTTTTATTGCTTCACTGGCTTTTTTTGCAGCGGCTTTATTTATGATTTCTACGCTGAATGATAAAAAGAAGTTTGTAAAATTTATTGAACACTTTCTTTTTCTGCTAACAGAGTGCTTCTGGTTTTTACTGATTGCTTCGGTTTACAGAATTTATAAAGTGCCTGTAATCTTTTTTATTCTTGCAGGAATTGTTTTTATAGCAGGCTTTGTTGTCATCTGCATATTCATAAAAAAACAGCCGGCTGCGAAATATCTGGCGGCAATAATTCAGTATGGCATTACTGCAATTTTTTGCTCTACTACTCTCGTAAGTCTGATTTTTGAAAAAAGAGCTTTTGCAATATTACTTTTTATTGGTTCTCTTGTAAGTGTATGTCATGTAATTTTTGAAATTTTTCAGAGAACAAGACCTTTTGCAATTAATGAGAAAACAGAAAAAATAATTGTGACAATTCTTACAATAGGCGCCCAGTCGCTTTTGGGGGCCGGGGCAATATTGCTGCAGATTTAGAACAAGTCATTCCAGCTGTAAAGACCGCCTTTTGAAAGCTTTCCGGTCTTTATGGCAGAGTCTAATTTTTCAAGACAGTTAACTGCGCCTACAGCAAATCCTTCTCGGCTACGGGCAGTGTGTGTAATTTCTATTGTATCGGCAGTTCCGTCAAAAAATACCTTGTGGGTTCCGGGTACGTTTCCGCAGCGGGTTGAACTTACATGAAGCTGATTTGGAGCCGGGCGTTCGTGGAAGGCATCGGTAACAATTTCTGTTTTATTCTTATAACCTTCCTGTATATGACGTGCAATTTCCAGTGCAGTTCCGCTTGGACTATCAGCCTTCTGGTTGTGATGAAGCTCCCATACAGCAACATCGTAATCGCTGAACTGAGACATTATTTTTGCAGCTTCTTCTACAATGCGGTAAAACATATTTACACCAATAGACATGTTGCCGGCAGTCATAAGAGTACCGCCAACTTCTTTAGCATAGGCGTTTATTTCTTCATGCTTGTCGTTCCAGCCTGTTGTTCCTACTACGAGAGGAAGTCCAAGAGGAAGAAGAGCCTTGATATTTGCAATTACAGCTGTAGGATGAGTGAACTCAATAATTCCCTCTGCCCCGCTTGATTTTACTGCACGGACAATTGCATCTGTGTCTCCCTGGGCAACCTTTACCATTGCTTCGTCGCTTATAACATCAATTGTAACAACAACTTCGTGTCCTGCATTCTTTGCGGCCTTATGAATCATCTGGCCCATCTTTCCGTATCCTACTAGTGCGATTTTCATTCTTTACCTCTTAACTAAAATATGCTTTATGAAGAATGCGGACAGTTTCGTCGGCTTCATCTTCATCTACAATCATACTGATATTAACTTTGCTGGCCCCCTGGCTGATCATCTGAACGTTTATTCCTTCATCTGCAAGAGCATCAAAACCACCTGCTAGAATAGCGCTTGAATGAGCAGCATCACAAATGATGGTAACAATTGCTTTCCCTTTTCGAACTGTAACTTCGCTTGCTTTTTCAAGATCCTCAACAAGGCCATCAAGATTATCCTTTGAGTTTACTGTAAGAGAAACAGAAACTTCGGAAGTAGCAATTACATCAATACTGATATTCCATTTGAGGAAGTTGTTGAAAACATGGGCAAGGAAGCCGGCAGCTCCAAGCATGCGTGAAGAAACGATATCAATAAGAGTGATGTGTTTTACAGAAGTAATTGCACAGACAGGAGGAACCTTTCCGTTGTGGTGTTCAACAATAAGACTGCCCGGACTTTGAATATTGTAAGAATTCTTTACACGAACTGGAGTCTGAGTTTTGCGGACAGGAAGCATACTGCGGGGATGAAGAACCTGAGCACCAAACATTGCAAGTTCCTGAGCTTCTTCGTAAGTAACTTCAGGTACAGGCTTTGCATCGGCAACAAGGCGAGGATCTGCAGTAAGAATACCATCAACATCCTTCCAGGTCTGAACTTCTTCTGCCTGCATGGCAGCACCAATCATAGTTGCTGTAAGGTCTGAACCACCACGACCTAAAGTTGTAATGTTACCTTTAGAATCCTTTGCAATAAAACCGGTAACGATTGGAATATCATCGTAAGCGGCATTTTTGTAGCCGTTCAAATACTGAGGAATATTTGTCCAGGTCTGGTCAAGAAGCTCGGCAGCCATATAGTTTGAGTCGCTTATAAAACCAATATCCCAGGCGTCGTGAAATTTAGCAGGAATGCCCTGACTTTTTAAGTAAGCAGCCATCATACGCACAGACATGCGTTCACCAAAAGAAACAAGATAATCGCGGGAACGTTTGCTTACTTCTTTAAGCATAGAAATACCGGTGAGCAGCTGTTTGAGCTCAAGTAAAAGTGCCTCGATTGTATCAATATTAATTCCAAGTTCTGCTGCAGTTTCTTCGTGAAGTTTTGCAACACCAGCAACATCTACAGTACCTTCTACAGCTTTGTCTGCAGCTTCCAGAAGATGGTCTGTAGTATCGCCCATAGCAGAAAGAACAACAACCGGTCTGCGATACTGATATGCCTTGATAATTGAAGCTACATGCTTAATGCGTTCTGCGTTGGCTACGCTTGAACCGCCGAATTTCATTACTATCATAATAGTCCTCTTTTTTAAGTTGAGTAATTATAGTTTATTGTTTCAAAAATGTCACTTCCTGAGTGGTAATATCAATCTTACCGGCTTTAAGGGTGACTTCATCATTTAGATTAATATTGCCACAAGCCTTAAGACTTGTCTGCATATCAAGTTGAGGAATTAAAAAGAGAGCGTCACTACCCCGCTTGTCTATACATACACCAGTATAAGTTTGCTCCGGATTTTGCATAAGATAAACTAACTTCCAGTGAGTCTCGCTCAGGCGGCTTGCTTTACGGGCTGCAAGAGAAGCGGCATCACCGGCAGCAATGCGTTCAAGCATTTCGTCCTTATCCAGCAGGCGGCGGCCGTTTATAAAAGCCCTGAGCTGCTGATGAGCAATAAGGTCTGAATATCGGCGTAAGGGAGAAGTTACCTGGCTGTAAAAACTCAAGCCAAGTCCCGAATGAGGAGCAGGTGTAATTCCAACAGAACGTTTACGCATACATTTTACACGGGCAAACTGACCGGCCCAGCCATCAGGTAATTTATCTGGAAAGCTTGGGGCTTCCTGACTCACAAATGGGAATGGAATTTTATTTATAAAAGCAAAGCGGGCAGCTCCCTCTCCTGCCAAAAGCATAAACTCCTGAACAACATCGTTTGATTCGTATTTACTTTCAGGTGCCACGCTTACTACTTTTGTTTCACGGTCTACCTTAATGTCTACCTCCGGCATCTGGATTGTAATAGCATTGTTGGCAGTACGTCGGGCAAGGTTACGTCGGGCAAGGTCATAAAAGGGTTTGAACTCTGGAGAATCCTTTTGTTGCTCAACCTGTTCGTATGAAATCATTTTTACATGAACGCAGACCTTTTTTACAAGACACTCTTCTATCTGACAGTCATCATCAATTTTCAAGCGGAAAGCCAGAGCAGATGATTTTACAGCAGGATCATCATTTGCTTCGCGTTCTTTTAATCCAAGGGCATAATCTTCGAGGCTGCTTTCGCAAAGCATACGGCTTGCACCTTCGGGAATATAAAGAGTTGTTCCCCTGTTACGGGCCGCAATATCAATGGAAGAATCTGGGGCAACACTACTGGCAGGATCTGCAATACAAACCCAGTAGTAAGTACCGTCGTAGCCAATTGCATCATCAGGGTCGGCAGCATTTGGAGAGTCAATTGCATAACAGATGCAGGGAACTTCTTCGCGCTCTTCTGGAGGCATTGGGCCAAGCTGTTCGCGGGCAGAATCAAAAGAAAAGCCCAGTCGGGTTGGATGCGGATTTTTTGTTTCGCTCCAGATGCCTGTTTCTATAAGCAGACGATGTGCCTTTTCGATATTTTGGGAAATACCAGCCTGCTCCAGAACCTTAGACTTATCTGTCTGGCACAAGGCAAAAGCTTCTACCTCGCCCATAAACTTTGAGTCTGAAGGCAGATCAAGCTTGCGTTCTTTAAGACGATTTATAAAAGCCTGGCGGATTTCGGCTTCGTGTTCTTTTTCATATTTTTTGCGATTGATTTCTTCAATCTGTTCGGCAGTACGTAAGGTAAAAGTCAGAGTACCGTTTTTAAAAGCATCGCCGTCCTGATTAAATTGAGGCATTGAGCATACAGTCTGGTAAAAAGCCCAGACATTATCCGGAGCAAGATCAGATGCTGCGTAGTCTAAAAGTTCTGCAAATGATAAGGGAGCGGCGGCGGTTTCTGCTTCTGATATTAAAAGTTCGTATGTTTCTAAAAGTGATGAATTGAATTTTTGAGTGAGGGTTTCATCCCGGGCTGCGTAAAGAACTTTTTCCAAAGAAGAAACAGGCCCGTCACTGAGCAAAACAACATCTTTCTCGCGAACCTTCTGTTCAGAATATACAGCCTTTTTTCCCGTAGGAGTTGCCGGTTGGCTGCAATATGTGATGATATATTTATCGCCGTCATTTTCCTTAACCACGGCAGGTTGGTTTTTATAGATTACAAGGGAATTCTTTGTCATGGGAGTATTATATAGAATTGCAGGACAAAAAAAAAGGCACTGTCCGCAAGGATAGTGCCTTTTGATTAGTGATTATCGGGTACCCTTCGACAAGCACAGGGACCGCGATAATGACATGTGGTTTTTACCACTTCTTTTCGATTACATCACAGATGTTCATTTCTTCTGGAGCATCTGGGTTGATTTCGAAGAACTTAGCTTTTTCCATGTTAGGAACAACGTTTACTGTATCTCCTAAACGGAATTCTGCAGTAGCTGTTGTCTTAGCAATGATGCTCTGTCCTTTGTTAGAAATAAGATAAAGATGTGTTTCGGCACCAAGTGGTTCCTTGTTAGTAATCTTCATCTGCATGTCGTCTTTAGCAGCTGGCTTTTCAACATACTTGAGGTCTTCTGGACGGATACCGAATGTAATTTCCTTTCCTACCCAGTCCTTAAGTTTCTTAGCCTGTTCTTCTGTAGGGTTGATTTCGAATGAGCCTTCGTCACAAACGATAGCACCGTTTTTTTCCAAAACCTTTACAGTAAGGAAGTTCATTGGAGGTGTTCCGATGAAGCCTGCTACGAACTTGTTGATTGGATAGTTGTAGAGGTAAAGTGGAGCACCAATCTGCTGGATAACACCGTCCTTCATAACTACAATCTTTGTACCCAAAGTCATAGCTTCGATCTGGTCGTGTGTTACATAAATCATTGTTGCCTGGAGGCGGTTGTGGAGTGCAGCAAGCTCAGAACGCATTGTTACACGGAGCTTAGCATCCAAGTTAGAAAGTGGTTCGTCGAACAAGAATACTTTTGGTTCACGAACGATAGCGCGTCCTACAGCAACACGCTGTCTCTGTCCACCCGAAAGAGCTTTTGGCTTACGATCAAGATAGATTGTAAGGTCAAGCTGTTTAGCTGCTTCACGAACACGGCGGTCAATTTCGGCTTTATCCATTTTGCGGATCTTAAGACCGAATGCCATGTTGTCATATACAGTCATATGTGGGTAAAGAGCGTAGTTCTGGAATACCATGGCGATATCACGATCCTTTGGTGGAACGTCGTTCATTTCAACACCGTCGATGAACAATTTACCGTCTGTGATGTCTTCCAAACCTGCAATCATGCGGAGAGTTGTTGACTTACCGCATCCAGAAGGACCTACGAATACGCAGAATTCCTTGTCTTCAATAGTGATATTAGCATTGTTTACAGCACGTACACCGCCGTCGTAAACCTTACCAATACCTTTAAGTTCTACTTTAGCCATTTTTGTGTGGCCTCCTTAAGGGTTATATTATAATTCTTAATTTTACGATAGATTTGGGCAATAGTCAAATGAAAAATTGAGGAATTTTAAGAAAAATCAAAACTTTCCGCTGTGGTGGGAAGAACCGGAGCTGTTGATAGAGGTGCCGCCACCACCTGATGACGTAGAAGACTGCAGCTGCTGACGTACTACGGTATTGTGGGTAAACATATCTTTTTGAATTGGAATTTTTATACCGTCTTTTGCTATAAAGTTTGAAGCTATTTTAGCTGTATGCACAGATTTCATTCCTCTTTTCATATTAAGACATGAAATAAGTGCTACAATCATTCCAAAAATCAGGGCTGCCGCTATTGAAAGAGGCAGATTGTGTTCTCTAATATGGCCGGAACCTAAGTCTACAGGATTTCCGTCTGCAGCAAGCTTTAAAAACTGATCTACTCTTTTAAGATATGAAGAAAAGCCTTTGTACCATTTGCCGTTACCAAAATAATTCAAGAAAGAATCTGCAAGCTTGTCTTTTCCATAATCTGTAAAGGCGTAGTTTCCAAAGCTTCCGTGAGCCATTATGTCGTAGTCGCGTTCTTTCATGCTCATCACAAGAAGGATTCCGTCTGCAGAAGGCCCTACTCCTTTTAGTTCATTAAAGAAAAGATATTGCGCAAAGGCTTCTATACCAAAGGCATCTTCGTAAATTTCATAATCATAAGTAAAGGCATTCATGTCTTTTACAACATAAATATATACACCGCAATTATAAGTTTGAGCAGTCTGCTGGGCACGAGTTTGAAGTTCTTCAATTTCGTGATTGCTTAAAAGGCCACAGTCGTCATGGATTATGGATTGTGCAGACCAGGCAGGAGATATCAGGAGAGTAAAGAAAAATGTGAAAAGAATGATGTGTTTTTTCATGTTATCCCCTAAAAAAAGAAGTACACTAATGGGGCCACAACTGCAGCTACACCAAGTGCAATTCCAAAGAAATATTTACAAAAGAGGCCCTTATCTACCGGCAGGTCTCCAACCATTTTTCCTGTCTGACCGTTCATGGCAAAGATGTAGTTTTTATCCCTCCATTTTGTAGAAAGCACCCATACAGGCATAAAGGAATATGTTACTTTGTCATTTGTAATTCGTACCTGTTTATTTACAATATTTACCGATTCATAACCGCTCACACTGTTTCGCAATTCATCAACTGCTGTGTTTTCTGCACGAATCTTTGCACGCTCATAACATTCTTCTGTTGAAACATCATAAACTTCGGCAAAAAATCCCGGTAAATAGGAAGCTTTAAAATCGCGGAGGTCGGCATAATCAAAGGGTTCAATTGAATCCATGAGAGCGTCGTCCATTTTTTTAGAAGCATCTACGCTGATTTTTTCAAAGGAAACTGTACCGGCACGAGTAACATTATAATGAGAGCTTGTAATAATTTTTTCTTTTGAGGTGTAATGTACTGCAGTACGGATTGCCTTCATATCAAGCTGAACATCAACATGTCCGTCGAAAAGCCAGAAAGGAAGATAAACACCTTTAATTTCTTCTATATGATTCTGCTCGCTGAAAACTTTTGGAAGAAGCTTTTTACCTTTATAGTGATTTTTGAGGGCATTAACTGCAGACTGTTTTTCGAGCTTAAAGGGAATGATTTTCTGAGGAAGCTTGCCCCCCTTAAACTGGCTGTGCAAAACCTGATTGTTTCCGCAGTAAGGGCAGCTTGTTGCTGCAGTGGTTTCGTCGCAAAAAAGCTGAGCTCCGCAAGAAGGACAATTGTATTCAACCAGACCCGACAAGCCTTCGAGTGATTCTTCGTTTATATATTTTTTATCAATTTCTTCTACAGTATAAGAGCTTCCACAGTAGTCGCATTCAAGCTTTTGAGTTGTACCCGAAAAATGAAGCGGCCCGCCACAAGCAGGACACTGATAGTTGGTTGCTGTTGCCATATTTATGGACGAGGCTTTCCGCACTCAGAACAGAATTTTCCTTTATTTACAGTCCCGCATGAACAAGTCCATTGCTGTCCAAGCTTATACAATTCTTCTGCGTTAGCGCCACCTGCCTGCTGAGCCATTCCCATGCCCATAAATGCCATTGCAGCACCGTTTGTATTTGCAGCAGCAGTTTTCATTGCTTCGGCTTGAGCACCAACTAAGTGAGCAGCGGCACGAGTTGGATCCATAAAGGCTGCATCGCGCTGAAGTCCTTTGAGCATCTTTTCATCTTCTTCGGTAGCTTTAATTGAAGAAACACCTACAACCTGAATTTCTATACCACGACGTTCTGTCCATTTCTGTGAAAGCTGTGTGCGAAGAACATCAGCAAGTTCTGTTGTATGTGCAGGAAGTGAAGAATAACGAATTCCCATTTCGCTGATTTTTGCAAAAGCAGGCTGCAAGGCTGTGAGTAATTCTGAACGAAGCTGACCTTCAAGATTTTCACGAACAAATTCATCTTCTACGTTTCCGCAGACATTTGTATAAAAGACAAGAGGATTTACTACTTTGTAGCTGTATTCTCCAAAACATGAAACAGAAACATCAATATCAATTCCGGCGCGTGCATCTACAATCCGGAAAGGAACCGGAGATGGTGTTCCGTATTTATTTCCCATTATTTCCTTTGTATTTATATAGTAAACTTTTTGAGTTTTTGGAGCTTCACCGCCAAAGGTAAAACGCTTTCCAATATTTTTGAAGGATTCTATGAGACCATCTCCAAAGCTTCCTGCAAAAACAGAAGGTTCTGTTGAGGCATCGTATTTGTATTCGCCAGGTTCTGCACAAACATCTACAACTTTACCCTGATCTACAATGAGCATACACTGTCCGTCTGCTACAGCAATTACAGAGCCTTGTGTAATAACATTGTCATCGCCTTTTGTATTGCTGGAGCGGCCGCTTGTTTTTTTGTGACCGCGTCTGCAGATAACATTTGCGGGAAGAGCATCGCAGTAAAAGTATTCCTTCCACTGATCGGCAAGTACGCCACCTGTTGCACCAAAGACAGCTTTAATAAGTCCCATATATGCCTCCTAGTAATTATTTAATCCGCCGACTTTAACCTGGAAGTGACTGAACTCCATGGAGAAGCTTGCCCTACCCTGAGTTGCTGAACGGAGATTTGTTGTGAATCCAAACATATTGGCCATTGGAGCCTGTGCATGAATAATGTCGCCGGTTGGTTTTGAATCCTGTCCCATAATGCTGCCACCACGCTGGCTGAGCTGGCTTGAAGCAGGTCCCACAAATTCTTTTGGACAGGAAATATCAACATTCATAACAGGCTCTAAGATTTCAGGACCTGCTGCATTACATGCTTTATCAAATACCTGAGCGGCACAGGCTTCGAAGGCGAATGGAGTTGAAGTTAATTCGTTGTAAACAATATTTGTTACCTTTACGCCAACTTCTGTACATGGGTAACCGTAGTTAATTCCTGAATCAAGGGCGTTCTTAAAGCCATCGCGGATTGCTTCAATAATTTCATCAGGGATTTCGGCATAGCGGCAGGTAATTTCAAAGTTATTACCGCTACCTCTTTCCCGCTTTTCAACTGAGATTGTAAGACCGGCAGTATTTTCTTTTCCTGCAAGAACGCGGCTGTATTCTTCGCTGGCTTCTCCACTTCCGCTGATTGATTCGCGGTAGGTAACCTGAGGAGCACCAACGTTACATTTTACTCCAAAATCATCGCGCATGCGGGTTACAAGAACATCAAGGTGAAGCTCGCCCATTCCACTTATGATAAGCTGACCAGTCTCTGCATCTTCGTGGCTGGTAAAGGTTGGATCTTCGCGGCTGAGGATTTCGAGAGTTTCTGTCATCTTATCTTTTTCGCTCATACTTTCCGGCTCAAGGGCAACAGAAATAACCGGCTGTGGGAAGGTCGGCTGTTCAAGTAAAACAGGGAAAGCTTCTGTTCCAACAGTGTCTCCGGTCTGGGCCAGTTTAAGACCGATGAATACTGCAATGTCTCCGGCTGACAGGCTGTCAATTGCATCTGATTTATCGGCATGCATACGGAGGATGCGGTTTACACGTTCACGCTTCTTTTTGTTTACATTATAAATTTGAATACCGTTCTGGATTTTTCCTGAGTACATGCGTACATAACAAAGTGGCCCCATCTCCCGGTCATACTGAATTTTAAATACAAGACCAAGTGCCATTTTTGAAGGGTCGCATGGAACGTCAATTTCTTCCTGATGATCTTTTTTAATTTTAAGACCTTTTGCAGGAGGTACGTCTGTTGGACAAGGAAGATAGTCTACAATTGCATCAATAAGTGGCTGGACTCCCTGATTGTGACGGGCAGAACCCATTACAAAAGGAACATAGCTGCGTGCAATTGTACCCTTACGGATTGCGGTCTTAAGCTGATCAGTTGTAATTTCTTTTCCGTCTAGGTAAAGTTCCATAAGAGCATCATCTGCACCGGCAACTGTTTCTACTAATTTTTCGTGCCATTCATTTGCCTGGTCCTGGCGGCTTGGGTCAATATCACTTTCGGTAATTGTTTCACCTTCGTCTTCGGCAGACCAGCGGAGTTCTTTCATTTTTAAAAGGTCAATTACGCCTTCAAAATCTGCACCTTCGCCAATAGGGATTTGCAGGGCTAAAGTTTCTACTCCGAATTTCTGGGCAACGTCGTCCATTGAACCAAAAAAGTCTGCACCAATACGGTCCATTTTGTTCATAAAACAAAGACGTGGAACAGAAAATTCATCTGCCTGTTTCCATACTGTTTCTGTCTGTGGCTGAACTCCGTCTACTGCACAAATTACGGCAACTGCACCGTCGAGTACGCGCAGGGAACGCTCAACCTCTGCTGTAAAGTCTACGTGTCCCGGGGTGTCGATAATATTTATCTGATGGTCGCGCCAGTAAGTAG
The DNA here is from genome assembly GCA_946535985.1 of uncultured Treponema sp. Lineage (GTDB taxonomy): Bacteria > Spirochaetota > Spirochaetia > Treponematales > Treponemataceae > Treponema_D. The sequence goes on along the minus strand of CAMNDY010000012.1, from coordinate 12,460 downwards.
TAGTTGCGGCAGAACAGATTGTAATTCCTCTTTCCTGCTCCTGCTGCATCCAGTCCATTGTAGCCTGGCCGTCGTCGATTTCGCCTATTTTATGGATTTTTCCTGTATAATAAAGGATTCTTTCAGTAGTTGTAGTTTTTCCAGCATCAATGTGCGCCATGATACCAATGTTTCTCATCTTATCTAGAGACATGGGGTTACTCCAATATATAAATATCTTGATTTATTATAATGAATGTTTGTGTATTTGGAAATATCTATTTTTAATAATATGCATTTGAAAAATCTTTGACGAGTGGGACGCAGGAAAAAGAAAGGGGGGACCGGCAGTGGGACGGCCGCGTTTACGCCGGACGTAACACGGAGGCCGGGGGATACCTTGCTTTTTTTTCCGTCGCTGGGACCCGCCGGCAAAGATTTTTCTACATGTATGGATTATAACTCTTGAATATTTACAAATTCAAATCCACTATCCAACAATGCACAAATTAATAAATCAAGATAATTATAGAGCGGCTCGGTGCGGTTACCCTGGGCAAAGCCTACAGAAACAGGTGCTACACCTCCATTGATTTTTGAAAGTGTGTTGCAGTAATCCTGGATAATCTGTTCGGGTTTGGTGTCTTTGGCTAAAAGTTCAGAGTCGTTGAGGCGGCTGTAAGAAACTACTGTTTCATAACCTGCATTTTTGGCGAATTTTATAATATCATTATTTACAGAATAATATGGTCCGTGCCAGTACAAAGAAAGTTCCCTTCCTGTGCAGGCGTAAAATTCATCTTCGTTGCGGGCAAGACCACGGCGAATAAATTCTTCATCTACGACAAAAGGATTATTTACCAGATCGGTCTGGCTAAAGAACATGGAAGCTGCCTGATGACCATTTAAAATAATCTGTTTTGTTTCTGAAGGATAACGGCGGATAAACTCACCATTAATAAAGAAGGTGCCCGGAACATTGTATTTTTTTAACACAGAAAGAATTTCCGAAAGTCCGTCGGCATTATCGTAAGCATCAAAAATCAGAGCAACCTTTTTTGGAGCTGCAACTTTTTCTACGCTTTCCTGGTACAAGGCTTTTGTAACTGCTTTTTTGCTTAAAGTTCTTACATAAAGTGCATTTTCGTAAAGACTGTTAGAAGTTGTTCCTGCAAATAATCTGTAGCGGCCATTCTGACTTTTTGCATTAGCGCTTGCTACAGAAGTTTTTTTCCAGGTTTTCTTTTCGTTGTTGTATTTGTAATAATTTGAGTTTCCTGTATCGGCAACTATTGTATCGTCATTGCCTTCCCAATAGCCTGCTATGGCTGAGCTTAACATTATTACTTCATTTGTATTTGATAAAAGATTCCACTTGCGGATAGATTTTTCACCGCCTACATAAATTACATTGCGGTTTACCCAGATTGCAGAAGCAATTTTTTCGCCTAAAAGATCTGCAACACGCTGCCAGCTGTTAATATCATAAACATAAATTGCGGCACCTGCATAAAAGGCAACCTTGGAACCATCCGGAGAAATAAAAGGCTTTCCTGAATCTTCAATTTCTAGAACCTGAACTGTTTTTGTTCCAAGCTTATAAACGGCGCCTTTTTCTTTACTGCCATCATAAGGAAGCTTTTCCAGCCACAAGACAGGCTGGTCAGAAGCATCCCAGAAAATAAAGTAATCAATCAGAGAAGCGGAAGAATCGGTATATGGGCGTGAATAAACAACATCCATATAGTCGCAGGAATGCTTTTGATTCTGAAGTTTAAGGTATGTAAAGAGTTTATTGTTCTGAACAATTACAAAGGATTTTGCAGAAGAGTTTACACTAAAGCGGTCACTTGCAGAATTAAACTGGGAAGGAAGACGACCTATTGCCTTACCCTGCCCTATGATTCCTGAATAAAGTCCCAGGGTGTAAAGCTCTTTTGCATTAATCTGATAAACTAAATAATCATCTATATAAATAAGCGATTTTTCGCTTGACCAGTTTACTGCATTAATAGTTCCACGACCGATTTTACGGTACTTTTCGTCCATTTCTACTTTGCGCAAAACTGCTTCGGGATTACAAAAGTAAAGATTGCCTTCTTTTTCGTAAATCAAAATGGAACCGTCCGGAGACCATTTTACAGGAAGGCTCTTATAGCTCTGGCGCACACTTTCGCAGAGAACGGCTGTTTTTCCTGTCTGGACATTCTGAATTAAAAGGGTTCCTGTAGAAAGTGAATATTTTTCTATTTTAACAAGCCATTTTCCGTTTGAGCTGATTGAATATGGCGAAACCGGAAGAGAGTTTACGGGAATGCCCTCTGTTTTTTCGTACCATGAAAAAGAATCGGTTTTTGTATTGTAGCGGCCTGTTCCATAGCGGTTACGAACCTGAAGTACAGTCCCTTCGTCCAAAAGTTCCATCTGTTCAGGATAGCATGTAAGAAGGTCCGGCATGCCCTGACTTGAACCATTTGCAAGCTTTGAATAAAAGAGAGAGCTGTAGGCGTTTGTTCCCGGCATATTCTGACTTAAAGAAAATAAAACCTCATCGTTTTGATTTATATCAAACTCGCCAAAGGATATTTTTGCCGACAAGGACATAGTTATGCAGAATAAAAAAATACTAATGCAATGTATCTTCTTCATGTTAATACTCCATAATAAAGCACTTATGTCATTGTCGGGCTTGACCCGACAATCTCAAATTAGATTCCCGTGTCAAGCACGGGAATGACATTGTCTATTTATGCATCTCCGCACTTAAAACCAGTACCGAAAGCTCCTGTTCAAGATCTTCAAGCTCGCGCTCCATTTCGTACAGCTGCTTTCGTCGCACATCTTTTCTGTTTTCCTCATAATGATTAAGCATCATTTCAAGCGATTCCTTGTCATTTGAAACTCTGGAGATACCGCACCAGGGACAATACAAGTAATCTTTATTAAGGGTTCGTCCGCACCCTTTGCAAACACTGATATTATACATCTTTTTCACCTGTTTTTTAAGTATTATTTTTTAAGTACCGTCATTGGGTCTATTCTGTTTCCGTTTTTGTAAACCATAAAATGTAGATGAGGACCTGTTGAATAGCCTGTGGAACCAACAAGTCCGATTTTTGAACCCTGTGTTACCCATTGTCCTTTTTTAGAAATTGCTTTTGACATATGTGCATACACGGTCTGATATCCGTTTCCATGGTTTATGATTATGTAATTTCCGTAAGTTCTGTTGTTTCCAACTTCCGAGATTCTTCCGCTCATTGCGGCTAAAATTGGAGTTCCTTCCGGACAAGCCATATCTGTTCCGGTGTGGAAAGAACGAACTCCTGTAAATGGATCTGCACGCCAGCCATAAGGAGAAGTCCAACGGAACTTTGCAGTAATTGGGACCATAAAAAGTTCGCCCATTCTTGACTGAAGAGTTTTCTGGTCAAGGCCTACTCCGGGAAGGAAGAGCTGCTGCCCTACTGTTAAAGTTTCAGAAGCAAGTTCATTTACATCCAGAAGATTTTCCAGCTTGATTTTATTTGCTGTGGCAATTGAATTAAGGGAATCTCCGTTTTTTACAGTATAAACAATTCCGTCGATTGAAGGAATCTTGAGTTTCTGGCCGGCTCCAAGCTGACGAACGTTTCCAATATCATTTACAGAAATCAGAGTTGAAATATTTGTAAGTCCGAATTTTTTTGCAATTCCGCTTATTGTGTCTCCGCTTTTTACCTTATATATCTGATATTCTACAGGCTGAGAAAGAAGTTTTGAGGCTAGCTGGAGGCCTGCTCCTGTTCCCACTCCTGCACTGTCTGTAAGCTGTCCGTTTTCATCAACTTCACTTGTAATTTCGAGCGCAAAATTTTTCATGAACTTATCAAGCGAATCATAGTCAATGGAATCCTGCGCATTGAGGGTAATCACTTTTGTATGGCTAAGGGTATAATCAGTTATAAAAAAGGCAGTAACAGCAAGTCCCGCAATTCCCAGTATTACAAAAAGAGAAATCACGATTGCCTTTATATTATTTGCAAGGAGAGTGCCAAAATTTGTAATGCCCTGCCCAAGAGAAGCAAAGCAGTTTTTAAGAGTTAAATCTTTTTGAACTTTTCCAGCCTTGAAAATATGCTTTTCAGAAGGATAGGTATAGGCATAAGAAACTGAATTTATACTTTTTCGGCGCAGAGGTAGTGCTATTGCCCTCTTTTTTTTGGATTGTTGTACAAAACTGATTATTTCCATACTTGTCTATCGGCCAAAATAAGAGTATAGTTTAAAAGTATTTATTTGCATTTTGGGCGGGAACAAATTGAATTCATTTTTTAAGAATAAAAGACTGATTGTTTTTTTCTCTTTTTGCGGACTTCTTGTAATTGCTATTCTTGCTGCATACATGAAGCTTGCAATGGCTCCTGTTGCTCCAAAACCTCAGAATATTCCTACTATTGAACGGGGTTCTATTGTGGACCGCTCAGGCTTTCCGCTTGCTGTACAGACAAACTTTTACCGCGTAGGTGTAAGCACAAAAGATATTAAAAATGCCCAGCTTTTCAGTAAAAACATGGCTCCGGTCCTTGGAGTTTCTGAAGAAGAGCTTTTTGCACGTGTAGATAAAAAACGCGAATATGTTATTCTTAAAAAGAAAGCTTCGCAGACAGAATATGAAGAAATAAGCCAGCGCACAAAAGAATGCGGCTATAATTATGTAAGTTACGAAAAGCTTCCTGGACGTGTCTATCCTAACGGGGCACTTGCTTCGCAGCTTATTGGTTATATGGGCGACGAAGGTACAGGCCTTGCAGGAATTGAATTTTCTCAGCAGGGTGTTCTCTACCCCGAAATTGATAAATCTCTTGAAAGTCCTGAACAGGGAAAAAACATTTACCTTACAATAGATGCAAACCTTCAATATAAGCTTGAGCAGATTGCCTACAAAACAATGGAAAATACCCAGGCCGAAAGTATGATGCTTTTAGCGGCAGACTCTAAAACTGGAGAGATTCTTACTTATATAAGTCTTCCTGCGGCAAACCTCAATGAATATGGAAGTGCAAGTCCTGCAGAACAGGTAAACAAACCTGCGGCAGATGCCTACGAGCCGGGGTCCGTATTTAAGATTTTTACACTTGGCATTGTTTTTGACGAAGGCTCTATTAATCCTAACGACAGTTTTTTGTGCGATGGAGTTTATGAACACAAAATTCCGGGTGGCGAAACTATAAGAATCAAATGTCTTGAACACCATGGCTGGCTTACACCACGGGAAGGCCTTAAATATTCCTGCAATGATGTTTTGGGCCAGATAAGCGACCGGGTAAATGAAGATACTTTTATTGCAAGAATCCGTCAGCTTGGCTTTGGACAGAGAACCGGAATTGAACTTGCGGGTGAGACTACAGGTATTGTAAAAGACCGCGACAGTAAATCCTGGTCCGGACGTTCTAAGCCTACAATTGCAATTGGCCAGGAAATAAGTGTCAGCGCCTTGCAGATGGTTCAAGCTGCTACAGCAATTGCAAACGGGGGTGTTCCTGTAAAGCTAAGCGTAATTCATAAGATTACTAATAAAGAAGGAATTACACTTTACGAGCATGAACCTGAATATAAAAACCGGGTATTTAAGCAGACTACAGCAGAATATGTACTTAGCTGTATGGAAACAACTGCAACGACAGGTACAGGTTCCCGCGCAAACATTGGAGACGTTGCCATTGGTGTAAAAACCGGTACCGCCCAGATGGCCGATAAAGTAAACGGAGGCTACAGCGATACAGACTTTCTTTCAAGCTGTCTTGCAATCTTCCCGGTTGATGAACCTGAAATTGTTCTATATATAGTTGTAGAAAAAGCAAAAGGCGAAACCTATGGTGGTCGTATTGTTGCACCTGTAATTGCAGAAGCAGCAGATACAATTATTGATTATATGGGAATGAGCAGAGGAAAAGCATCTTCTGTTGAGCACAATGGCGTAATCACAATTCCAAACACAGCTAGTATTTCGCTTGGAGAACTCACTCCTGATTTTACAGGTTTATCTAAAAAAGATTTGCTTCCACTTATGGAACAATCAAAAGGTAAACTCAACATAAACGGAAGCGGTTGGGTAACCAGTCAGAATCCGGAGCCGGGCACTCCTCTTACGGAGAATACAATAATTGAACTCTATCTGGAATAAAAACATACAGCTTTTCAAAGAAAGATTTCCACAGCTTGCTGATTTTTATCATGATATTATAGAAGATATTACTGCACACGGGGACGAAAAGGATATTTTTTTCTTCTGGAATCTTATGACTGCCAAAAACGGAAGTCTTACAGCGCAGATTAATACAAATATGCTTTTGCATTCTTCATATAATCCGGAACGCGAAGGCATGACTACAGCTCAGACGCTTGCAGGCAAAAATAAAGAAACTGTGATTTTTATGGGTGCGGGACTTGGCTGGCAGTTCTGCGCTATGGCAAAAATGATTAACGGAGGCGGCGCCGGTGCTAATGTTGGAACCTGCCCCGTAAAAAAGCTGATTCTTGTTGAGCCCGATCCATTTCATTTTTTTGGAGCGCTTTTTTATATTGACTGGAGTCCTGTTTTTGAAGTAAAGAATCTTGTTATTGCGCTTGGATGCCCCGCAAATTCTATAATAGGACTTTTAGAAGGAAACAGTATAAACATTGGAAAGACCGGACTTAATTCTGCCTATGTCTATGCAATTCCGTCTTTTATTATGCATGCCCGCCCTTATTTTGATTCTGTTATTGCCCTTATTGAACGAAACCGGGACAAAAATGATATAAATGCGGCTACCTACAAAAAGTTCGAAAAGCTTTGGATTCATAACTCAATGAAAAATATTGAGCAGATAAAAGGGCTCAGCACTGTTCAGGACTTTGCAGACAGCTTTAACAAATGTGTAAAGGATTTTATTGTTGTGGCAGCGGGACCTTCGCTTGAAGCTCTTTTGCCCAAAATGGCAGACTTTAAAAAACATGCTCTTATTGTTTGTGTAGAAACTGCGCTTCATGCCCTTCTTAAAAGCGGGGTTCAGCCAGATTTTATTGTAATAACAGATCCTCAATATTATGCCTATAAGCATATTGCAGGGCTTGAAGCACACCAAAGTATTCTTGTTTGCCCGCTCAGCGTTTACCCTGCAGTATTTCGTTTTAAGTGCCGCCAGATTCTTTTATGTTCAGAAATGTTTCCTGTGAGCTCTTATTTTGAAAAACAGCTTGGCACATTTGGAGACCTGGGTGCCGGAGGTTCTGTTGCAAGTTCTGCATGGAACCTTTGCCGTATGCTTGGAGCCCAGCGCATTTATTTTGCAGGACTTGATTTATCCTATCCGCGGGGACAAACCCATATAAAAGGAAGCAGCGCAGAACAAAGCTTCCATACCGGTGCTAACAGACTCCTTCCCGTTCAAAAAATGAACAGTTCTTCGCGTTTTGGTGCAAACCCTGAATACGCCTTTGATTACGACGGAAATCAAGTGCTTACAGACGCCCGCATGAAAATGTTTGCCTGGTGGTTTGAAAGCAAAATTGCGGCCACACCGGATGTAAAAACATATACATTAAGCCGCCAGAGCATGAGGATTCCGGGGGTGGAGTTTGCGGAAGGTATTCAGGAACGAGATTGTCGGGTCGAGCCCGACAATGACACACAATTATTCAAGCCCGACAATGACACGGTGTCTGACATTTCTCCAATAATTGACTCTTTCTACTCCGACCTCAAATCACTCACCGCGCTTATAAACAAGGCAGTAGAAAAATGCATTATAGGCGGGCCGGACCAGGCTGCAGCACTTGAAAAAATCGAAACGCAAATTGCAGCCTCCCCTCTTGCAGAAATTGTAAGATTGGCCTACCCTGACACTTCAGAAAAAATTGAAGCTTATAAAAAACTTCAAAAGACAATGGACATATATAATAAATACATCTAGAGGTTTAGCATGAAAAAAATCATATCTTTTCTTCTTATTTTAATTTTTGTTTTTCCTGTTTTTTCGCAAAAATTGTACCTTGATATTGAAGATGTTTTGCAAAGACAAGAAAATAATAAAGTTAGCTTAGATTCAATTCTTGAGCAGATATCTCAAAAAGCTAAAGAATATAATATTGAGATTATTGATTATAATTCCCTTAATCTTGTGCCATACCACATGAACTGGGGTTCATACGAAAAAGCAGAATTGGAATCAGAAAGACTCACAAGACAGAAGAATGAATACATTGAAGAGCAGGAAAAACTTAGCAGCTTTTTTGCCAATGTTACAATCCTAGACGGTGACAAAGAAGAGTCTATTGAGGATCGCATTGCGGAGCTTGATAAAAAAATTGCTGCAGCTAAGGAAAAAGAGGCAAAACAAATTGACCCTAATAGCTGCTACCCGCGTATAGAAATGGATCTTCATCCTGTAACTTCATTCAATCTTCCATACTATAGTTTTACGGCCGATTTCTATTATGAAAAAGGAACAAGTTATGGTGTGTATGGCAATTTTAATCCTGATTACCTGCAAAATGAAAAACAAAAAGAAAATCTTATTATAAAAACGATTGAAGCTTTTTTCCCGGCAGTCAATTCCAAAGAAAAAACTCTTTCGCAGCCTTCCATAATTGATTCAAGGACAATGACAGAACTTGGAAATACAAGAAACGGACTTTCTATTGCTGCAATTCCACGCCGGGATTATTCTTTTGTAATGAGAATCAAAGATACTGTATATGATGTAAGTCCAACCTGGGATTTTAACGAGGATTTAACAAAGAAAATTTCAGGCAACACTAAGTACAATACCTACTGGCAGTTATACAGTCCTGATGGAAAAAACATTTTCTTTGCAAATGAAAAGACTCCTGTTGTTTTATGCATGAATGAACAAAACTCTATAACACACCGCCTCCTTTACAAATATCCCGGAGTTGGTACAATGCTCAACTTTTACAATTCAGGAGAACCTTATCTTATAGACAGCGAAAACAGAAGAATAATTCTTCCTCAGCAGGGAGATAAAGAAACTGAATATATGAAGTATCCGCTTGAATTACCTCATATTATTCCAGGCCCGGATGATACTTTTTATTTCCAGGAAGACAGTTTAATCTTTGTATATAGTGCAAAAACTAAAGAATTGAAAAATGTAATCTATCCGGAAAAGAAGGATACAGGTTACCTTAGTATCCTTAAGGTTTTAAATGACGGCTCCTTCCTTGCATTAAGAGAAACGAATCATTCGCTTAACCGCTATTCTAACAAGGGAACTCTATTGTGGTCAATTCCAATTGATGAGTCTCTAATGTATTCTTTTTGTTGTGGTGCCGGCTGGGGAATGTATTACTTTTATGATGTAAGAAGCAATAATGTATGGCGAGTTGCAGAAGCAGATACAAAACTTCCGCCAACCCTTATTGCCATGAAGAACATCAACAAGAATATGGATAATGCAACCTTAAGCGAGCTTGCCGCTTCTTACAAAGCAAACGCCGATGTCCTTTATAATTCACAAAGCTATGTAACAGCACTCGACTATTACAACAAGTATCTTGAAATAAGTCCTGCCGATCCGGTGGCTTCAGAAAGAAAAATATTGTCAGAAGTTGCAATCAACAAAAAAGAAGCTATGGCAAAAACAGAAGAAGCCCTGAATCTTTTTGATGAATACGGTGAAGAAACTGCCCGCGAAAAATATCAGGAAGCTATGAAGCTGCTTGAAAAACTAAAAAAGCAGGTGCCTTGGGATGAAGAAGTTTTAGAGCTTTACACCGATTTGAAAAATGCTTTTTCGCCTGCTGATGGATTTACAAGGGCAGACATTCCTTCGGTAGAAATCACTTCCTTTGACTTTTCTGCCCTCTTCCCGGTTCTTATGAATGTATATGCTGCTAATCCGGCCGGACTGGTAACTGTAAAAAATAACGGAGACTCAACCATAAAAAATGTGTCGGTTACTTCTTACGTCAGAAAATACATGGATTTTCCAAGCAAAGGAAACACGGTTGCATCAATTGCTCCGGGAGAAGAAGGAACTCTTGATATAAGCACAGTACTAAATAAATCGGTATTAAAGGTTAGCGAAAACACAGTGCTTCAGATGCAGTTTACAATCAACTGGGAAGAAGACGGAAAGGCCAACAGTTTTGCCCTTACCAGACCTGTTACTCTCTACAAAAAATCTGCCATGACCTGGGATGATACAGCAATGCTGGCCTGCTTTGTTCAGCCTAATGATCCAACTGTAGCAGCCTTTGCCTTTAATGCTCTTGCAAAAAAACAAGGAGATTTTGTTTCAACAAATGTTTCTAAAGCCATTGCCCTTTCAAATGCAATTGGTGCAATTCCTTTAACTTATGTTGCCGACCCTGTTACTCCAGTATCACAGGTAATTGACCTTACTTATTCTGTAGATACTGTGCGCTTCCCGTCTGAAACACTTTCTTTAAAGGGCGGAGACTGCGACGATATGACAACCTTATATTGCTCGCTGCTTGAGAGCGCAGGCATTCAAACTGCCCTCATCACAACCCCGGGACATATTTTTGCCGCCTTTGATACCGGACTCAAGGCAAACACATTGTGGAGTAAACTTGATGAAAATTATTCCATAATTGAAATTAATAATCATATCTGGATTCCTATAGAAACAACAATTCTTTATAATGGTTTTGACAGCGCATGGAAATCGGCTGCAAAAGAAATTTCATCAGGCAAATATGAATATACGCTTTTACATGATGCCTGGGAAATTTATGTTACAGCAGCAAATCCTGATGAAGTGCAGACAGTTTCATTTACCAATGATAAACTTGATGATTTGAACAAGGCTTCAATTGCAGAAATATCAAAACAGCTTATGCTTGCAATTGAAAAGGCTTCTACAAGTAATCCCATAGAAATGAATGCTGCAGCAAAGCTTTTATATTCTATGGGGCAAAAAGAAAAAGCAGCAGATCTTCTTCTTGCGCTTACCAAGAATGCTCCGGATTACAAGCAGGCCTATGCAAACCTTGCAGCAATTTATCAGGAGCTTGGAATGGAAAAAGAAGCAAAACAGATATCTGACAAAGGTAAACGAATAAAAGCTAAAGATACGACCTTAGTAAAGACGGAAGATACACTAACACGAGCAGCAGATTCTTCGGGGTTTGAATGGCAGGAATAAAAATTAATGAGTAAAGCAAATCAACTTGATCTTACAGAAGGACCTATTTTACCAAGACTTCTGCAGTTTTCAATTCCTCTTATTTTATCAAGCCTCTTGCAGCTCTTGTTTAATGCCGCAGATGTAGTAGTTGTCGGGCGCTTTGCAGGAAACAATTCTCTGGCAGCGGTTGGTTCAACAGGCTCCCTCATAAATCTACTTGTAAATCTTTTTATGGGACTTTCAATTGGAGCCAATGTAGTTGCAGCAAATTATTTTGGAGCTAAGCGTTCCAAAGAACTTGTAGAAACCGTTCATACCTCGATTCTTGTTTCTTTTGTATGCGGAATAGTGCTTACAATTGTAGGAGTTGTAGGCTCAAAATATATCCTCATTTTGATGCAGGCTCCTCACGAAGTTTTAACACTCGCCACCCTTTACTTAAAAATCTACTTTGGCGGCATTACAGCCACAATGATTTATAATTTTGGAAGTGCCCTGCTCCGTGCAAAAGGCGACACAAAAAGACCTTTATACATCTTGTTTGGCGCAGGAATAATGAACCTTATCCTGAATCTGATTTTTGTAATTTCTTTTAAGATGGATGTTGCAGGTGTCGGCTGGGCTACAGTAATTTCTCAATGCTTTGCTGCAGCTGCAGTTCTTATAATCCTTGTCCGCGAAAAAGATGATTTTAAACTCAACTTCAGACGGCTTTCAATAAATACTCATATTTTTGCAAAAATAGTAAAAATCGGATTACCGGCAGGCTTTCAGGGAATAATGTTTTCTTTTTCAAATGTTATAATTCAGTCTTCGGTAAATCTTTTTGGTGCAGAAACAATTGCCGGAAACGCAGCCGCAGTAAACCTTGAAGGCTTTGTATATACGGCAATGAACGGATTTTCACAAGGCACGTTAACTTTCTGTTCGCAAAACCTTGGAGCAGGAAAGACCGACAGAATCAAAAAAGTAGTATTAGTTTCGCAGGTATGCATAGCCATAATTGGAGCCTTGCTTGGCGGCTTATTCCTCTTATTCCGAAATCAACTTATAGGAATATTCTCAAGCAGCCCCGAAGTTATTCAGGCAGGAGTCCGCCGCTTCTGGGTAATCATGACAACCTACTACCTTTGCGGCATGATGGACGGACTTTCAAACAGCATAAGAGGTATAGGACATTCTCTTACACCTGTAATTACCTCCTTGTGCGGTGCCTGCCTTTACCGCATTATCTGGATTTTTACAATTTTCCAGATTCCACAATTCCATAATGTTTATTGTATTTACGTAACCTACCCTATAAGCTGGCTTTTTACATTCGTTGCAAATATAATTTTTTACAG
>CAMNDY010000011.1 GCA_946535985.1 uncultured Treponema sp. | reverse complement strand
CCCGGTGAAAAAATCACCGTCGAAGGCTCCGCCAGCATAATAAGAATAAGAGCCAGGTGATACAAAAGGCAATTTTCCGCGGGAGCATTTTTTTATACTTGTACCAGTATTTTTATCACTTGATTCAATCATTAATAAAGGTTATTTTATACACATGCTTTTATTTTTATTAACCCTTTTGCCATGTTCATTAATTGCTTATGCTTTTTTTGTAAAAGATAAAAAAATAATTCTTCCTGTTTTTGCGGGGCTTATGACTGCAGTTGTAGTTTGTGCCTGCCGCTTTTTCTTTACATACGAACATCATCTTGTTTACGATTCTTTTTCAGAAATATTCAGTTATTATATAGTAAAACAGGCTTTTCTTCCTTTATTTGTAGTTTCTGCTATTTATGCCTTGATTTCACGCGATACGGCGGAGTTTAAAGTAAAGAATTTCTTCCCTTTGCTGGCTGCATTTTATGCAGTTTATCTTCCTTATTGTGTAATAACCGCTTCTGAATATTATTATCAGGCTTATGATATTTTTCTAAAACCTGTCATTTACCTTGCAATGCTTGTAATGATTTCTTTCTGTCTTATTGATGCTTTTGAAGCTTTAAAAAACAAAAAAGTGGTCTGCATTATAATTGATATTCTGATTATTTGTATATATGCCATTTATCCGGCAATTTCTGATGCTCTTTACGCGATAGATTATTCATTTGCTATAATTCTTATTGTTGGAATAATTTATTCCGCTCTTCCTGTTTTATACTTTTTCCTTAAAATCTTTTTGAAGAAATAAAAAAAAACGGTGGCCGAATAATCAACCACCGTTTAAGATGACATAATGTGTCATTGTCGGGCTTGACCCGACAATCTCTTATTAGTCAAGAGCATGACCTGCAGAACCAAGAACTTCAATATTCTTGTGCATGTACATCTTTTTAGCTTCGTCACGTGCAGCAGAAAGGAACTGGCGTGGGTCGAAAGCTTCTGGATTTTCTGCAAGGAACTTTCTTACAGCAGCAGTCATAGCAAGACGTCCATCAGAGTCGATGTTAATCTTACATACAGCAGACTTAGCAGCCTTGCGCAGCTGTTCTTCTGGAATACCAACAGAATCAGGAATCTTTCCGCCGTACTGTTCAATAATCTTTACATACTGTACAGGTACAGAAGAAGAACCGTGAAGTACGATTGGGAAACCAGGAAGCTTCTTTTCAATTTCTTCAAGAACGTTGAAAGCAAGTGGAGGAGGGATAAGAACACCGTCAGCAGTGCGTGTACACTGAGCTGGAGTGAACTTACAGCGTCCGTGTGAAGTACCGATAGAAATTGCAAGTGAGTCACATCCTGTCTTAGAAGTAAAGTCTACAACTTCTTCAGGCTTTGTGTACTTAGATTCTTCGGCAGAAACTTCATCTTCTACACCACCAAGAACACCAAGTTCAGCTTCAACTGTAACGTCGTACTGGTGAGCATAGTCAACAACCTGCTTTGTAAGTGCAACGTTTTCATCGTAAGGAAGGGCGGAACCATCAATCATAACAGAAGAGAATCCGTTATCGATACAGTCCTTTGCTACTTCGAAGTTTGGACCGTGGTCAAGGTGAAGAACGATAGGAATATCACATCCAAGTTCGTGAGCGTATTCAACAGCTCCACGTGCCATGTTGCGCAAGATGTACTTGTCTGCATAAGCACGAGCACCCTTAGAAACCTGCAAGATTACAGGAGACTTTGTTTCAACACAAGCCTGAATAATAGCCTGCATCTGTTCCATATTATTGAAGTTATATGCAGGAATTGCATATCCACCCTTAATAGCCTTTGCAAACATATCGCGTGTGTTTACAAGGCCAAGATCTTTGTAACTAATTATAGCCATAAAAACATCCTTTTGCCGGTCGTTTAGACGCCAGCGTTTCTTTGTTCTATATAATAGTTTAAAATAGGTAATTATTCAATAACAAACGCGGTCCCTGAGCCTGTCGAAGGGGAAAGCCTTCCCCCTGGGTTCAGCCCTGCGGTCTTCACCACACCCCCTTCGCCTAGGGCGCTGCGCCCCTAATACCCCGCACTGCAGAATAATCCACAAGATCAAAAACTTCAAAATCGTGAGGTTAAAAAATTTTACAGCAGAAAAAGAAAACCGGAACATTCTGTAGAGGACTGTTCCGGTAAGTTTGAAGGAATAATGACTTAGTTGCTGGTTTTAGTTTAGTTGTTTTATTTTTTCAATAATTGGTTTGGCTTTTGGGTGTTCATTTGATTCATGATTCAGAATTCTGAGATGGCTGTTGATAAGATATGCTTCATGTTCTGCAAGGCTTTTGTCTAAGTCCTTTGCTAAACCGTATTCCACATAACATTCCGAAAGCCAATTGCTTAAAACTTCGTTTGAGAAAGGTGTGTTGTCATTCTGCAATATAGCCTTAATGTGTCTACTAAAGCTTGAACTCTTTTCTGAAAAATGATTCTTGAACCGTTTCTGTAAATTATCTGATTCGCCAACATAAATGCAGCACAGGTTATCTGAAATTTCAATGCAGTCTTTGAAGTCAGAATAATCAAAGCCTAAGATTGATAAAATATGAATAACAGTATTTTCGGTCACCCATATTTTATACCATCCTCTATCTTCTTCGACGGATTTATAATCTAAAGTTGAAACTTTTTCCATTTTTAATGTCTCCTATGCTAATTTTTTTATTCATCCCTGTAATATTCATACTTTGCATGTTCTTTTATGTATTTTGCAGCATCTTCTGGTGTATCAAATGTATTAGGTGGTACATCAGTAACAGGGTTGCCCGAATTCACCTCCTTATACTTCCATCCATTTTTAATGGCAAAATCTACGCTCAATAAAGCAGAACAATCTTCGAATGCTTGGCAATCTATTTCTTTTACGCTTTCAGGAATATTTATCCTTTCAAGACTTGAACAACCGTAGAAAGCTTTTGTAGCAATTATTGTAACATTGTTAGGAATGGTAATGCTTTTAAGGCTTGAACAATATTGGAATTCACCAAAAGATATTTTTGTAACACTGTCAGGAATAGTAATGCTTTTAAGGCTTGAACAGCCCGAGAATGCAGAACTTCCAATTTCTGTAACACTGTCAGGAATAGTAACCTTTGTAAGGCTTGAACAACCCGAAAAAGCGTATTTAGGAATGGTTGTAATATCATTTGGAATAGTTAATTCTGACGGAAGTTTTTCGCCTTTAAGGTAAAAGTTTTCATGTTCAGGAAACGGACCACATTCATACATTGAACACCATTGCTGTAAGGTTCCCTTATAATATACGTTTGTAAGTTTTAAGTTTTCAGAAGAACCAAATAGGGAACATATTTGATATACATTTTCTGGAATCGTAATGCTTGTTAGATTTAAACATTCTTCAAAAGAATAGGATCCTATTAAGTATAAGTTGTCTGGTAAAATAATGTTTGTTAGATTTGAACATTCATAGAAAGCAAAATCACCTATGATTTCTAAATTATCAGGTAAAATAATGCTTTCAAGATTTTTACATCCGTAAAAAGAATTGTTATGCGTATTGGAGTCCCCAAAAATGGCCTCCTCTAATATGATGCTGCCAGACCACGTCGACTCCGATACTAAACCTGTCACTTCCGATAAATCCAGAGAAACCAGCACAGCAGGTTTTTCTTCATAAAGTGCTTTTAATGCTTTGTTTACTTCACGAATTAATTCATGAGAAAATTCTCCTGTAGCTTTAAGAGTTTTGCTTTCTGTTAATGTTTTGATTGTTTTTACAATATTTTCATTAGTAACTTCTTTTGCTTTGACCGGGCCCCATTTTGCTTTTAAGGTAAGGTCTGAGTGAACCGCGCTGGAAAAGTCATATTCTGTTTCTCCATTATACCAGCCATAAAATCCATAGCCTTGCTTGCCTGGTGTATCTGGTTCTTCTACTGTTTTTCCGGCTGTAACATACTTTTCTTCTACGTCAGAACCACCATCAGAATCAAAGGTAATTGTGTAGATTGCAATTTCCCATTTTGCTTTTAAGGTAATATTTGCTTCTACCGGGGTGTCAAAATCATAGAGCGTGTCGCCTGTAAACCATCCTTCAAAGTCATAATCTGTTTTTGTTGGATTGGATGGTTTTGTAACAGTCTTTCCACTTTCTACTCTCTGAGAAGAAACTGTGCTGCCGCCGTCTGAATCAAAAGTAACGGTAAAATAGGTTTTACCATCCGAAGGTGTGTCCGGATTTGCTGACCCCTGACACGAAACTAAAAGACATATCAGCGCAAAAATGCCCGATAAAATTAATGCTGTAAATTTAATGCGGTTTTTCATAACCAATTCCTCCTGAATTTTCAGCTATATTTGTTATTTACTCATAATTCTAACTTCTCCTTGCCGGAAAAACTCGGGAAAAATTCCCGACTAAATAAAAAAAATTATGCTATAATATAAATCATGAACTTAAAATCTCTGATTAAAAAGCTTTTTTCCATAGAGATGATTCTCATTTATTTTGGGCTTATTACGCTTAGCTTTTCTATTTATTATAAAAACAGGGCTTCCAGACTTTTTGCGGAATATGAGCATGAAGCTGTAAATCTGATTATTCTGAATAATAGGCTTGATAATAAAACTTCAGCTAAGACTCTTTCAGCCTTGGATTCTTTAAAAGAAAAATATTATCCTTTTACCTATTTTGATTTTTCGCTGGAAGAAGAGCTTGATAAAATAATCTCACTATTTAAAAATCAGGCTGCGGCGCAAGGGGAGGAGGGGCTCAAAATTCAGCAGGAGCTTTCTTCTTTAATACTAGATTTTCAGGATAAAATTTCGCAGAAGGAAATTACACTTTCTTTTGGTTATGACAGCCTTATGTACTGTTCTTCGCTTTTGCTTTTAATTTCTATCCTTTGTATTGTTTTTAAATCAATCAAGCAGAAAAACCAGATAAAGCACATTCAGCTCAGGACTGATGAGCAGCAGAAGATAAGCCGGAATCTTCACGATGGTGTTGCCCAGGATCTGGCAGCCCTTAAGTTTTATCTTGAGCAGGATGACAAGGAAAAATCTGACTTTTATGCGAATCAGGCTTTGAAAGAAGTGCGCTATCTTATTGGTGCCCTTCATATTGACCTTTCTGAGGATTTTGAAAAGATAATCCGCCAGATGCTGCAGACCTTTGAAAGCAACTATAAAATCAAGACAGAAATATTTGTTGCTTCTTCCCACATTTCTTCTTTGCCTCAGACTGTTCAAATAGAAATTATCCGTATTTTGCAGGAATCCTTAAGTAATATTGCCCGTCACGCTAAAGCAAGCCAGGTTTGTGTAAAGTTTACCGATGTTGCCCAGGATTTTAAGTTTACCATAAGCGATAACGGCATTGGGTTTACTCTTGAAGCTCTTGATGAACTTAATAAAAGCGATTCTAAAAAGCACTACGGTATTCAAAATATTCAGGAACGAGTAAAGGCAATGGGTGGTACTGTTGAATTTGTAAACAATGGAGGAACAACAATTGCAATCACAATTAAAAATATTATTCATTGATGATCATTCGGGCCTTCGCGACAGTCTGAGCTTTTTGCTGGAAAAGAAAAATCCTCTCTTTAAGTTTTATCTTGCTTCAGATTTGGATAGGGCAGAGCTGTGCTTAAAATCTAACCCCGAAATTTCTATTGCAATTGTAGATTTGAATTTGAACGGAGAGGACGGGCTTGTGATTATTGATCCGCTGCGTCAAATTAAAGCTGAACTCAAAATCATCATTTATACAATGTACAATGATCCTATACATATAAAAAATTCTCTGCAAAAAGATATTCAGGGCTTTATTACAAAAGATCTTGATGCTGCAGAAATTGAAAGGGCAATTCTTTGTGTAAATGACGGAAATCTTTTTTACTGCAAGGAAGCCAAAGCAATTCTTCATGAGCTCATTCAAAGCAAAACATCTGCTGGAGGCGGTTTTTATTCCTGTGAGGAAGGAGAGCGGAATACAGAAGTCATATTTAAAAACTATCAGATGCTTACCCAAAAAGAGCAGGAGGTTTTTGCCCTGCTTGCCCAGAAAAAGGATGTTGATGAAGTTGCAGATATGTTAAATAAATCGGTAAAGACAATTCAGAATAAAAAATCCCTTATTTACCAGAAAATGAATGTAAAAGACCGGCTTGAACTGGTAGAAGCAGCAAAACTGCTTGGAGTTATTATATGATTTTTGCAAAGAAGGATTATTCAGTCAAAAATATTTTGTTTACTTTCGGCGTGCTGGCGGTAGCTCTGCTTGTAAACTGTTTTGGCTCTGTTTTTGCAACTAAAATTACTTTTCCTTTGTATCTTGATTCTGTAATGACTATTGGAGTTACGGCGCTTTGCGGACTGGTTCCGGGGCTTTTGTGTGCGGCACTTTCTAATGGAATTCTTTATTTATTTGATTATACTATGCTTCCTTTTATGAGCTGCCATCTTGTTACGGCTTTGCTTGCCTGGCTTGTTTTTCTTCATGACGATAAGAAAAATGCTGTGCGGCCTGTTCTGGAACGAAGCCAGTCTTACGAAATTGAAGCTTTTTTATGGGCAGGGGTTTGGAGTGCCTTAAGTAATGCAATTCTGGGTAATATTATTGCAGATATCCTTTTTGGAGCCCGTGTAAACCGCCAGAATGCCGAATGTACGGTGCAGGGAATCTATGTAGTTACCAGAAATCTTCTATATTCAACCTATTTAGCAGGCTTTATTGAGAATATTACAGATAAAATGCTGAGTGCAGTATGCAGTTTTGGTTTATACGAAGGTGCAAGGCGTTTGTACAAAAAATCCGTTTGACAAAGAATAATATAGGAAATATAATTGAAAGAGTTATAAATTTGACTGATTATGCCGATATAATAATGTAAAAATATTTTTATCGGAATGATAAAGTTTAAGGAGTTTTGCATGAAAAGGGGACTTAAAGTCTTTATCGGTCTTGCATGCTTTTGTTTGATCGGGCTTCCAATCTTTGCGCAGCCAAGTTCAAGAAGTATCGAGACTTTTGTATTGGATAATTTTGACAATGCAAATGGTCAGGATTATGCCTATGGTAGCAAGAGCTACAACTGGGATTGGTCTGTTAATTCAAGCCGCTTTGTAGCAGAGGGATATCCAAAAACAGGTTATTATGATGGTATTCCTAATTCGCTCAAACAGCTTCGCAGAGACGGTGAAGATGGCGCTAAGGTTTTTGGTGTAAAAACTGCTTTCAACCGTAAAGGAGATAACTGGTTTGAAGTTTATCCTGTTGTTGACGGAAAGCGTTTTGAGATTCCTTTTGTAGGAACTGTAAGTCAGATTGACTTCTGGATTTGGGGTGCAAACTACAATTATTATCTTGAAATCATGGTTCGCGATGCTTATGGTCGTGTAAATGTTCTTCAGGCTGGTACTCTGGCATTCAATGGCTGGAGAAATATTATTGTAAATATTCCTGGCTGGATCAGTCAGCATTCACATCTTCGTTCAGGACCAGAAAGCATGACTTTTGTTGGTTTTAGAATTCGTTCTGATGCTGCTGAATATGTTGACGACTATGTAATTTTCTTTGATCAGATTAAATATACTTCTAATTCACTCTCTTACATCTACGATGGATATGAACTTAGAGAAGTTGATTTTGGTGATGATAGCGGTGATGATGGCGTTAAATCTGTAGGAGATGAAAAATGAAAAAATTAGTTGCTTTAGGTTTAATTTTTGCAGTTGCAGGCCTGCTTTTTGCACAGAGCCTCTCAGATCCTAATCCGGAAACTGTAGGTGCAGATTCTGCAATGCTTTCTCTTCGCGAGATTTCTGTAGATAAGTTTGAACGTGAAGGTTCATGGTATGTTCATATTTCTCCGGATGATGGTACTATTGCTGCACGTCTTTTTGAAGGAAGTCCTGCTATGAAGGAGCCTCTCAAGGAAGATGAAGGTAAAGAAGATGAAGATACACTCGTACTTGGTGTAAGAGTTGATTTCTTCCGCCGTGGTTTGGATTCATTTACAATTATGGCAGGTCGTCCATATCCTGTTGAAGGAACTGTAAAAACAGTTTCTGTATGGGCTTGTGGTCGTAACCAGGATCATGAAATGTATCTTCTCTTGCAGGATTATTTTGGAAGAAACTATGAACTTTATATGGGTTCACTCGGATTCAGTGGCTGGAAAAAGCTTACTTGTGTAGTTCCACCTAGTCCTGATGGAGAACATGGTATTGTTCAGAGCAGCGTTTATTACGGTGACAAACCTGGATTCAAGATTCTTGGATTCCGTGTTGACTGTAACCCAATGCAGGCTCGCGGTACATACTATCTTTACCTTGATGACCTTCGTGCTGTAACAGATCTTTACGACATGGAAAATCACGACGAAGATGATATGTCGGATAACTGGTAATCTTTTAGTGCAAAATTAAAGATAAAGAAAAGGGGCTCTTATGAGTCCCTTTTTTTTTATGTGAAAAGCCCTTCCGTACGAAATTAAATCAGGCAGCTAAAGGGACCTGCCTGATTTAATTTCGCACTCCGGGCTTTTCACATTATTAAAACAAATTGTAAGAGCCCCTTTATTTTATCTTATAAAACCGGGATTTGTTTTTGATACTGGTTTGTTCAATTAGGGGGATGCGGACAAGGACCCATAAGATTAGATGGGCGTAGCGGGTTAGGGTGGGGTTGGCTTTGGAGATGTCTTTAGCGCAAAATTCTGTGGGGAGATTTTCTGGCAGCAGGGAAAGATAATCCTTTTTTTTGTGGAAACTTTGGGTTTCAAGAATTTCATCTAGCCTTTTGTTTACTTTGAGCCAGTTGCGTCTGAACCTGCGGCTTTTATTTGTAGTCTGCACTGGTTCTTTTGTCCGGACACGGTGCTCTATCATATTAATTGTAATAACTTCCAGCGTAAACTTCTTATTAAGCAGGATATCCGTAAGCCCAGTTAGTTCCCGAAATATATCATAAATGCAACCCTTCTTGGGACTTAATCTGTTAGAAACAAGCTTTCCTTCTTCATCTGTTGTTATTATGCGCGTCCTGTAAACCAGAGGATAAACCAGGGTAACCTTATGCTCCTTTTCAAGTGCATCTTTTATCTTCTCCGCCAGCTTTGAAAGGTTCTTAGTCTGAATCTCTATAACATGCCCGTCATTACAAAGAATATCAAAAATATGCCCCTCACATTCAACCTCAGTCTTCCCACCAAATTTTTCCGCATAAAAAATCTTTAAAGTATTGTGAAGACTACTCTCATTGTAGGTATTAATAGAACCCCGGGCCATAATAAAAAATATACACTTTTTTTATACTAGATACAATTAAAAAAAATGATATGCGCGAGCGAAATTGGGGCTACGAAGTGCACTTTGCCGTGCGAGCGAAGCGAGTCAAATACCTTGTACGGCAAAACCGCACTTCGTAGACACGATTTCGCGGAAGCATATCATTTTTCTTCTTTTGTACCAATATTAAAAAAATGCATATTTTTTTATTTTCGTCAAAAAAAGTGCTTGACTTTAGGAAAAAATGGTATAAAATGGTATTTAAGTGGGAAAAAGTGGTAGAAAGTGGTAATAAGTGGGTATGAATCTATTAACTGGTGAATACAATAATACGATTGACGAAAAGGGACGGCTCTCATTCCCAACTAAGTTGAGGACAGCTGTACCTGGCAACGTACTTATGGTTACCAAGGGTTCTGATCACTGCTTATGGCTTTTTACCGCTGACGAATGGGAGTCTTTTGAGTCGAAAGTGATGAACAATGCTTCTATGATGAAAGCAAAGAGTATGCAGGTTGTTCGTCATTTTATTGCTCCAGCACAGCCTGTGGAGTTTGATAAGAACGGACGACTTTCCATTCCCCAGAGTTTGCGCGAGTATGCTAATCTTTCTAAGGATTGCACGGTGTTAGGAGTGGCAAAGTTTATTGAACTTTGGGATGCACCAACTTATAAGGATTATCTGGAGGCTAGCGAAGAATCATTCCGTGAGGCTGCGGAAGAATTTAATGATATTAATTTTTAGGGTTTGCCCTGAATTGATATAAAAAAAAACTATTGGGTGGAAGGGGAACTGCTAAAGCTGCTGGTCTTGGGTGGGGACTGCAGTTTTAGTTGTTTTGTTTAAAAAATGAAAATCGTGCATACGCCGGTATTATTGAACGAGTGTCTCGAATGGTTGAGTCCTGTGGGGGAGAAGTACGAAAACCATGCTGTAATGGTTGACTCAACTCTAGGTGAAGGCGGACATACGTTCAATTTCCTGTCAAAGTATCCAAATCTCAGTGTAATCGGTGTAGATGCAGACAGCGTTATTCAGGCTAAGGCACGGGAACGTCTTGCTCCTTTTGGAGACCGCATTCATTTTTATAACGGCTGGTTTGACGATTTTTATGCAAATTATCCTTCTGAATATGAACGTCCTGATATAATTCTTTTTGATCTTGGCATTTCTGTTTTTCATTATGAAGAGTCTGAGAGAGGTTTTAGCTTCCGCTATGATGAAAAACTTGATATGCGTTTAAATCCAAACCGTGAAAAATCTGCTGCAGATCTGGTAAATGACTTACCGGAAGAAAAACTTGCAGATCTTATATATCTTTATGGCGAAGAAAAACTTAGCCGACGTATTGCTGCTGCAATTGTTGCTGCCAGGGAAGGTGGAAGAATTGAATCTTCAAAAGGTCTGGCTGAGATTATCTGGAATGCTGTTCCTGCAAATTATCGTTATGGAAATATTCATCCTGCTACAAGGACTTTCCAGGCTTTGCGTATTGCTGTAAATGGTGAGCTGGAAAGGCTGCCTCGTTCTCTTCATGCTGCTTTTACTTGTCTTAAAGAGGGTGGAAAAATGGGTGTAATAACCTTTCATTCACTTGAAGACAGGATTGTTAAAAATTATTTTAGAAATCTTGGTAAGAAATGTGTGTGTCCTCCGGAAGTTGCAGTTTGCCGCTGTGGAGGAAGACAGTGCGCAGAGATTCTTACAAGAAAGCCTGTTGTTCCTGGTGAAGAAGAAATTAAGGCTAACTCACCTTCGCGCAGTGCTAAGCTTCGTGTTGTTCGAAAGCTTTGTGATGCAACACAATATCATTTAGATGGAGTTGTGGGGTACTGATATGAATAGAATTGTGAAAGGTAAAATCAAAGACTTTTTCAAGGTTCTTCTCATCTGTTTGTTTGCTCTTTCAATTCCGGTTATGCTTGGTCTTTATGCAATGCAGGCAAAAAAATATACCGATTTAAGCAAAGAAATAAATGAGCTTGAAATTAAACAGGAAAAGCTTATTGAAGAAAATAAAAAACTTGTAAGTGATATCAGTCAGCTTTCGAGCGCAGAACGAATTGAACGGATTGCTGTAGAAGAGCTTGGAATGCACAAGGCAGAAGCTGAGGATATTGTTCGTGTAGAAATGACAGGAGAGAAAAAATGAGCGCTGCTTTGAAAAAATCTTTGCTTAGTTTAGATTCTCTTCTGGCCGCTGTAAATGGTAGCCTTCTTGCAGAATGCGGTGTAAAAGATGAAGCTGAAGGCTTTGCTTTTGCATACGTTGTAACAGACAGCCGTTATGTTACTGCCGGTGCAATGTTTGTTCCTCTTATTGGTGAAAATCAAAACGGACATAAATATATTCCTCAGGCAATCGAAAGTGGTGCAAGTGTTATTCTTGTAAATAAGAGTGATTATGAAAAGAACAATGACTTTTATAAAGAGCTTATTGCTGCCGGAAAATTTGATCAGGTAACAGTAATTCTTGTTGAAAATACCCTTTATGCACTGCAGGCTGCAAGTAAGGCTTATGCTCAGAAAGTTGCTAAGAATATGATTCGTGTAAGCATTACAGGTTCAAGCGGAAAAACTACTACAAAAGAAATGCTTGTTTCTGTCTGCAAAAAACATTTTGGCGAAGATGCTGTTGCTTATACTAAAGGAAACTTTAATTCAGAAACAGGACTTCCTCTTTCGATGTTCCAGATTCGCGGAGATGAAAAAATCGGAATTTTTGAAATGGGAATGAACCGCAAAAACGAAATTGGAGAAATTTCTGACGTATGGCAGTCTCAATATGGAATTATTACCAATATTGGTACTGCTCATATTGGACTTTTGGGAAGCCGCGAAAATATTGCTCAGGAAAAACGAAAGTCTTTTGATTATATTCCGGCTACCGGTGCTGCTTTTGTTCCTGCCCAGGATGATTTTGCAGATTATTGTGTAGAAAAAGTTCGCGGCAAGGTTGTTAAGTTTGGAAAATCTCTTTCTCCGGATCTTAGTGGTGTTACTTTTATTGAGGATCTTGGCGTAAATGGAACTCGCTTTAGTGTAGACGGAGTTCAAGTTACTTTGCCACTTGCCGGTGAATATAACTATCAGAATGCTTTGGGGGTAATTGCCCTTGCAAAAGAAATTGGAATTAGGCCGGAAGAAATAAAAGCTGGTCTTGAAGGCATGTCTGCAATTTCCGGCCGCATGGATATAAAATCAATCAAGCTTAAGAATGGAAATGCAGTTAAAGCTGTCTGTGATTTTTATAATGCAAATCTTGATTCCATGGAAAAGGTAATTGATTTTTGCGGCAAACAGAATGATTTTGAACAAAAAATATTTGTCCTTGCAGATATGAAAGAACTTGGAGAAACATCATCTGCGGCTCATACTCAAATTGGTAAGGCTGTAGCAAAAACAGATGCTTCTCTTGTAATTCTGACCGGACCAGAAATGAAAGCTGCCTGTACCCTCCTTTCAAAAGAAAAAGAAATTGCCGGCCGCGAAGTAGTATATTTTGAAAAAAATGATGACGCTTTTTATCAGGCAGCTGCAAGTAAAATCCTGACTTTTGCAAAAGAAAATGCACTTATTCTTTTTAAAGGCTCACACAGCATGGCTTTGGAAAAGCTTTTACCTCTTATTGAAGAAGGCTCTTCAAACAAAAAATCAGGAGGGGCAGAGTAATGAACCAGTACGATTTTTATGCTCATAAACCTTCTGAAAAATATCACAAAAGCGATATCTGGTTCCTGGTATCTGTTCTCCTTTTATGGGGACTTGGCATGTTTACAATTTTTGTGTGTTCGCAAGGTTATGCTGCACGCTTTTTTAATAATGATTCCTTCTATTTTGTAAAACGTCAGCTTGTCTGTTCAGCGGCAGGGATTGCTCTTTTTATGGCCTTCCTCCTGCTAGACATGGAAACAATAAAGAAACTGGTAATTTATATGGTGCTTATTACCCTGGTTCTTTGTGCGCTTACTTTTATTAAGCCGCTTTCCATTGAAAAGAACGGTGCCCGCCGCTGGATAAGACTGCCTTTGAATTTTACATTTCAGCCAAGTGAACTTGTTAAATTTGCGCTGGTGCTTTATCTTGCAAGTTATTTTGATAAGCTTAGTGAAGACATTTCAGGTGAAAAGGATGTTCTTCCCTGTGTTGGAATATTCCTTTTGATGGTACTGCTTGTTCTTTTGCAAAAGGATTTTTCTACAAGTGTATTTCTTACCTGTATTGGAATTTTGATGTTCTTTGTTGCAGGTGCAAAGTTAAAATGGGTTATTCCATTTTTATTAATTGCAATTCCTGTTGCTGTAATAATGGTTGGATCTGAGCAATACCGTATTGAACGTATTATCGGATTTTTAAAACCTTCAGAAGGCCTTCAGTCTTATAACTATCAGGCCAATGCAGCTAAAGCTACAATAAGTGCCGGTGGTATCTGGGGCGCTGGTATTGGAAGAGGCCTTTCAAAGTTGAACAGTATTCCCGAAGTTCAGGCAGACTATATTTTTGCCGGCTGGACCGAGGCTATGGGATATATTGGAGTTCTTGCCTATATTGCACTTTTAATTGTTTTTGCATGGCGAGGTTATAAAGCTGCATTTTCCTGTCCAGACAGATTTGCTGCTTACGGTTGTTTTGGTTGTGTGTCTGTGATTGTAGTACAGTCTATCGTAAACTTAATGGTAGTTTGCGGACTCCTGCCTTCAACCGGAATTCCGCTTCCCTTCTTTTCAGTGGGTGGTTCATCGATAATCGTCACCCTTGGAATGTGCGGCTTTATTCTGAATGCATCACGCTGCCAGGATAAGAATGCGGATTATGAACAATTTGAAGACATTAGCGTTGATTCGCTTACTGTTATATAAAAAATTAGAAGGATGAAAAAATGGGTAACATCGGAGTTTTGATTAACAGTGCAGATTCGTCTGCAGTTACAGAGACTGTTTCTCTCAGCAAATTTGATAATGAGAAAAAGGAGGATTCTGGAGATAAGAAGATAAAAACCATTAAGGTCGTTTTTGGAATTTTATGCTTCTTTCTTATTGCGGAGCTTGTAATTTACAAGTATGTAATGCCTGCCTTCTCAAGTCCAAAGGTAACTGTTTCCGGACAAAAGCTTTATTCGGCAGAAGAAATTGCAGAAAAGCTTCTTCCAATGAACTCTACTAACTGGATAAACTTTAACGTTGGCGAAGCAGTAGCTCTTCTTTCGTCAGAATCCGGAATTGATAATGTTATTGTTGAAAAGAAATTTCCGGACCGCATTTTTATTAATGTTGTAGAGCGCGAACCTGTAGCTGTAACATTTGTTGCAGATGATGGCTTTACAAGTCCTGTACAGATTGATAAAAATGGAGTTCTTTTTCCTGTTAAAGATAAGACTCTTGTAGACTCAAATGCTATCCCTATTATTTCTGGTCTTCCTGTAGAACATATGAGCGGTGGTATGCGCATTCCTTCTAAATACCGCCCGCTTATTGAACAGATTTCAAAAATCAGCAGCATGGAGAAAAACTATTTTGCAGGTATTTCTGAAATTTGTGTTTTGCCAAAAGATACAGGTAACTATGAGCTTGCCCTTATTCCTTCTCAATCAAAAATCAAAGTATTAACTGATCGTGCATTGAATGAAGACGCGTTAAAGTATATGATGGTAGTATTAGACGTCGTAAACAAAATTGGTGCAGATGTTTATGAAATTGATTTGCGTTACGGCTCAGTTTCGTGTAAGATAAGGTAGGGGATCTTAAGAAAATGGCAGACGATAGAATAATTGTTGGACTTGATATAGGAACAAGTGTTATAAGGGTAGCAATAGGAGAGGTTGATGATGATAACAACCTTCATATTGTAGCTACGTCTGCCCAGAAATCTGCCGGACTTCGTAACGGTGTAATCGTAAATATTGAAGATGCTAAAGATGCCATTAAACAGGCTATAGAAGCCGCCGAAACAAAGGGCGGTGTTCTTGTTAATTCAGTAATAGTTTCAATCGGTGGTTCTCAGATTGAAAGTCAGAATTCACGTGGAGTAGTTCCAATCAGAAATAACAGCAAGGGGGGATCTTCTGCTGTTACCCGTGAAGATATTGAAAAGGTAATTGATATTGCAACTGCTATAAATTATCCTGCAGACAGAGAAAAAATCCATGTAATTCCACAGGATTATATTGTTGACGGTGTTGCCCATATTCCGGATCCTATCAACTGTCTTGGATATAAACTCGAAGCAAAGGTTCATATTGTTACTGCTTCAAAAACAATTATTCAGAATATTAAAACCTGTATGAGCAGGGCAGGCTACGGACTTGATGGTGTAATGCTCAAAACTCTTGCCGAAACTCAGGCAGTTACCCATGAAGATGAGCTTGAGCTTGGTTCAATCATAATTGATTTTGGTGCCGGAACTACAGATGTTCTTGTCCTTTATGAAGGCGCTCCAATCAGTACCTGTTCAATTCCTGTAGGCGGAAATCTTGTTACAAACGATATTGCTGTTGTAAGCGGAATTCCATTTGCTGCTGCAGAAAAAATCAAACTTGAATATGGCTGTTGTCATCCTGGAATGATAACAAAAGATAATGATGTTGATATCTGTCTGCCTGGTGTTGGAGGTCAGCCTCCTGGACTTGTAAAGAAGAGTGAAATTACAGAAATCATTACAGCAAGAATGACTCAGATTCTTACAATGGCAAAGCAGGCTATTATTAAAAATACAAGTGAAATTATTAAAGACTTGTCTGGAAATATTATTCTTACTGGTGGAGCTGCCAAAATGGAAGGTATTGTGCCGCTTACCGGAGAGATTTTCCATACAAGAGCAGTTCGTGTTGGTATTCCAGAAAGCCTTGGCGGACTTGAAGAAGAATATAGAAATCCTGATTATGCAACTGCAGTTGGACTTGTAGTTGCAAATAAAGGACTTGTTAGTGTAAGAACCGGTAGAAAGAAACAAAGAAAATCAATCGGTGGTGGAAGTGGAGATGAAAACAAGGAGAGTTTCCTCAAGAAGCTCAGAAAACTGTTTTTCTAAATATTAATTAAATAGACTAATTCATAGCGGGAGGAAATATGAATTTATCTGATTTATCAATTGTAGAGGACAGCGACGTTATTCCAAATTATGAGGAATATCAGAACGGCAAAAGTCCCACATGTATTAAAGTTGTAGGCTGTGGTGGCGGTGGTGGAAATGCCGTTAACCGAATGATCGAAGCAAAAATCAGCAATGTAGAATTTATTGCAATAAATACAGACCTTCAGGCTTTGAGTGGTTCTAAAACAGAAACAAGGCTTGCAATTGGTCAAAAGGTAACAAAAGGCCTTGGTTCAGGAGGTCGCCCTGATATTGGAGAAATGGCTGCTGACGAAGACCGTGAAATGATTACAAATGCTTTGCGTGGTGCCGATATGGTTTTTGTTACTGCAGGAATGGGCGGTGGAACAGGAACTGGTTCTGCTCCTATTGTTGCTCAGATTGCACGTGAACTTGGTGCCCTTACTGTTGCAGTTGTAACAACACCTTTTGATTTTGAAGGACCAATCAGAATGCGCAGAGCTAAAGAAGGTCTTGAAAAACTTCGTGCCCAGGTAGACTCTCTTATTGTAATTCCAAACCAGCAGATTCTTAAAGTTGTAGACAGGAATACTTCTGTACCAGAAGCTTTCCGTTTTGCAGATGATGTTCTCCGTCAGGGTGTAGAAGGTATTTCAAATATCATTACAAAACCTGGAGATGTAAATACCGACTTTGCAGACGTAAAGAATACAATGCAGGGACAGGGAAATGCTATCTTTGGTATTGGTATTGGCGAAGGCGAAAACCGTGCAGTAGATGCTGCTACAAAGGCAATTTCTAATCCAATGCTCGAAGATTCTCATATTGATGGTGCTAAGAATATCCTTATCAATATCTGTGCTTCTGATGAAGTTTCAATGTCAGAAGTAAATGATATCTGTCGTATTGTTAGTGCAAGTGCTGCTCAGGACTTTAATATGTACTGGGGTCAGGTTAATTCTCCTCAGATGGGAGACAAAATCAGCGTAACAGTAATTGCTACTGGTTTTGATAATGACCCTAAAACTCAGACTCCTGTTGAAGAACCGGTTGTAAAAACTGCCGCAGAAGCTGAGCCTGTTATAAAAGATCCTAATGTTGTTGATGCAAGCGAATTTAATTCAATTCTTAACGGCACAAAACCTGTTGAATCAACTCCATTTGCTTTTGAAACAAATCCGGATGCAGAAGTTAGAGCAGAAGCAGAAGCCGAAAAAGAAAAGAATGCTCCTTGGGGTGCAGAACTTTTAAATGATGAAACAGCTCCTGTAAGAAGAACCTTTAATCGTCCTGAGGGTAATATAGATCCAAACGATTTAAGCCTTCCTGCAATCTATTTAGAAAAATACGGTCGCGGAATAAAACTGACAGACTAACGGAAATGTCTTATGACAGTACAGGATCTTCTTGATCAGTTTTATACAGATATAATCTTAGTAAACAGAATGTCAGAAATGACTGCGCAGACTTATAGAATTTCTGCGCAGGAATTTCTTGAATGGCTTGTTGAACAGAGAATTAAGCTTCGTGATGTTACTACCCAGAATCTTGTATATTATTTAATGAAGCGTAAAACAGACGGAAATGCCGAACTTACTCTTGCAAAAGATATTTCGGCACTCCGGGCTTTTGGCGAGTATCTTGTACGAAAAAAATATTGGACAGAAAACTGTGCTCTGCTTCTGGACAGGCCTAAAGCAGGAAGACATCTGCCAAAGGTTCTTTCTGTAGAACAGACAGATGAACTTCTTTCAAGTATAGATACATCTAAGCCGCTTGGCGTTCGTGATGATGCTCTTTTTGAATTGATCTATTCCTGTGGACTAAGAATCAGCGAAGCCTGCAGCCTGAAAGTTTCAAATGTTCACTTTAAAGAGCGTTTGATTCTTGTTCATGGAAAAGGTGATAAAGAACGGCTTGTTCCTTTTGGAGATATGGCTGCACAAAAATTACAAAAATATATGGAAGAAGTGCGCCCTGAGCTTGTAAAGGGTAGAAATATTTCCGAAGTTTTTGTAAATTACAAGGGAGAGCCTATTTCCAGAAAGGGTGTATGGAAAAGGTTTCAGGAAATGGAAGCCTTGTCTGGAGTAAAAGCAAAGGTTCATACTCTAAGGCATTCATTTGCAACACATCTTCTGGCGGGTGGGGCAGATTTACGTTCTGTACAGGAATTGCTTGGACACAGCGATTTAAGTACAACTACAATCTACACACATGTAACAGACACTCAGCTTGAAGAGGCTCATAAAAAGTATTTTGAGGGGAAATAAAATGAATAAAATCAAGTGGATTTTTCTTTTACTTATAATGTCTCTCATTCTTGTTTCGTGCGGGGGTGTTTCAAATAAAACTATCATCCGTCATCAGAAAATGGAAGAAGGTGTAGATAGTCCTACCTCAATCGAAGAACTTAAAGATGCTATAAAAAAATATCAGGAACGTGTTGCCGATGTTCAGCTGGCACAAAGTCAGATTGGAATCTGGTATAAAATTCTTGGAACCCGTTACCTTGATAATAAAATGTATGGCGAAGCCCTTAAGGCATTCCAGGAAGCCCTCACTTATTACCCTGATAATCAGAACCTATATTATTATGTTGGTGTTTGTGCAGGTTATATGTCTCACGCTGCTCTTGATTACAATGCAAGTGGAAATAATGAAGTTAAATATAATTACTTAAAGCTTGCCGAAGAAGCATACCTAAGGGCAATTGCAATTGAAGACCGCTATGTTCGTGCCTTGTATGGCCTTGGCGTTTTGTATGTATTTGAACTTGATGAGCCCGAAAAGGCTATTCCTTATCTTGAAAAAGCAATAAGCATAGATACAAAAAATCTTGATACAATGTTTGTGCTTGCCAGAGCTTATTATTCAAGTTATGAGTTTGATAAATCTATAGCAATGTACGACAAAATTATAGAAACTACAAAGTCTGATGACACTAAGAAAACTGCCGAGGAGAATAAAAAAATAGTTCTCGATGCTTCTTACTGAACAAAATTACCAGGATGAAAGTGTAATTCTCAAGCTATTTCTTGCAAGAATAACGTTTTTAACGCTGCAAGAGAAGAAAAAATTTGCAAATAATATTGACAGTCTCTCTAAACTTGCACTATGTTCTATAGAAGATATTTGTAATGAGATAGGGCGAAAAATAAAAAACAGGATTCCTTGGAACGGAAAAGAGAATCTTCGTGCTGCCAAAATTGCTGCATATAAATGCATGCAGTTAAAATGCGAGATTCTTTATATTGATGATCCGGATTATCCTGAACTGTTAAGACAGATTTCGGACCCGCCCTTTCTTTTATTTTGTCGTGGTAACCATAAACTGCTTAAGGAACCTTCTGTTTCTGTAGTTGGTACACGCAAAATTACACCTGCTGGTCGGGAAGCAACAAAAAAGTTTGCTTATGATGCTGCAATGGACGGATGTAATGTTGTTTCAGGGCTTGCTGTTGGAGTAGACGGAAATGCACATCAGGGTGCGGTTGATGCTTTTTTTGATACAGATGAAAAAGGTGGGGATACAAGTGTTATAGGAAAGACAATTGCAGTAATGCCAAGTGCAATTGATGAGATTTTTCCAAACGGGCAGAAGCATCTTGCAGGACAGATATTGCAGACAGGCGGATGTCTTGTAAGTGAATATGAGCCTGGAGATGAAATGGCAAACTGGCACTTTGTAGGCCGTAACAGAATAATTGCGGGGCTTTCTCCTGCAACTGTTGTTATAGAAGCGCCTGCAGGAAGTGGTGCCCTTATTACTGCCGATTTTGCTTTAGATTATAATCGTGATTTATTTTTTCACGAGGCAACCTTTGGGCAAATGGCAGACCAAGTTGCAAAAGTTGTTTCTGATGATTTGGAAAAACTTTTTGCAGCCGGCAGAGTAAGTAAACATAAAC
This sequence comes from uncultured Treponema sp., assembly GCA_946535985.1. Taxonomy (GTDB): domain Bacteria; phylum Spirochaetota; class Spirochaetia; order Treponematales; family Treponemataceae; genus Treponema_D. Next base: position 27,215 of record CAMNDY010000011.1, on the reverse strand, counting down.
TAGAAAGCAGACCGGAAAAGTTCATTAAAGACGGAGCTCCGGTTATAAAAGATTATAAAGATTACTGCAGGGCTCTGGCAGAAAGTCCCGGAACCCGCAGTGCAAATATTGTTCAGCAAAAGCTGTTCGAGGATTAATTATGGCAACTAAAAAGACAAAAGAAAAAACACCGCAGACTCTTGTAATTGTAGAGTCTCCTGCTAAGGCACATACTATCGAAAAATATCTTGGACCGGGTTATACAGTAAAGGCTTCTATGGGTCACCTTATTGACCTTCCAAAGTCACGTATGGCTATTGATATTGAACATGATTTTCAGCCGGAATATATAACTGTTCGTGGACGAGCCAAGCTCTTAAAGGAATTGCAGAAGGATGCTAAAAAATCTGACTTTGTTCTGCTGGCATCGGATAACGACCGCGAAGGAGAAGCAATTGCCTGGCATTTGAACAATGCTCTTAAGGATAAAACCAATGCAAAAATCAGCCGAATTGTTTTTAACGAAATTACACCGACTGCAATTACCGAAGCTGTAAAGCATCCGGGTGAAATTGTTGAGGCAAAAGTAAATGCTCAGAAGGCCCGCCGTGTTCTTGACCGCCTTGTTGGTTATAACTTAAGTCCTCTTTTGTGGACCAAGGTAAAGAATGGACTTTCTGCAGGTCGTGTTCAGTCTGTAGCCTTGCGCCTTATCTGCGAGCGCGAAAAAGAAGTAGAAGATTTCTTGCCCGAAGAATACTGGACCTTGGACGCAGATTTTTCTAAGGGTAAGTCAAACTTTACAGCCCAGCTTGTAAAATATAAGGGAGAAAATCCTGAGCTTAAGTCAGAAGCAGAAGTAAACGCAATCATGGAGACAATTAAAAATACTCCTTGCCTTGTTTCTTCTATCAAAAAAACAGATAAAACTGTGCGCCCCAAGCCACCTTTTACAACATCTAAACTTCAGCAGGCAGCTGCTAACCGCCTTGGTTATACTTCGCGCAAGACAATGCAGATTGCTCAGCAATTGTACGAAGGTATTCAGATTGGTCAGAACCGCGTGGGTCTTATTACTTACATGCGTACCGACTCCGTACGTATTTCTGATACAGCTCTTGCCGATGTTCGCGGCTGGCTTACAAAAAATTATCCTGATGACCTGCCGGCAGAACCAATTCATTATTCAGTTGGTAAGGCTGCCCAGGATGCCCACGAAGGTATCCGTCCTACATACACAGAATATACTCCTGAAAGTGTAAAGGAATATTTAAACCACGATCAGTTCCGTCTTTATTCAATCATCTGGGAGCGCTTTGTTTCTTCACAGATGAACAATGCAAAGATGGTAACAACCAGTGTAGAAATTACCAGCGGAGATGCTGTTTTCCGTGTTGCTGCCTCGAAAATTGCAGAGAAGGGCTTTTACAATGTAATTAAGCTTCTTGCTTCAAAAGAAGAAAAATCAAGCTCTCTTCCTGCCATGAAAGAGGGTGAAGAAATTAAGGTAGAAAAGTTCCATCCGGAGCAGCACTTTACCCAGGGACCTGCCCGCTATACAGATGCTTCTATCGTACGCATGCTGGAAGAAAAGGGAATAGGACGCCCTTCTACCTATGCACCAATTATTTCTGTTTTGCTGGACCGCTATTATGTTACACGTTCCAACAAGCAGCTGGTTCCGACTCAGCTTGGAAAAATTATTTCTAAGATTTTAGTTGAGTCTTTCCCGGATGTAATAAACGAATCCTTTACTGCAGAAGTTGAAAACAAGCTTGATGAAGTAGAAAATGACACCCTTGTCTGGAACACCATGATGCGCGACTTTTACGGTCCATTCAAAAAGCGTGTAGACGAGGTTATGGAAACCCAGGAAAGCATTAAGGGCTTTCTGGATGAGCAGACCGACCTTAAGTGCGACCTTTGCGGTAAGCCGATGGTAAAAAAACTTGGCCGCTTTGGATACTTCCTTGCCTGTTCAGGCTTCCCTGAGTGTCACAACACCAAGTCTATCCCGCTGGCAAAATGTCCATGCAAAGGCTGTGGCGGCGACATTGTAGAACGCAAAACCAAGGGACGAGGAAAATCCTTCTACGGCTGTACAAACTATCCAAAGTGTAACTTTATCAGTCACTTTAAACCGATCGACCAGTACTGCCCACAGTGCGGCTGGTTCCTCGTAGAAAAGTTTGACAAAAAGAACGGCAGCTACAAGTCTTGTATCAACCCTGACTGTAACTATTTGCATACTAACGATGGGGAAGAGAATGTAATTCCTGAGCCTGTCGAAGGGTCAGCAGAAGAATAATGATATTAAATGAGCTGATAGATGAGTTTCTCATTTATATAAGCAGTGTTCGGGATTTGTCTGAAAATACAGTTATGGGGTATAAAAACGATCTTGAACACCTTAAAGAGTTTCTTACTCCTACGCTCGACATTACTTCGATTACTAAAGAAAATCTTAAGCTTTGTATAGGCCAGCTTTCAAAAAGGCACAGTTCGAATGCGTCAATAAACAGATTTATAGCAGCTGTGCGGTCTTTGTTCGGCTATGCGTATAAGTTTGGATATCTTGAAAAAAATCCTGCGCTCGAAATTAAAACTGTAAAGCTTTCTAAAAAAGTTCCCCGTTTTATGACAAAGGCAGAGGTCGATACTCTTTGTAATGAACCTGAAAAAAACGAAATTTTGTGGGCAAGCCGGGATCACGCACTTTTTGAAATGCTTTATTCTTCGGGCTGCCGTATCAGTGAAATTACAAATCTTTGTCTTTCTGATTTTTTGAATGGTTATGACCGTGCTGTTGTAACCGGAAAAGGCGATAAACAGAGAATTGTTTATTTTAGTGATGAAGCAAAATCTGCACTTAAACTCTATCTGGCTGACCGAAAAAAAGTTATGGAAGAAAACGGCACTGCAGGAACTACAGACAGGATTTTTATAAGTCAGAGAGGACGTCCTCTTTCTGTTCGTGGAATCAATTATATAATCACCAGATATTCAGGAGCAGAAGGAACTAACCACCATGTAAATCCTCATGCCTTCCGCCACACCTTTGCCACAACCATGATTGGCAACGGCGCCGATGTAAGACTTGTTCAGGAAATGCTTGGCCACAGTTCAATTTCTACAACTCAGCGCTACACCCACATCACCACAGAAAAACTTATCGAAACCTACAACAAAGCTCATCCGCATTCCTAATCTTTCTAGATGTTGAATATTTTTTAATAAATTATAAAATTGAATAATTGGATTAAAAATGACTGGAAAATATTTATTCAAAAGCTGTCTGACAATTTGTCTTTTTACAATTGCTTTTTTCATCACAGCCTGCGCTTCAAGTAATACAACTTCAAGAAAAGAATTTAAATTTGCTCAGGAAGAAGAGGATTTTGTTCCTAAAGGTCCACTTTCTTTTAATATAACTTATGAATTTCATTCTATTCCTACCTTTTGCAAGGAAAAATCATTTTCTAAACCTAAGGGAAAATATGTGTATTTTGGAGATTTTCCTCAGACAAAAAAGAAAGCTGGTATTTTAATCAATGAAGAAATATACATTAACCGTGGACGATATACTTATTATGCCGGAAGCGACGGAAACTGGTATGCAAAATGTCTTGAAAATGCATTTGAGCCGGAAAGATACAAATATGCTTATTCCGATGGAACCCGCGTAAAAGGAAGAGATGAAAACAACTACCGGTATTTTAAAGTCGAACCAATAAAGTGGCGGGTTTTAAATGATATCAGTGCAGACGGACAGACAAAGGCTGTTTTACTTGCCGAAAAAATTCTTATTGAAAATATGGTCTGGTATGATTACGACGATATTGACAGGTTTATAGAAACTGAAGATGAACGAAAATTTGAACAGATTTATCCAAATAATTATAAGCATTCAAAAGTCAGGGCTTATCTTAATGGCCTTGCTTATCTTGTTACAAAAAAGAAGGGGCAGCCTGTAGAACTGAATCAGGAGTTTGAAAATTCAGGTTTTTTACAGACAGCTTTTGACCAGTATGCCCAGGATCTTATTCTTATTTCAGAAATCACAAATGATGAAGAAAGTTCAAAGCCTGCTGAATATACAGAAAAATATTTTAATAAAACCAATTATTATCTTATTGATGAAGTTTTGTATGATAAGCTTTTTCTACTTAGCCAAAGAGAAGCATCTTCTGCAGAGTTTGGTTTTGCTCCTCATAAAGTTTTTGATAAAGATAGTAAAAACAGGTTTTTTTCTCGAGGAAAAAATGCTTCTGATTTTGCTTTAGCAAATTATGTTTATGCTGGTGACAGTCCTGGAAATAGAAATGAATGTGGCTGGTATCTAAGAACTCCTATATACAGAGATAAGGATTATGTATTTGATGCAAGTGATATTGGTTCAGTTGGACATCAAGGTGTTGATTCTGAGTATGAATCCATTCTTCCTGCTCTTGCAATTCCTGTAGATGTCATAAAAGGGGAGAGGTAAAATGAAAAAAACTTTTGTATTTATAATAATTACAATTTTTAACTTTTACTTTTATGCACAAAATATTAAAGTAATTAAAGAAAACGAAGCTGCTATTATTGCGGCAGAAAAAAAAATTGACGAAATATCTTCTGAACTTTACACTCAGTTTGAAAGTGAAAAGAAAGCTCTTGTTCCAAAAATAAAAAATTCTCCTTTTCCGGAATCGGTCTTAGATGAAAAAGGTATCCCCTTGGAGTCTGCAAGACTTGAAAGAGAAAAAGAGATCTATTCAGAAGTAGAAAAAATCATAGAAAAAATTTCTCAAGCACTTGTTTCAGAAACAAAAGAATATGAAGATACCAAGACCGTCTTGCTTGCTCAAATCGAAAATGAAAAAGCGGCTTTTGGAACAAGCCGTATGGCTTCTACTAAAGATTCCTCTGTTACTGTAGAAATTAGTCCCGGATACTATGATAGAGAAGAAGGAATTTATTGTCCCGGAAATGTAATATTATATTTTAATGGATTTCACATTTCTTTAGATATAAGTGACGAAGAAGCTTCAAGGTTTGATTATTATATTAATTATACTCCCTTTTTTAGGGAAAAAAATAATAAAGACTCAATAAGAACCGATTACTATATTTTCATAAGTGATATTGATGTAATTGAGCGCTCAAACGGTTATCTGGTAAAAAGAATAAACTATAATCAAACATCCTTGTATCATACTTCTGTAACTCCTCTTTCAAAAAGTAAAAGTATAAAAGAAAAGCTTTTGTCAGAACTCGAAAAATACCAAAATTTTATGACACAGATAGTTTTCAAAGGATATCTTGATATGATTCCAATTCCCGGAAAAAATTATGAAGTCCTGAATACCGAAGTTACAAACGCTTTGTATTATTTTGGTGAAGGCGAAGATAAAGGCTTTTTTGATTATCCAAAAGTTTGTAGTTTTTCAGAAGCAATTGATTTTTGTAACAAACTTAGTGAGTTTTATGGACTTACCCCGGTATATACCAAGCCGGAGGAAGGAAATATACCTCAAAGAAATCCGGAAGCAGACGGCTTCAGATTACCTTCGGTAGAAGAATGGATTTATGCTGCTAAGGGTGGACAGGATTTTGAATATAACGGATGGCTTTCTGTTTCAAAGTATTATCGCGATTTTGGAGGGGAATTTGGTTTATTTGAAGCTGGTAAACCTTCCGGCTGTCGATTCCCAAATGCCTATGGCCTTTATGATATGTTCGGTTCTTGTATGGAATTTACAGACATTATGGTAAAAATGAGTGAAAATAGTGTCTGGGCTGAGAGAGTTTTAAAGTGCGATATAAGTGAGCGTTATATAACAGACAATCCTTCTTATGCCTATAGAGAATATATTTCTGAATCTACAAGAGACGATGGAAAAACAGGAATCCGCCTTTTCAGGACAATAAAGCAAAAATGACATTGTTTTCATTTGCCAATTCTCACAAATATTATTATATTTAAAATATAGTTTTTTATATTGGAGATTTTAATGCCAAAAACAAAAATCAGAAGCACAACTGTTCTTGCTGTAAAAAGAAATGGACAGGTTGCCATGGCCGGAGACGGTCAGTGTACTTTGGGAGACACAGTTTGTAAAGGAAACTCCCGCAAGGTTAGAAAGATTTATGACGGAAAAATATTAACAGGTTTTGCAGGCAGTGTTGCCGACGCTTTTACTCTGCTTGATAAATTTGAAGCTAAGGTAAAGGAATATAACGGAGACATCATGCGCTCTGCTGTTGAACTTGCCAAGGCCTGGCGTACAGACCGAACTTTGCAGAAGCTTGAAGCAATGCTCCTTGTTGCAGACAAAGAAAAGATTCTTTTGATTAGCGGCGACGGAAACGTTATTGAACCTGAAAAAGATGCAATTGCAATCGGTTCGGGCGGAAACTTTGCATATTCTGCGGCTCTTGCTTATCTTGACAGCTCCGACTTAAGCGCCCGTGAGATTGCAGAACGCTCGCTTAAAATTGCAGGAAGCATTTGTATTTACACAAATCAGAATTTGACTATAGAAACATTGGAATAAAAAACATTGGAATTGAATTAATGTGTTTTTCGGTGTAATATACAAATATGCGAAAACAATTAATACATATCATTTCTGTCTTTTTTATCCTTTTATTATTTGGATGTACTGGTAATATTGAAATTCCTACTACATCAGAACCAGAAAATACACAGACTTCTGAGAACGGAAACTCGAATAATCCTACGGGTGATAACCCTGGAACAAATCCCACCAGCGGAACAGATGACGAAAAATCTTCTTCCAGCCCCGTATATACAATAACAATTGCCGACCTCACAAACGGTACTGTAACCCCTGACAAAACTTCTGCCAAAGCAGAAGAAACTGTTACACTTACAGTAACACCGGAATGGGGTTACGAGCTTGCTTCTCTTACTGTAACCGATTCGAACAATAAAGCTGTTACCGTAACAGACAGCAAGTTTACAATGCCCGCAGCAAATGTGACGGTAAATGTCAGTTTCAAAAAAATTGCGTTTAGTTGGGATAAATATGTAGATTCTGATATAGACCCTGACTCCGATTGCGGTACAATAACAGATTTCACAGTTGCCGAAACAGCAGACGGTTGTTCTTTCCATATCACCTTTAATACCGATGATAGAGCGGAAGCTTCTTATTCTCAATCACATGTAGCAGTAAGAAATGTCTATGTAAAAGGCGGTGTTTTGTACAAGTTCTCCTGGCAAGATTTTTCAAATTACGGAACAATAAGTTTGGCTAGCTTCTGGTTGGATTGTGCACAAAAGTGGTTCTCGGCTGGTGCCAGCAATAGTCTTATTACACCGGATTATAATTACATAAATTACGTTTATTTCAAAACTGATGAAGATGATGTACTGACTATAACTTTTAGACCAAATCATGTTAGTGGTGATTATGTAATCAGTAACTTTACAGTCGAACCGGAAATTCCGGATTTAGATACAGAGTATACAATAACTATGCCTGATACAGTTTCTCACGGAACTGTCACTGTAGATAAAACAACTGCAAAAGCCGGTGAAACAGTTACTTTTAATGTAACACCGGAATGGGGATTTTATAGTAACATTTGGGTGACCGACTCTAATAATAATCGTATTTTGGTAACAGATAACAAGTTTACGATGCCTTCAAGTAATGTGACGGTGTCTATAAGGTTTTCCCAATTTGACTCAAGCAATTATGAATGGGTTTGTGGTGTTGATGACCCCAAACCTGCCGATCCTGGAGAAATGACGAATTATCAGTCCTCTGGTTCTGGTTGTAGTTTTGATATTCAGTTTAAAGACGATGAACCATATGATGGTTCTTATTCTGCATCCAAGGTCGCAGTAAAAAATATTTATGTAAAAGGTGGGGTTTTATACCGTTTTTCATGGACATCTTACCTAAAAAAAGATAATGCTACCATGCAATGTAAATCAATTAAACTAAATGGTTTCATTTTAAAACGCGCCGTACCATGGGGATGGCTGGACAGTGCTACTGCTACAAATATTATTTCTTATGCTTCTGAGAGATTCGACTGGGGTGTTGGTTGGGTTACAGACAATTCAGTTTATTGTATGTTTGATTCGGATGAAGTTATTGACGTTGTCTTTAGACCAGTTCACATAAGTGCCTCTTATAGAATCTACAATTTTAAAGTCGAGGAAACTTGTGTTCACAATGTAACATTTGATACCAATGGCGGAAGTGCTGCTCCAGCTATGCAGATTGTACCGGATGGTGAAAATGCAGTAAAACCGAAGGAACCTACAAAGGCTGCTGGAGATGACAATGCCGGATATGTTTTTAAGGGCTGGGATAAAGATGGAACCGATTTTGATTTCAAAACTCCAATTAAGGAAAATATTACACTTACTGCACGTTGGAATCCATTGTATAAAGTAATTTGTGCCATAGGCGGTGATGACGTTGGTTCTATAGTTCAGGTTGTTGAGAACGAATCTAAAGCAACAGTACCTGACGAGCCGACAAAACAAGGCTATGTTTTTAAAGGCTGGCGATTAAATGGTAGCAATGACAATTTTAATTTTGCTAAAACTCCGATTACAGGAACTACTACACTTTATGCGCAATGGAATCCTCTTTATAGTGTATCATTTGATACTGACGGTGGAAGCACAGCACCTGAGATGCAGATTATAGAGAATGGAAATAAGGCAACTGCACCTGCCGACCCTACAAAAGAAGGTTATGTTTTTAAAGGTTGGCGGTTGAATGGCAGCAATGATAATTTCAATTTTGCTGATACTTGTATAAATGGAAATATTGAGCTTACAGCAAAATGGAGTCCTTCAAGAAAAGTAACATTTAATTCAAATGGTGGAAGTGATGTCCTGACTCAAACTGTTGAGAAAGGATAATGTGCGACAGTACCTCCTGTTCCGACAAAAACAGGATATGTTTTCTACCGCTGGCAATACAATGGAAATGATTATGATTTTAGTGAACCTATAAACGAGGATATTACTCTTACTGCAAAATGGTATCACGGAACAAAAGCTCCTGAAGAAGAAAAAAAGGTTCTTGATATAGTATTTAAAGACGGTTCTGCAACACCTTATACTTGGAGTCTGAAATTAGATGATGTACAGAAATCAGCCATGGTAGCAGTAATTTTCTACAAGGGAACAGAACTGAATAGCGGTAACGATACGACTACAACCAGAACTCTTGGTGTAGGTGTAATGGTAAGAAGTGAGCTTGTATGGTGCACCAGTAATGCATCTGCATATGACAAAGATATTACTACAATTCAGTGCAGACCGATTCAGGAATCTAATGGGTTTGTCTTTACGGATGATACTGCCAATGATAGAAATGGTAGAGACAACCTTGAACAAATTGGAGCCTTTCTTAGTGAGAATGGATTTGAAGATGATACTGAAATAGCTGAAAATTACCCTGCATTCTATTTTGCAAAAAATTATAAGGATGTAGAAGGAAGCAATGTTAAAGAAACAGATTATGAAAACGGCTGGTATTTACCAAGTGCTGCTGAATTGTTTATGCTTTCTAAACAAAATATAGGTAATATTATAGCACAGTTTTCGACACACGAAATTGGTTCTCAATGCTTAAAAATATGTATGTCCTCGTCTCAGTGTGATTTATCTGCAGACATTCCTTCTGGTGATGGATCGTATCAAAATTGTAATTACGAGCTATCCTATGCTAGTTTTTATGGCTTACGAAAATCAGTAAATCCTTTGGGTGTTACATCCAGCTGTGCCATCCGCGAGTTCTAACTAACATCATTTCATAATATAAATGCAGCAACATAATCGTTGCTGCATTTTTTTATTTGCCTAATGTCTTTTAAATCATTATATTTATTATTATGGAAGAAATCGAAAATAAATCAGAACTTACACCTAAACAAATCGTAGAGCGGCTGGACCAGTATATCATCGGGCAGCAGGAAGCAAAAAAGGCTGTGGCTGTTGCTTTGCGTAACCGCTTTCGCCGTCTTAAGCTGCCGGAAGATATCCGCGACGAAGTTGCTCCAAAAAATATTTTGATGATTGGACCAACCGGCTGCGGTAAAACAGAAATTGCCCGCCGTCTTGCCAAGCTTTGCGGTGCCCCTTTTATTAAGGTTGAAGCTACTAAATATACCGAAGTTGGTTACGTAGGCCGCGATGTAGAAAGCATGGTGCGCGACCTTATGGCCGTAGGCTACAAAGACGTTAAAGCCGAAATGGAAGAGCAGCTGCGCGAAAAATCTGTAGACAAGGTAGAAGAACGCCTGCTTGACCTTTTGCTGCCTGGCACAAACGATAGGCCAGAAAAAAAAGAAGAGCCTACAGACGCTCCAATGGGCTTTATAACCCAGAGCTCTCCGACAGAAATCCAGATAGACTTGAACAAGCTTGCTCAGGAAGAGGCTGCTAACCAGCAGAATGAAGAAGCTAAAAAGACAGACAATTCTACCCGCGAAAAGTTCCGCCAGATGCTCCGAGAAGGCAAACTCGAAGACCGTGAAGTAGACATTGTAGTTTCAAACAATCCGGGTATGCCAAGCATGGAAATTATTGCCGGTGGTTCACTGGATGACCTTCAAAGCAGCATGCAGGGGCTTGTAAATATGATGCGTGGCGGCGGTCGCGGTAAAAAGCGTTCCGTTACAGTAAAAGAAGCCCGCAAGATTCTTACAGAAGAAGTGCTGGACAGCATGGTAGACCACGACAAGGTTGCCGATGAAGCCAAAAAGCGGGTAGAGCAGAGTGGTATTATCTTTATTGATGAAATAGACAAAATTGCAGTTCACGGCGAAAGCCACGGTCAGGACGTTAGCCGCGAAGGTGTTCAACGCGATATCCTTCCTATTGTAGAAGGCAGCAATGTAAACACAAAGTTTGGTGTAGTGGACACAACCCATATCCTCTTTATTGCAGCCGGCGCCTTTAGCGTTGCAGCCCCAAGTGACCTTATCCCCGAGCTTCAAGGCCGTTTTCCTCTGCGGGTAGAGCTTGATTCCCTTCACAAAGAAGACTTTAAGCGCATCCTCAAGGAACCTAAAAACAGCCTGATTATGCAGTATACATCCCTTCTCGAAACAGAAGGTGTAAAGCTCGACATTACCGAAGATGCCCTTGACCGCATGAGCGTAGTTGCCGAAGAAGTAAACGCCAGCGCCGAAAACATAGGTGCCCGCCGTCTCCACACCATCATGGAAAAAGTCCTCGCCGACATCAACTTCGAAGCCGACGAACACAAGGGTGAAACCATAAAAATCGACGCCGCCTATGTAGATTCAAAACTCGAAGGCATAAGCCAGAACCAGGATTTGAGCAGGTATATTTTGTAAAACTAAATAATCAATTTTTCTATAGTAATTTGATTATTTGTGTTATACAATAAACGCAGGAGGTTTTGTTATGAGTGATTTTGCATATGACTATTTTGACAAAGAACTTGATAAACTTGCTGTTCCTGAATTGAAAAAGATTTTTGAGAAAGTAAAAAGATTACTTTCTCAAAAATCCAAAAATGTACCTGAAACATTCTCCCGCAAACTTGGAGGTCTGGAACAAGATTTTTACATTGCATCCGATTTTGATGAAACCCCTGATTGTTTTAAGGAGTATATGTGAAATATCTGCTTGATACAAATGCATTGATATTTAGTTTATGTAATCCATCTGGGCTCTCAAGTACAGCAACAAAAATTATTACAACAGAAAAAGATTTATCTGTAAGTATTGTCTCTTTATGGGAGATTGCCATTAAACAAGCTATAGGAAAACTAAATATAAAATCAACAATCCCCGAAATTGAAAAGATTTGTAAAGAAAGAGATATAGAAATTCTTGCAATTTCTTCTGATGAATTGGAAGGGGTAAAGAATCTTTCTCCCGTTCATAAAGATCCTTTTGATAGACTCATTGTTTCTCAGGCTCAAAAAAGAAATTGTATAATTATAACTAGTGATAAAATAATTCCTGAGTATGATGTAGAAACTATTTGGTAATTAAGGATTGTTAAGAAGAGTTGTTGAATGAAAGATCCTGAAGATTTTGAAGAATAAATAATTTTTTCTAAACTATTTTCCTCTCCTTCCGAAAATCAACTAGATGTAAACAAATTTTCAGGAGGACAGGAATGAACAGTTTTACACGCTCAATTGACCTTTTGCAGCGTGAAATGGATGTTACTTCACTCAGATATCAGGTAACTGCAAATAATCTTGCAAACAGTGAAGTTCCAAATTTCAAACGCTCAGTTGTTAATTTTGAATCAGAACTTAAACGTGCTATTGATTCAGAAGAAATCGCAAAGAATTCCTTTAAACTCACTACAACAGATGACCGCCATATTCAGATTAATACGCCTTATGATTACCGCGAAATTGAACCACGTCGTGTTGTAGATTACACCACACAGGCCAAGGCAAACGGAAACAACGTTGATGCCGAAACAGAAGCCAACAATATCCTTCAGATTCAGATGCAGTACCGCCTTCTCACACAGCTAACAAGCTTTGAATTTGAGCAGGTTAATGTTGCGATGAAAAAATAGCGCTTAGCTGTTAGCAATAAGCTGTTAGCAGGTTTTTAAGGGCGCAGCCCTTAGGAGAGGGGGTAGCGGAAAACTGCAAAGCAGGTTGAAGCGAGGGGGAGACTTCCCCCTATAAAAGCTAACTGCTAATGGCTAAAAGCTAACTGCTGTAAATCAAGATTTAAGAATTAAAAGGAGATTTAGACATATGGGAATGTTCACCAGTATAAATATTGCCGCTACCGGAATGGCAGCAGAAAGACTTAGAAGCGATGTAATTTCCGATAACATTGCAAACGCAAGCACAACCCGCACACAGGACGGCGGAGTTTTTAGAAAATCAACTGTTGTTTTTCGTCCTGTAGAAGATTCAAATCCAACCTGGAATAGTCCTTTTGTTCCTGCTGCTTTAGATAATGGTCCTGGAAAGGGTGTTAAAGTTGCAGAAATTGTAAAAGATACTACTCAGGGACGTCTTGTATATGATCCGACTCATCCTGATGCAATAAAATCCGGTCCAAATGCAGGTTATGTTGAATATCCTAACGTAAATATCGTAAACGAAATGGTAGATCTTATTTCTGCCTCACGCGCCTACGAAGCAAATGCCACTGTAATTGATGGTGCAAAAGATATGTTTACTGCGGCCTTGCAGATTGCAAAGTAATTTGACAAATAAAGGCTTATGATACATAATAAGTCTTAAGTGGGGGCTAAAATGAAAATACCTGAATTTGGAACATTACAGATGGTGCGCACTAACGCACAGCATTATGGTACAGAAAATCTTGTATCACCACAGCAAAACGCAAATCCTTCTAACGTAAATTCAACCTTTAAAGATTATCTTTTGCAGGGACTGAATACTGTAAATACTCAGCAGAATGATGTTTCAAAGCTTCAGGAGCAGCTCATTACAGATCCTGATAGTGTTGACGTACATGATGTAACAATTGCAATGCAGAAAGCCCGTATGAGCTTAAATCTTGCTCAGACTGTAATCGACCGCCTTGTAACAGACTGGAACGAAATTACAACAACAAGATAACTGCCTTTGCAGTAATATGATTTTATAAACTTTTTTCTTGTCAAATTTCCCCCCTTATGTTATAATAAATTAAATTTACTATAAATTTGCATTTTTGCGTTGATTCGTTCAAGGGAGGGGTCTGATGAACGAATGGCTTAAAAAAGTGTTTGGCAAGCTTAAGGACTTGTGGTCTAAGTGGAAGCCAATACAAAAAGTCATATTAATAGGCATTGTAGTTATAGTTATCGTAGCAATTATTCTTGCTGCAAGGGTTTCTTCTAAACCTACAACTGTAAGACTTTTTAATGCCCCTGTTACAGAAAATACTTCGCTAACCAGAATCTTGGATAGAATTTCTCAGGAAAATGTATCTGCCTCAGCTGACTCAAACGGTTACATTTCTGTTGCCGATGAAGAAACTGCACGTAGAATGCGTGAAATTCTTATAAGCGAAAATCTTGTTCCTTCTTCAATTGATCCATGGGCCGGTTTTTATGACAGAAGCTGGTCTACAACAGATTCGGATCAGAACGTTAAGCTTAAAAATACAATTCAGAAACAACTTAAAGCTCACATAGAAGCCATTTCTGATGTTCAGATGGCTGATGTAAATATTGTTTTGCCTGAAAAACAGCTTTTTGCTGCTGATCAGGCTCCTGTATCTGCAAGTGTTATCTTAAAAACGACCCCTTCAAGTACACTTATGACAGATAAAAAACGAATCCAGGGTATTCAGCGTCTCATTTTGTCTGCTGTAGAAGGTCTTAAAGAAGAATATCTCATTATTACCGATACCGAAGGAAATCAGATCAATGATTTTGAAGGTATGGCAGAATATGACAGACTTTCTCTTACGGAAAAAACAGAAAAGTTTAAGCTCAAGTATGCTACAGAAATCCGTGCAAAAATCTTAAATCTTTTCCAGAATACTTACGGCCAGGATCGCTGTCGTGATATGGTTGTTACTATTGAGATGGATACTTCTCAAAGAACAAGCTCTTCTACTGAATATAGTCCTATTGTAATCAAGCAGGATAACCCTGATACACCATATGATGATTCTGAATTCCGTGATACACTTCCTGTAAGTGAACAGACAATCGAAAAAGTATGGCAGGGTACAGGATATAATCCCGAAGGTCCTGCCGGTGTAGAAGGACAGACTCCTCCTGTATATTCCGATATGTCTAACGTAATCGGAAAATCAACCGAAACAGGAAAAACTATAAATCATGCTCTTAACACAAAGCAGACAAACGAAATCTCTGCTCCAAAAATCGATAAGATTGCAGTTTCTGTAAACCTTGATGGTAAATGGAAGCTGCTTAAAGATAAAAACGGCAAACCAATCATAAACGAAGAGGATGGCTCTCTTAAACGTGAATATACTGCACTTACACAAAATGAAATTGCAGATGCAGAACGTTCCATTCAGGGTGCAATTGGTTATGACAGAAACCGCGGTGATACTGTAGTTGTAACTAACATGGCCTACGACCGTGATAAGGAACATGCCGACGAGGATGCAGCTTACTTTGCAAAGATTCAGCGACAGAGAATGATTGTTCTTATTCTTATTGCTGTTGTTGTTGTTCTTCTTGGATTTATCCTCTTCCGTGTTATCAGTAAAGAAATTGAACGCCGCCGCCGCGAAAGGGAAGCACGACTTCTTGCAGAGCAGCAGGCAGCCCGCGAAAGAGCTCTTTGGGATGCCAAAGAAGATGGTATGGAAGTTACAATGTCTGTCGAAGAAACAAGACGTATGGAACTCCAGGAAAATGCTATTACTATGGCAAAAGAGCATCCTGAAGATGTTGCAATGCTCATTAGAACTTGGTTGATGGAGGAATAAAATGGCTGACGAAGATTTATCATCTGCAGACAAACCAAAAGGTTCAAATCCTAAGCCTGTACCAAAGCCTGGTAGCCTTAAGCCTGCGGGCTCTGGCTCATCCTCAAAGAAAAATCAAAAGGATTATAAAAGTTTAACTGGTCGCCAGAAAGCCGCTATTTTCTTAATTTCGCTTGGACCAGAAGTTTCTGCCGAAATCATGAAGCACCTTCGCGAAGATGAAGTAGAAACCCTTACATTTGAAATTGCACGTCAGGAAAAAGTAAACCCTGATTTTAAGGATGCTGTACTTGAAGAGTTCCAGGAGCTCATGAATGCTCAGAACTTTATCACTACCGGTGGTATTGATTATGCCCGCGAACTCCTCGAAAAATCTTTGGGTTCTCAAAAGGCTATCGATATTATCAACAGACTTACCTCATCCCTCCAGGTTCGTCCTTTCGATTTTATCCGCCGTACAGACCCTGCACATTTGCTCAACTTTATTCAGCAGGAATATCCGCAGACAATTGCCTTGATTCTGGCTTACCTGGAACCTGGAAAAGCTGCCGTTATTTTGCAGAACCTGCCTGAAGAAATGCAGGCCGAAGTTTCAAAACGTCTTGCAACCATGGACCGTACATCTCCTGAAGTTTTGCGTGAAGTTGAACGAGTATTGGAAAAGAAGCTTTCAACTCTGTCTTCAGAAGACTATACTGCTGCCGGTGGTGTTGAGGCTATCGTAGAAATCTTGAACCTTGTAGACCGTTCTTCAGAAAAGTCTATTATCGAATCTCTGGAAGAAGACGATCCGGATCTTGCCGAGGAAATCAAAAAGCGAATGTTCGTATTCGAAGATATCGTTATGCTCGACAACCGTGCTATTCAGAAGGTACTCCGCGATGTCGATCAGCAGGAACTCGCAAAAGCGCTTAAATCTGTTGATACCGAAGTTCAGGATAAAATCTTTGGAAATATGTCTAAGCGTGCCGCAAGTATGCTTAAAGAAGATATGGAATTCATGGGACCTGTCCGCCTGAAGGATGTTGAAGAGTCTCAGCAGAAGATTGTATCTATCATCCGTCGTCTCGAAGATAGTGGTGATATCGTTATTGCCCGCTCCGGCGAGGACGAACTCGTAACCTAAAATCGGACTGAAGTAAGGAAGTAATTTTTATGGCAAAATCTGTTTTTCGTCCTGGTGAAACAAAAGTAGAAGGTGATAAGGTAATGCTTCCTCTGGTGCATAATTATGCGCCTGTAGAAGAAGAAGTGCCTGTAATTCAAGAAGAATATACGGGTCCAACTGCAGAAGATTTACGCAAAGAAGCTGAAAACTTTAAAGTTCAGTGGGAAAGTGAAAAGCAGAAAATGCTTGCACAGGCCCAGGCTAGTGCAGATGATATTGTTAAGAAAGCAGAAGATGCCGCCTTTGCCGAAGTAAAACGTCAGACAGATGAAGCAGCCGTTATTAAAGCCGACGCCGAAAATGAAGCTCAGAATATAATTGCAAGGGCAAAAAATGAAGCTGCACAGATAATTGCAGATGCCGAAGCAGAAAGAGACCGTCTTCATAATGAAGCACAGACAAACGGTTATGAAAAGGGTCATCAGGAAGGTTATGAAAAAGGTGTTGCCGAGGTAGACCGACTTGTAGACCGCATGCATAGAATTCTTGAAGCTGTAATGCAGCGCCGTGAAGAAATCCTTGCCGATACAGAAAGTCAGATTGTTGAACTTGTAATTTTGATGGCCCGTAAGGTTATTAAGATTCTTTCTGAAAATCAGAAAAACGTAGTTATGGCAAATACTCTTGCTGCCCTTAAAAAAGTTAAGACCCGCGGAGAAGTTACGCTTCGTGTAAATCTTGAAGATGTTAAGCTTACTTCGGAGCATGCACAGGAATTTATTCAGCACGTTGAAAATGTAAAAGGTATTACTGTTCTTGAAGATTCTTCTGTTGAACGCGGTGGTTGTATTGTAGAAACAGACTTTGGTGCAATTGATGCCAGAATCTCAAGTCAGCTTCAGGAACTTGAAAATAAGATTCTTGAGATTTCTCCTGTTAAGAATATCAAACGTTCAGATTCTCTTACTGGTGCTACAGAATAGGGAGGTCTTAATATGCGCTCTTCCTATACCGGTGAATTCAATTTTACAAAATATCTCGAAAAAGTAATTGATGCCGACACAATTCATTATATTGGAAAAGTTGTTGCAGTAAAAGGCCTTGAAATTGAAAGCGAAGGTCCACGTTCTGTAATCGGCGAAATGTGTACAATCCGGCTTGCCGACGGTTCTACTTTACTGGCCGAAGTTGTTGGCCTTGAAGATAAAATTGTCCGTCTTACAGCTTTTGGTAATACAAAGGGAATTGAAGTTGGTTGTGAAGTTATAGCTTCCGGCAGCGTATTGAAGGTACCTGTCGGCATGTCGCTTCTTGGACGCACTGTTGATGCTACAGGTCATGCCTGTGATAATGGCCCTGAAATTGTGCCAGAAGCATATTATCCTGCTGTTGCCGATGCACCGGATCCGATGACGCGTATGCCCAATAATAAACGCATTCAAACCGGTGTCCGCGCTATAGACTCTCTTCTTACAGTTGCAAAAGGTCAGCGTATTGGTATTTTTGCAGGTTCCGGTATTGGTAAATCAACTCTGCTTTCTATGATTGCCCGCAACACAGACGCAGATATAAATGTAATAGGTCTTATTGGTGAACGAGGACGAGAGGTTCTTGACTTTATAAATCGGGATCTTGGAAAAGCAGGTCTGGAGCGTTCTGTAATTGTTATTGCAACCGGAGATCAGCCGAGTATTTGCCGTCTTCGTGCTGCTTATGTATGTACAGCAATTGCAGAATACTTCCGCGACAAAGGAAAAGACGTTGTTTTAATGCTGGATTCTGTTACACGATTTGCTCAGGCCCAGCGAGAAATTGGACTTGCAAACGGGGAACCTCCTGCCCAGAAGGGATATCCTCCAAGCGTATTTGATATGATTCCAAAACTGCTTGAAAGAACCGGTACAAACGACAAAGGTTCCATTACAGCCTTTTACACAGTTCTTGCCGATGGCGATGATATGAATGACCCTATTGTAGATAAGGTACGCGGTACTTTGGATGGACACATAGTTTTGAGCCGTCGTCTTGCCCAGGCCTATCACTATCCTGCAATTGATGTTCTGGCAAGCATAAGCCGTCTTGCAAAAAGGGTTACCGGTAAACAGACACAAAAAGCTGCCGGTTTAATCCGCATGATGATGGCTAATTATGCAGAACGTGAAACTATGATAACAGCAGGTATTTACCAGAAGGGTGGTTCTCCTGATATTGATCTTGCCATAGACAAGCATGATGAAATTGAAGAATTCCTTAAGCAGGAAGAATATGAAAAGTGTCCTATGGAAGATACTCTTGATAAACTTGCAACCTTGGCAGGTATTGAAATTCCACAGGAAGAATATTCTGAACAGCCGGCCCTTAATGCCCAGACTGCCGCCGATATTGCCGATCAGGTGAAGATAGACGAAGAAAGTCAGAAAGAATAGATTGTCGGGTCAAGCCCGACAATGACATAGGTTTATCATGGCAAAAGCATTTAAATTTGAGTTACAGGATGTGCTTGATTTTCGTAATTTTGAAAAGGAAGAGGCTCAGAACGAACTTGCAAAAGCCCTTGCTGTTGAAACTCAAATAAACGACAGTTTACAAATTATAGCTTCTCAATTTATTTCTGTAAAAAATCAGATTGATGCTTCTTCCTCTTTTGAAGATATTGCAGCCGGAAACAGTCGTAAAAAATTTCTTGAAATGCAAAAAGAAGAATTACTGCAGCAGCTGTCTCAGGCAAAACTTGTAAGCGAACAAAAGCGAGCAGTTCTTGCAGAAGCCATGAAAAAAACAACAGCCCTCGAGAAGCTTAAAGAAAAAGAAGAAGCAGTTTATAAGGCAGAAGTTGACAAAGAGGAAAATGATTTTATAGATGATTTGGCAAATTCTAATAAGAGATTGTCGGGTCAAGCCCGACAATGACACTTTTGTTATCACGACAATGACATGTCATTCCCGGGCTTGACCCGGGAATCTCACTTAGTAATGGAATGCAGAACCCCCAATAAACTCGCGGATAATAGACTTTGGCGGAACAACCGTCGGCGGAATAGTAGAGAAGTTTTCGAGGAAGCTCAAGAGACGGCGGGCTTCTGAAAATTCCTTTTCGAGTGGTGTTACCTGGCGCAAAAGTGGAGCTGCATATACACGCAATACACTGAGCTCATAATCCAGGGCCGTATTCAAAATTGCATCTGCATTATTCTGGAACGGGAAGATATGAAGCTCTTCTCCTCGTGTTACACTTGGCCACATTTCAATTGTTCCTGCTGCAGACTTTCCGCGGAAGTTGTTGTCGCGTACAATGCGGCGGATAAGGCGGTTGTCGCTTGTAGAAATGCGGTTATGGTCATCAAGGTTCAGCTGGGTTAGGGCAGAAAGATAAATCTTAAATTTGTATTCATCAGGAACCTTTGGTGTTAACTTTGGATTAAGGCCGTGAATTCCTTCCATAATAAGAATATCATTCTGTTCCAGCTTCAACTTGTTCTTGTCTTCAAAGTAGCTCGTTCCTGTGTGGAAGTCGTAAGAAGGTATTGTAACTTCTTTTCCCTTAAAGAGATCTACAAGGTTTTTATTGAGCAGAGAAATGTTCAAGGCCTCAAGACATTCATAGTCAGGTTTTCCCTCGGCGTCGAGCGGGGTTTTGTCGCGGCCGGCATAGTAGCAGTCAAGACTGATTACCTTTGGTGTGTAACCCATTGCCATGAGTTCGAGCGCAAGTTTTTTTGCAGAAGTTGTTTTTCCCGAAGAAGAAGGTCCAGCAATTAAAACAACGCGGACAGTCTTTTTTGCAACAATCTGCGAAGCAATCTGAGAAATATTTTTTTGCTGATAAGTTTCGGTAATATCAATAAAGTCATTTATCTGGCGGTTTGCAACAAGCTCATTAAGAGAAGCGGCAGAAGTAACGTTTACGCGTTTTCCCCATTCCTTGTATTTCTGGTAAACTTCATAAAGCTTTGGCTGATCTTTGAAAACTTCCAGATGCTCAGGGTCTGAAGTGCGTGGGAAGCGGAGAAGGAAACCGTTTTTATACTGGAGAATATCATACATTTTAAGAGTTCCTGTTGAGCGTACAAGAGGTCCAAAGTAGATATCAGAAAAATCTCCGATAGAATTAATTTTGATTTTTGGAGAGCAGACGAAGTTTAGCTGCTTGCGGGTTTCTATCATTCCGAGTTTTTCAAAAAGTTTTGTTGCTTCCTGGTAAGAAACGAACTCTGTAGTAATTGGAATATCTTCTTTAATGAGACGAGTCATTTCTTTATTGAGCTTGTTTATAACATCAATGTGAACAGATTTTTCGTTATCATAAGTGTAAAAATATCCGTGCCCAAGACTGTGTCCTACAATAAGGCGTTTCTCCGGAAAGAGATTATGACTGGCAGCTGCAAGCAAAAGACAGAGAGAGCGGCGGTAAACGTTACTTCCATCCTTTGTGTTATTCAAAATAGGCTCAATATTTGCTGTAAATTGAATAGGGGTGTCGAGCGGTCTTACCTCATTGTTGATTTTTACTGCATAGATATTTTCTACAGGTAAACCAAATCCATCAATTATATCTGTAACAGGGGTTGGAAATTCCACTGTTTTTTCTGAAACTTTTTTATCTTCGTAAATTAATGTTACTTTAATTTTCTTTTTGTCCATGAACAAACCTCGTAAAAAAAATATTGTTCTTTAATTATAAAGGCAAAAGCAGTAAAAGTAAAATTGAAAATGAGCTGCAGACTCTTCCTTCAAAAAAAACTAATACATTTTTTTCTAATTCCGATAAATAAAATGGAGGTAGGAAAATGAGTTCAATCATTCCTGGATTAGCTGCTTTCTCATATAGCAATTCGTCGATTGTAGAAGCTGCCGGAAAAATGTATGTTCCAGTAAGCAAGTCGGCACTCCTTTATTCTCATTTTGATCACGTTTCAGGTGTTGCTGCCGGTAATGGTCAGAATGGTGTTTCAATCAGTAAATTACGTATTCTAAACTCTCTTATTGAACGCGTTTCTGCAATTAAAAATGAACCTGCAAAGCCTGTAAAAGACCTTTCTCCTGACCAGACAGAAGCCCTCATTAAAAACTATCAGAAACAGTTGCAGAAGGCACTTCAAACTCCATATATTCTCAACGGTGCACAGCCTCAGGCAGGCGATCTTTTCTCTTTTCTTGCATAAATATACAAGAATTGCGCATAAAAATGAATAAATCTGCAAAATATTGACTTTTCTATGCATTTTTACCATAATATCATCCGTTATGAATAAACTGGCAATTGAATTAAACGAGACTCTCAAGGGGTCTGTTGTAGACGCACTTTTGTCTGATATGGGCAAAAGACTTTATTTTCCAAATGGTATTATTTCTCAGGGTGCAGAAGCAGCAAAAGATGCTTTTCTTGCAAATGGAACAATCGGTATGGCAGTTTCTGGTGGAACTCCAATTGAGCTTGATTCTTACAAAAAATCAATGCCTTCATTTAATCCACGCGAAACTGTAGCTTATGCAAAAACAGCCGGAAATCCAGATTTACGTGCTCTTTGGAAAGAAAAAATTATTGAAAAAAATCCTTCTCTTGCCGGTAAAAAAATCTCTCTGCCAATTTTAGTACCAGGTCTTACAGCCGTACTTTCTTATGTATCAGATCTTTTTGTTGACGAAACAAAACCTCTGCTTGCTGCAGATCCTTGCTGGGATAACTACGAGCTTATCTGTTGTGCCCGCCGCAATGCAGAATTCCATCAGTTCAAATGCTTTGAAGGAAATGGTTTTAATCTTAAAGCCCTCGAAGAAGCTATGAAAGCCGATGCTGCAAAATATGGTTCTGTTCGTGTTTTGTTAAACTTCCCTCAGAATCCAAGCGGTTACAGTCCTACAAAAAAAGAAGCTGCTGAAATTTGCCGCATTGTAAAGGAAATTGCAGAAAGTGGTGCAAAGGTTCTGGTCCTCAGCGACGACGCATACTTTGGACTCAACTACGAAGATGATATTGAACCTCAGTCTCTCTTTGCTTACTTTGCAGATATGCACGAAAACATTCTTGCAATAAAAGCAGATGGTCCTACAAAAGAAGATTTTGCCTGGGGCTTTAGAACCGGTTTTGTAACTTTTGCTTCAAAAGGTCTTACTGATGAGCAGATTACAGCCCTTCAGATTAAGTTTATGTCTGCAATCCGTTCTTCTGTTTCCTGTTCTTCTACACCAAGCCAGGCTCTTGTTCTTCATGCTTTGAATGATGAAGAACACAATAAACAGAAAAAAGAACTTCGTGCAATGCTTAAGCGCCGCTATGATGCTGTAAGAAAATTTGTAAATACACACAAATCCTCTGTTCTTGAACCTTTGCCTTTTAATTCAGGCTACTTTATGAGCTTTAATGTAAAGACTTCAAATGCAGAAGATATCCGCAAAAAGCTTCTTGCCGAAAAAGGAATTGGTATTATTCAGATTGATGCCAATACGTTGCGCGTTGCCTTCTCAAGCATTGACGAAGAAAAGATTGATGAAGTTTATTCTGCCATATATAATGTAGCAGAGGCTATGTAATTTGAGAAGAATTTTTTTTGCAGCAATCTTTCTTGCCGCTTCCTTTCTTTTGTGTTCCTGTGATGAACCTGAGCAATCAAGAATTATTATCTGGACTTCCAGCGCCGAGTTTGCACAGTACACAGAACTTTTTAATTTTACTCATCCGGGAAGCAATGCTGTAATTGTATATAAAGAAAATCCTGCTCAGGAACTACCACCTGCAAAAGACGAGCTTCCTCCCGATATTGTAATAGGCTCCTGGCTTTGTACAGACAAAACTCAAAAGCAGTTTAAGTCTCTTGATTATCTTTTTGACCGTCAGACAATTTCTTCTTCAATGTTTTATAGTCAGCTTTTAGAGGCCGGCAAGATTCGTAAAACTCAATATCTTTTGCCTGTAAGCTTTAATCTTCCTGCGGTAATTTTTGCAGAATCAAACAAAGATTTTATTTCCGAAAATTACACAATGACTCTGGACCAGATAAAAGCAGCTGGCCTGAGTTACAATGAAAAAAACAAAAAAGGAACTTTTAGCCGCATAGGATTTTTGCCTTCTGCAAATGATGACTTTTTGTATCTTACCACAAAGCTTTACAGGGTAGATTTTAGGGAAGAGAAGGGGCAGATTGTCTGGAGCGATCTTCGCCTTAGAAATGTCGTTTCTTACGACCGCGACTGGATTATAAATACAAACAGCTCTGCCCAGGAAGAACAGGATTTTGCCTATAAATATCTTTTTATGCCTGATTACCGCCAGGTTACTTCGGGAAGAACTCTGCTTGCCTATACTACAAGTAATAAAATGTTTGGATATATGAAAAATCAGGAACTCAATATTGATTACCGCTGGATAGCAGGTGATGATTTTATTCCTATTGAAGATTCCCTTTTAATGACAGGCATTTATACAAAAGCCCGCAACGAGCAGGGAGCCACTGAATTTCTTACCTGGTTCTTTGACTCCGAAAATCAAAAAGAAATTCTTGAACGAAAAATCCAGATGGAGCTTAATAATGAAATGTTTGGAATTGCCGATGGATTTTCTTCCTTGCGCGATGTAACTGAACATGTTCTTCCTATATATTACAATCAGCTTCTTACAAATCTTCCTCCGGCTCAATTATTAAAGGTTCCGCAAAAGCTTCCTGCCCGCTGGGATTCTTATAAATCTGTAGTAGTTGAACCATATCTTAATTCTGCCATTACAACCGATTCAAAAGCCTCTATGGCCGATTACGAAGCAGAATGGCGTAAAAAGGTATTCGATAACTAAAAAATTAAAACAATTATTTATTTCAATATTTCAAAATCCATGTTATAATTTTTTAAATGACAAAAATGGACTCAAATGTAAAAAAAGAAAAGGCTGCACATAGAAGGCATCAGGGGGTCTGGAATTTTTTCTGGTATTTTACGGCTCCTTTTTTTAAGCTTATATATTCTTATAAATGTAAAGCTGCTCCCAAAATAAAGGGGCCTTATCTTGTTATTTCAAATCATACAACCGAATTAGATTGTGTTCTTGTTGGCTTGAGCTTTAAAAAGCAGATGTATTTTGTTGCAAGCGAACATGTTTACCGCAAAGGCTGGATTTCTAAGCTTTTACGCTGGGCCTTTGAACCAATTGCAAAAATAAAGGGCTCTTCCGATACCCTTACAGTTATGAAAATAATCCGCAAACTTCGAAATGGATACAATGTCTGCCTTTTTGCCGAAGGAAACCGCTCCTTTGACGGAAGAAATTTTCCTGTTTTTGATGCTACCGGTAAGCTTGCAAAAATCTGTGGGGCAAGTCTTGTTACTTACCGCATAGAAGGCGGATATCTTACAAATCCCCGCTGGGGTTTTGGAATTAGGCGGGGAAAAGCTTATGGACAGGTAGTTAATGTTTATAGTCCCAAGCAGCTTGCTGATATGTCTGTTGAAGAGATTACACAGGCAGTGGTAAGTGATATTAATGAAGATGCTTATGAACGTCAGGCTATAAAAGCTGTAGCTTATAAGGGAAAAAATCGTGCCCTGGGAATTGAATGTGCTTACTGTGTTTGTCCCCGCTGCAGGACCCTTGGAAAGATTACTTCTAAAGGCAATAAGGTTATGTGTACCCAGTGTGGAAATGAAAGTGACTTTGATGTTTACGGAAATTTTAACCCTGATTTTGGAGTAAAGAACACAGAAGAATGGGAAGATTTACAGGAGGACTATCTTAAAGAGTTAGCTACCGCAGACCGTGATGAAGCGACTCCGTTTTTTACCGATTCTGATCTTTCCCTTAAAACTGTAGATTCTGATCATAATGAAAAAGATCTTGGAAGCGGAAGAATGGCCTTGTACAAAAACAGGTTTGAGTTCCTTCCCCAAAGTGGAAAAGCTGTTTCTCTTTTAATAAATGATATTCCCGATATGTCTGTTTACAGCCGTAACGGTTTTGTTTTTTCGGACAGCGCCGGTACCCATTACGAAATAAAAGCTAATCAGAAAAAATCCCCGCTAAACGTGCGGAAATATATAACTATATGGAAAATATTGCGAGGTAATTTATGAACTATTCTGCAGAAAACATCGGATTGTGGAGTCCAGTAGTACAGCTTGGTATTATTGCCCTGCTGGTACTTATTTCTAACATATTGAGGTTAAAGGTTCCTTTTGTTAAAAAGACCCTTATGCCAACTTCGGTACTTGCAGGTTTTTTGCTCCTGGCCTTTAAGTATACTCATCTTATAGAAATAGAACCTGGTCTTTTAGATGCCCTTACTTATCACGGAATTGCCCTTGGTTTTATTGCCATGTCTCTTAGAGTTACTAAAAGTGATTTTTCCCAGGGCGGGGGAGTAAGAACTGCCATAAATAGTGGTGCCATGATAGTAAGTTCTTATATGATTCAGGGAATAATAGGTCTTTTAATTTCACTTGGTCTTGCATATACCATTAAACCAGATATGTTTAAAGCTGCAGGTATTCTTCTTCCTATGGGCTTTGGCCAGGGACCAGGGCAGGCTAACAATATAGGTTCAAGTTATGAAGCTTTAGGCTTTGCCGGCGGAAAATCTTATGCGCTTGCAATTGCTGCCACAGGATTTTTAGTTGCCTGTATAATTGGAGTAATTTATCTTAATATTCAGGCCAAACGCGGAAAGTTTGAACGCAAAGATGTTAAGGAACTTTCCGGTTCTGTAACAGTAGATACCTTCCAGGATGAAGGAGAAATGCCTATTTCTCAGTCGATCGATCGCCTTTCTATTCAGGTTGCTCTGATTGTTCTTGTTTATGTATTTACCTTCTTTGTGCTTTGGGCAGTAACAAGCCTTCTTGCAAAATTTGCTCCCGGGGTAGCAAATGCCCTTTCTCCAATTTTCTGGGGCTTTAACTTTATTTTTGGCTCTCTTTTTGCAGTCCTTACCCGCAACATTCTTTCAAAGTTCCGCAAGATTAAGCTTATGGAAATGCAGTATCAGAACAATTATCTTTTAAGCCGCATTTCCGGTCTTTTCTTTGATGTGATGATTATCTGTGGAATTGCTTCTATTGACTTTGAAGATTTACATGGCTTATGGATTCCATTTGCCCTTACCTGTATTCTTGGCGGCCTTGTTACCTTCCTTCATCTTAAATTCTTCTGTAAACGCGTTTACAAGGGCTACGAAGAAGAAGGATTTCTTGCCATGTTTGGTATGCTCACCGGTACAATAAGTTCAGGTATTCTTCTTGTACGCGAAATTGACCCTGACTTTAAGACCCCTGCAGCCAATAATCTTGTTTCCGGTAGTGGGGTTGCCATTGCCTTTGGTGCACCAATGCTCATTCTTATAAGCATGGCTCCAAAATCAACAGCTTCAACCTTTATAGTATTGGGGCTGCTGGCACTTTATTATCTGATTCTTGTAGGGGTTATGTGTATCAAAAAGAAAGGGGCAGGGGATGGTGCTCTTTGATAGATAGTGCTCTCCGCTAGTCTTTTATTAAGAAACTAATTATACTACATTACAACTTGGAGGAACTTTTGCGATGGCTAAAACAGTTAAAAAAATAAAAAAACACCTGATAACCTTTTTAATTACTACTATACTTTTATCTGGGTGGGGGCTTGTGGTAAGCCTTACTTCCTGTGATGGTCTTGGTTCTGACGGTAAACAAACTGAAGAAACAGATAAGACTGAAGAAACAGATAAGACTGAAGAAACAGATAAGACTGAAGAAACA
>CAMNDY010000010.1 GCA_946535985.1 uncultured Treponema sp. | reverse complement strand
ATAAAGCAGATTTTCTAGGGTCTGCGCGTCTATTTTTTTATGCTGTGTTGCCATGCAGATTATTATAGTAAAAAACAAGGGTTAAGGGAACATTAAAGATATGAATTCTTTTATATGGGATCAAGTGGGAAAAATGGCTCCCAGACAACATTACATTAGCCGCATTATTATTAATTCTATAGGCGGGTCCCAGCGACGGAAAAAAAATCAAGGTATCCCCCGGCATCCGTGCGCCAGCCGGCGTAAACGCGGCTGCCTCACTGCCGGTCCCCCCTTAATTTCTTTTTCCTGCGTCCCGCATATTCCTTCAATAATTATAATGCGGAATACGTTCATTAGTCTTCCGCCATTTTTTCAGGGGCCTACACATATATAAGATTATTCTATTTTCTAATATGTTCATTAATTGTTTTTTACTAAATAATCTGTTACAAATATAGAAGAAAATCAAAAATATGGAGTTTTGTGATGAATAAAATTAAAGAGATGGGGATTGTTTTGTTGGCTTTGGGAGGCTTGATTTCTTGTACGCCGGTTAAGGCTAAACCGCAGCCTCAGATTCCTGTAAAAAAGGTTTCGGCTTCTAAGGAAGCTGGGCAGCCACGATGGACTGAAGTTCCGGGGCTTAAGGATGAATATACAAAATATTTTAATTACTTTGGATTTGCAGTTCCGGAAAATCAGCTTACCAGTAATGCTATTATGAAAGGTGTAAGTCATCAGGCAAACTGTTTTACCTGCGAAAATGAATGTAAGCCAGACTTTATTTTTAACTGGAGCAGACCAACTTCTACCGATGACTTTGTTGCCGAAAACGGATACACCTATCAGGTGCCACATTCTTTAGCCGGTTTCAGTCGTCTTGAAAAAATCCTTGGTATTGCAAAACAGTACAACATGATTATGAGAGGCCATGTTCTTGTATGGCATAATCAGACTCCGGAATGGTTCTTTAAGAAAAATTACGATGGAAGAGAACCTTATGTAGAAAAAGACGAAATGACAGCCCGCCAGGAATGGTACATAAAAACGGTTCTGGAATTTGTAAAAGACTGGGAAGAAAAAAATAATGATGGAAAACGCATAATCGTAGTATGGGATGTTGTAAACGAAGCCTGTACCGACGGAAACTGGGCCGACAATCCTTTGCGCACTTCAAGCCCATGGTTTTCAATTTATGGAGACGACTCTTTTATTGTAAACGCCTTCCGCTTTGCAAACAAATATGCTCCTGCCGATGTTCAGCTTGCCTACAATGATTATTCCTGCTACTCTCCTGCAAAAACAAGAGCAATCTGCAAAATTGTTCAGGACATTCAGGCCGATCCACAGGCACGCATTGATGTTGTGGGAATGCAGTCTCATGTTAGCATGACCTACCCTGCTGTTGCCGATTATGAAAAAGCAGTAAATCAATTTCTTTCTTTAGGAGTTGATGTTCAGGTAACAGAGCTCGAAATTGCTTTTGGAGGCCGCCTCATTTCTCAGGAGCAGCTTGCCGACCGTTATGCAAAATACTTCCAGATGTTCTTAAAAAACAGAAAACAGCCTGGCCGCAACGGAATATCGGGAGTTACCCTCTGGGGAACAAAAGACGAAGTTTCATGGATCCGCAACAACAACGACGACATGAACCGCCAGCAGCGCCCTCTTCTTTTTGAAAAAGAATACGAATGTAAACCAGCCTTCTTCAGTGTTCTGGAAACTGCTCAGAAATATTCGCCTGAAGAGAATTAAAATTGTCAATTTTTGATTGATGTTATATAATATTCATACATTTTTTTAAGGAGTATAACATGAACAATTTTATTTTCCTGGGACCACCGGGAGCCGGAAAGGGCTCGCTTGCTGTAAAGGTTGCAGAAGATTATAAGATCCCACACATTTCTACCGGCGATATTTTCCGTGCAAATATTAAGGCACAGACTCCGCTTGGAGTAAAGGTTAAGGCTATTATTGATTCTGGTTCACTTGTAAGTGATGAACTTACTTTTGAACTTGTAAAGGATCGTCTTGCTCAGGATGACTGCAAGAACGGATATATTCTTGACGGTTTCCCTCGCACAATTCCTCAGGCAGAAATGCTGGAAGGTCTTGTTGCAGATGTAAAGGTTGTAAACTTTGAAATTGCAGACGAAATTGTAATCCGCCGTCTTTCTACACGCCGTGTATGTAAGGCTTGTGGTGCTAACTTTAACGTACTCACTCTTCCTCCGAAGGTAGAAGGTGTTTGCGACAAGTGTGGCGGCGAGCTTTACCAGCGCGATGATGACAAGCAGGAATCTATTATGCACCGAATGGATGTTTACCGCGAGCAGACAGAACCTCTTATCAACTTCTACAAGAACAAGGGCAAGATTACAGACCTTGATGCATCTATTGAGACAGATGTATTGTTGGGTAAGTTTAAAGAATTGTTTAAGTAAGAGATTGTCGGGTCAAGCCCGACAATGACAATAATGTCTTACTGACAATGATAATAATGTCATTCCAACAATGACAATCAAATTGTCCTGTCATTCCCGGGCTTGACCCGGGAATCTCATTTAACAAAGTATCTTAATACTTAATATCAATATCAAACTTCAGTTTCCATTCTTCATTACGCAGGTATTTTTCCAGGCGGAGTGAGGACTGGAACTGAACCTTTGAGAACTTTCCTATCACCGGCGTTAAGCCAAAATCAAGTTTTAAATAAAGACTATCATTCAAATAACAGCTTCCAAAAACATCATAAAAACGTTCGGGGTGACGAAGATCCGGCAGGCGCACTGTAACTGTGTCATATTCAAGGGCAATGTCGTAGCCAAAATAAAGGCCTGCGCGCGGAAAGTATAAACGCCAGAAACCATTTTGAATTTCCATTCCATAAACTAAGAGCTGGGCAAAGGCATCTACTGCTTTTCCGTTTGTGTAGAAGATTTCGGCATGGACTGTTGTTGGCAGACAGAAAATCATATTTTTATAATTTTGAACAGGCATTAAAAAAGGGATTTCTCCTGTTCCGTAAAAGCCTGTGCTTATCTGATATGGATTCCAGTCATCCCACTTCCATGCAGAAGTAATTTTTGCTCCTGCGGCTACTCCAAGTTTTTTCATTGGAGAAATGCCGTACTGATGAATGTTTGAATATTGAATTGCGGCAGAGGCTACCCAGTTTCGGTAAGCATTGCTCAAGGAAGGCCAGCCCGAAAGATTTGGAAATAGCTCTGTCTGGGTCATATCCCAGTAAGTTGTAGAGGCATTAAAGAAAAGCGAAAGGTCAAAGGTCAGGCGGCGGAAGGTCATGGCAAGGGGTAATGTAAATAATACGTCGCTAAAGGCATAAAGCGTGTACTCCCCGTCTTCATTAAATTTGAAAACACTGGCAGCAATGATGTCTGCAGGCGTTGAAGTATTTTTAAAATAAAGTGCAAAAGCGGCATCCTTGCTTAATTCGATTTTTTGTGCGGCAAGCTCGTCCCGTTTCTTTTTATCGGCATTAAAGAGAGTTTCAAAGTCGAGCGGTACAAAACCTTTTGCAGCCGAAATTAAAAGTTCGTTATTTGAAAAAGGATCCGACTGAGTTTCAAAGGTAACGCCAAGCCCCGGCTCTTTTAAAACTCCTTCCTGCAGGCTTATGTCGCGCACAGGCATGAAGAATGAAAAAGATCCTTTCCGCATGTATTTCCATGGGGAGTATTTTTCGAAGCCGTAAAATTCTTGTGCCCCTTCGACAAGCTCAGGGACCGCAGATGCAGGTTCAGGGACCACAGATACAAGCCCGGGAATCTCAGAGACTTCAAAAAGTTCCGGCCATGGAAAGGTTTCGGCACAATAAGATATTTTGGCATTTTCGAGAGGGATATCATTTAAGTGTACGTATCGTATTTCTGAATAATCAAACTTTTGAGATGAATAATAAAGCTTACAGTCGAACATTGCGCCGGAGCTCATACCGCCATAATAATCGCAGCCGGCAACAAAAGAGTTTGTAGGAATTGAATTTTTATCAAACAAGAGCCAGCCTGTGCGTACAAAGGAAGGATTATGCTGCAATACAAAATCATAAAGCAGGCAAAAGGTTTTATCTCTATCACTTTTTTTGCCGGAAACTTCAACATAATCTGCATAACGAAGATTACGGATTTTCAAGGTTTCGGGTTCCAACAAATCCTGGGCTTCAACAGAAAGTGTATAAAAATATTCATCGTTTACGTCTTCATAAGAATTTTCCGACGCAATATCTGACACCATTATGTACCACTCGTTGTTGCGGCACAAAAGACAGGCAAAATAATTTTTCCCAAGAGCAACTGGACTATATGGGGTTGTATCGGGAGCAAAGCTTCGTAAATAAACAAGGTTTTGATCTGTCTCTTCAAAGCCTAAAAGTTTATTAAGGGCCGGCGACTCATAAATTCTTAAACAGGAGTGACCATTTGTTACATAGTTACCGGCTACGGCAAAACGTCCGTCGGCAAGTTTTACGATTGAACCATCACGCATATCATAGGTTTCGGGCAGAAATTTACGTTCCTTTAAATCATAAATGCGAACAAGGTCATGCTCAAATTTTTCGCGCACCCCACCCTGCACATGCGAAACTGCTAAAAATCTTCCGTCGGGAGAAACTGTAAGATTTGTAATATTGTTTGCCAGAAAAAGAAGCTGTCGTAAACTCTGATAATCATAAAAACCCGAAATATCAACTTCTTCTTTTAATTCATCGTACCAGACAAGGCCATAGTTTGTACTTACAATAAATTTATAATTTGAGTCATAATCTGTTTTTAAAAATTGATTTGTTTTTTCTTCGTTATGGGAATTAAACTGAGGAAGGGGAATCGCGTTTATAAATTCATTCCAGACCACCTCAAGTTCAAGTCCATAAACATCATAAAAAATGTTATTTTCAAGCTTGAACAAATTGAGCTTTCCGCATTCCTGCCAGTACTTACCAAATTTTTCAATTCCCCACAACTGCTGGATATATGCAAAAAAAGCGGCTGCAGCAATATAGTCAATTTTATTTACGGGATGAATATCATAAGCGCCGGAAACCCGCATTAAAGTTGGAAATTTATTTTCGAGCTTGGCCTGCATTAAAAGTTCAAGGTTCCAGTTGTCATACAATATGCCCGACATTGATTTTTCGTCTTCGGAATAAACTGCACCTTCCAGAAAAGAATATGGTATATGTAAAAGACTTATTGGCTGAAAGGAGTCTCCAAGAAAATGTTTTGCAATAAAATCCATTGCCTTTGAACGGACAGACTGACTTACTGCACGACCAACTTCATGTGCAAATAAATCTAAAAGTCCGTTTGCATAGGAGCTTGTTTCAAGCCGCCCTACTGAATCAAAAATTACAATGCGATTATATGGTGACGGTGTGTATTTTACAGAAAGCGTATCTGAGTCTGGAGAGATAACAACGATTGTTCTGAAATCTGATTTACAGTTAAAGGTTTCTTTTGCATTAAGATAAAGAGTGTCTGCCTGAAGGGCCAGCATCATTGCTGTCTGCTGATTTTCTGCAGGAAAAAGAAAATCAAAATATTGTGTTGAAAGAACGTTTACTGTTCTTGGATACTGCATTTCGCCGCAAAAAAGCTTTGCTGTGTTAAGTCCTCCCGCAGTGAATAAAAAGAGAACAAAAGTCAATAAAGCAATTTTACGGCGATGCATTTTTTATTTTGCAGAAAATTCCTGGAGCACTTTATGGAAGATTGAAAGTCCTTCATTTACTTCTTTGTCTGAAATATTTAATGGAGGAAGGAATCTTACTACGTCGGAACCAGCGGTTGTTACACAAAGACCTTCTTCAAGACAGCGAACCTTTATGTCTGCCGGATTAATTGAAGAATCAATTTGAGTTCCAATCATAAGGCCGCGGCCACGAACTTCTTTTACAAATGGAATATTCCAGTCTTTAATAGTTTTTCGGATATATTCACCTGTTCTGTTTACTCTATCGAGGAAGTTTAAGTCGCTGACAGTTTCTGCAACTACACAGCCTGCGGCACATGCAAGAGGATTTCCTGCAAAGGTAGACTGATGGTCACCGGCAACAAAAACGTTTGCAGCTTTGCCACGGAAAAGACAGGCTCCCATTGGAACACCACCTGCAATTCCTTTTGCAAGTGTTACAACTTCCGGTTCAAAACCAAGGAAATCGCTTGCAAGGAAGGTTCCTGTTCGTCCAATACCTGTCTGAACTTCATCTGCCATTACAATTGCACCGGCGTCTCTTGCGGCTTTTGCTGCAGCTTTTGCCCAGTCGACATCTACAAGGTTTACGCCACCTTCACCCTGAATACATTCTATAAAGAGAGCGGCGGTTGTGTCGTCAAAAGCAGTTTTTATATCATCGTAATTATTTGCTCTGATTGTTTTAAAACCTTCCGGATATGGAGCAAAACTGTCTACATGAAATTTTGCCTGACCTGTTGCTGTGAGTGTTGCAAGAGTTCTTCCGTGGAAGGAATTTTCCAAGGTGATGATTGTTTTGCGTTTTGCTCCACCATTGAGCTGGCCGTATTTGCGGGCAAGTTTGATTGCAGCTTCGTTTGCTTCTGCACCTGAGTTTCCAAAATAGCCTTTTTCAAAGCCTGTGATTGCTAAAAGTTCGTCTGCAAAAACAAGACCTATATCGCTGAGGTAGTAATTTGAAATATGGATTTGCCGTTTGGCCTGATCTGAGATAGCTTTTACCAGAGGTTTGTAGTTGTGTCCCAGGCAGTTTACGCCAATGCCGGAAAGGAAGTCGATGTACTTTTTGCCCTTTACATCCCAGAGAGTTGAGCCTTTGCCTTTTGTAAATACCACGTCAAAGGAACCGTAGTTGTTTAGAATCTTTTTTTCCATATTTCACCTCTAGCATGATTATGGCGTTTTTTTAAGGGAAATTCAATTAAAAGATTTTATGCCTATTGGTATAAAAAATAGCTTCCAGCCGAATTACGCCTTGCAAAACCGGCGGTTCACCGCCTATGCGCTACACTGCCTTGTAATTATATACGTTGCCGCTTTCGCGGCAGCAGTGTAGAGCATTTTTGAAATCTGTAATTCGGCTTCGCGCGATTTTTACTCACTTAATGCGAGCCACTGTTCGGAGAGTTCTTCTATTTGAGAGGAAACTGTTTCTATTTCGTGCTGGACGGATTTGGCTTTTTCGCCGTTGGAGTAGACTTGGGGGTCGGCCAATTTTGATTCTAACTCGGATTTTTTTTCTTCCAAAGAAGCGATTTCTTGTTCCAGATTTGCAAGGGCTCTTTCTTTTTTGCGGCGTTCGGATTCCAGTTTTTTCTGTTCTTCCCAGGAAAGATTATTATCTTTTGATTTCGTTTCGAGGGGGAGCGATGTTTTGTTTTCCGAAGCTTTAGAATCGGAAACAAAACTCGGTAGCGAAGCGTAGCTTCCCCCTCCCTGCTTTTCTGTCTGTTCAAGATAATATTTATAATCGCCCGGATAATACATTGCTTTGCCCGGTTCAAGATGAAGGACCTGGGTTGCAAGCTGCTCTATAAAACCGCGGTCGTGGCTTACAAAAACAACTGTGCCTCCAAAATCGCGCAAGGCCTGAAGGAGAACATCTTTTGAATGAAGGTCCAGGTGGTTGGTAGGCTCGTCTAACACCAAAAGATTTACCGGACTAAGAAGAAGCTGCAAAAGTGCAATGCGGGATTTTTCTCCACCACTAAGAACATCCAGGCTTTTGAAAACATCATCACCACGAAAAAGAAAGGCACCGAGCATATCGCGCAATTTTGGAATGAGGTCGAGGGGTGCAATATTTTCGAGGTACTCAAGAATTGTGCAGGAGCCTTTTATTGTTTCTGCGTTATCCTGGCTGAAGTAACCGATTTTCACTCCGGAACCCGGAAGGATTTCTCCGGTAAAAGCGCTGTCCTGCTCTGCAATAATTCTAAGCAGTGTAGACTTACCGGCACCGTTACGCCCCGCAACTACAAGGCGCTGACCATTTTCAAGAGTAAGATCAAGCTTGTCTAAAACATTTGTGTGACCGTCGTAAGATTTTGTAATTCCATTCAGCCTTAACACAAGGCGTCCCGCATGTGGAGCCGGTGGAAAGGTAAAATGGATTTTTTTGAGAGACTCAGGAATTTCTATGCGCACCATTTTATCCAGCTTTTTCTGATACTCCTGAGCCTGTGCTGCTTTTGTTGCTTTGTAACCAAAACGTGTAATAAAGTCTTCGAGCTTCTGGATTTCCTGCTGCTGCTGTTCGTAGGCGGCCATGAGTGTTTTAAGTTCTGTTTCGCGCACCTTTTCGTAATGAGTGTAATTGCCCGGGTAGCGTTTGAGCTCTCCATTAAAAAGTTCGTATACTTCGTTTATTGTAACATCAAGAAAATAGCGGTCGTGACTTACGAGTAAAAAGCCGCCTTTGTAGTTCTGAAGAAATTCTTCCAGCCAGGAACGGGCTTCGAGATCAAGATAGTTGGTAGGCTCGTCTAACAAAAGAATGTCGGGATTCTGCATAAGGGCTTTGGCAAGGGCAATACGCATCTGCCAGCCGCCGGAAAACTCTTCTGTGTTGCGGTCAAAGTCTGAACGAAGAAAGCCCAGTCCAAGTAAAACAGATTCTGCAAGTGACTGTCTGCGATGCCAGCCGGAATCGTCGAGTTTTTGTATGAGCTCTGCCTGCATTTCGGCAAGCTGCATGTTTGAAGGGTTTGCTTCAAGCTGGGCTCCAAGCTGGTCTATTTTATTCTGCATGTCGTAGCCGTATTGAAAGGCTTTGTCGGCTTCCTGTAAAAGGGTGCAGCCATGGTGTGTTAGTCCCGACTGAGGAAGGTATGCTATGCGGCATTCTTTTTGAACGGCTCTTTCCCCGCTGTCCGGAGCGGTAAGGCCTGCAAGAACTTTTATGAGCGTAGATTTTCCTGAACCGTTTGCACCTGTTAATGCGACCTTTGAGCCTGTCTGAAGATTTATTGTTACATTTTTTAAGATATCCCTGTCGCCGAATGCAAGAGAAACCTGTGAAAACTGTACAAATGCCATGTGCTACCTGCCCTGCCCTATTTGTTCTTAAAATAAAGTATGAGAGGACTTGAGCTTCTTGCTGTTACAAGAATTCCGTTGAAGCTTGCATCTGTTGCATCTTCAAGGCGAAGACCGTCGCTTTCGAGTTTGTAAAGGAAGTTTACTTCGTCACTTGTTCCTTCGAACTTAAAGGTAAGTACTCCATCATAAGAAGAAGCAAGAGCTTTTCCAACTGCGTACTTAACGCTGCAGGTTCCGGCATTTTTTGCACCGGCGCTGATGATTGAAGGAACGAGCAGTTTATAGCCTGTCCACTTAAAGGTTCCGTCTGAATTAAAGCTTAACTTTCCGTAGCTTGAACTTGAAAGCTCGCCTGTAGAAGAAGCAACCTTTTCGTAAGCGGTGGCCCGTCTCTTTTTCTCTGCTGCAACAATTGAGTTTATATCTTCGCTCAAAGTTACAAGGTTAAGTTCCTGAGGTTTTCCGCTTTCGTCTGTATAGCGTACAACTATAAAGGCTGATTTTTTATAAATTATAATGATAGGAATATCGTTAAGTGTGTATTCAAAATCATCTGTCTTTGTATAGCCGGTGTAATCCCAGCTTTCGTGGATGCCGCTCATGTTGAGGGAAACTTTATTATTCTTTGTATCAATTATAAAGTTGTAAGATGGATGAAGTTTTGTAATATCAATATTACCCGAAGAAATCATTGAACTGAAGCTGTCCGGGTACCAGGCTTTATTCAAGATTGAATTGTAGTAGTTGTCTTCCTGATCTTCTTCTTCAAGTTTTTCTCCGCCAATCTGCTGACCGGTCTCATCTGTCTGGTAAATATTCAGGTTATAAGAAAAACACCAGCCCTGGGTTCCGTTTGAAGTTAAGATTCTGTACCAGTCTCCTTCCAAAGGCTTACCACCTGTCATTGGAGGCTGACCTTTTCCTTTGTACAAAAGTTTTATGCTTTCGTTTTTTCTCAAGCGGTATACCTGCTTTGAAGTATTAACAGGTTCTGCGCGGCAAGGAAGTCCGTCTACTTTTGCAAGGGCATAGGAATGTGCACAATCCTCATATTTTTTTGCAACGGCAGAAACCTTTGCTTTTTTTACCGGGTCGGTGAGCTGCCACAAAGGAATCTCTATTTTCTCAAGCTCTTTTGAAGTGGCTGCTTCTTCGTTTGTAATGCCAACAACATATACATGCGAAATATTTGAACGGATATATACCGGCAGAATATCACCGCTTTGAAGCTTATGCTCAGGCACATTCCAGAGCAGTACACTGTAGCCCATTACCTTATCTTTACAGGAGTTCAAAAATATAAAACAAAAAGTCAGAGTCAAAAGTCTCATAACAGCAAGAAATTTCTTTTTCATAAGCTTAATATATCAGATTTTTGCGAAAATGTCTTTATTGCTTTTATACCCTTTATATAGTAAAATATTTGATACATTTTTAGGAGGATTATCTAAATGAAAAAAATCACATCATTCGCATTACTTACAGTAATGGCTTTTGCTCTTATGACAAGCTGCTCTGGTACAACTACAAAGAATTATATTCTTGCAACAGGCGGTACAAGCGGTACTTACTATCCTTTTGGTGGTGCAATCGCTAATGTCTGGAACACAAAGCTTGAAAATATGAACGTAACTGCACAGGCAACCGGTGCTTCTGCAGAAAACCTTCGTCTTATCAACAAGGGCGAGGCTGAATTTGCAATTGTTCAGAACGACGTTATGGACTATGCATACAACGGAACTGATTTGTTTGCAGGCGAAAAGCTTACAAACATCATGACAATTGGAACTATGTATCCTGAAGTTGTTCAGATTGCTGTTTCTAAAGCAAGTGGAATTAAATCTGTTGCTGATTTTAAGGGTAAACGCATTTCTGTTGGAGCTGCAGGTTCCGGTGTAGAATTCAACGCTAAACAGATTATGGAAGGCTACGGTCTTACATTTGATGATATTAAAAA
The DNA here is from genome assembly GCA_946535985.1 of uncultured Treponema sp. GTDB lineage: Bacteria > Spirochaetota > Spirochaetia > Treponematales > Treponemataceae > Treponema_D. The sequence continues at coordinate 46,328 of CAMNDY010000010.1, read as the reverse complement.
GAGCAACCTTTCTTTCAAGGAAAGCGCTGATGGTATTCAAAACGGCACACTCGACGGATGTTTTATTACAGCAGGTGTTCCTAACGCTGCTTTGCAGGAACTTGCATTCACAGCAGGTCTTACACTTATTCCTGTAGACGGTGCTGCTGCAGAAAAAATCTGTGCAAAATACGGATACTATACGAAGACTGTAATTCCTGCCGGAACCTACAAGGGAACAGACGAAGACGTTGGTGCTCTGGCAATCATGGCTACATTGGCTGTAAGTTCTAAGCTTGATGAACAGACTGTATATGACATGACAAAGGCTTTGTTCTCTAACCTTACAGATCTTGGAAACGGTCACGCAAAGGGTAAGGAAGTTTCTGCTAAAACAGCTATTACAGGTGTTTCAGTTCCATTCCACCCGGGCGCAATTAAATACTACAAAGAAATTGGTTTGATGAAATAAGTGAAACGCATAATTTTAATTACATCTTTAGTTCTGCTGTTTATTGGAGGAGTGATTTTATTCGCTCCTTCAAAGACCGTTCTTTCTATAAGCAACCGAAAGAATCCAAACCAGAGGATTTATTCTTCTCTTGCTTATAAGAACGGTTTTATTATTTCGTATACACATTCTGTAAACAAAGGCCGCGTCCACGATTTTTATAAATGCGACCAGGAAGAAGAAGCTCTTGTTTTGCAGAGCACTCATTTTGTTTCTTACGGGGCAGGTATTCCGGAGCCTGAAGAAACTCCCGGAGCAACTTTTATTGCACTTGATAACTGTTACATAATATCAAACATCAACCGAGTTGTTCCTAAGCTTGTTATGGCTGTGGGCCTTATTGCAGATCATGGTTTTGCAATTGCAGAGCCCGATTTTAGCAGTGATTATGAAAACGACTTTAATAATATTGAAGGTGAAGTTTTCCTGACTGATTATTTTCCACCACAGACAAGCCTGATTTTTGAAATTGACAAAGTAAGCCTTGCCGGATATCTGGCACATAAAATAGATTAAAAACATATTATAAAACAGGAGCCCTTAAATGGACGAAATCGAAAACGAAGAAGTTCAGCCTTCAAGCGGACCAATCGAAGACATTTTACCAACAACAAACGAAGATGAAATGAAAAAGCTCATGCAGGAGCTTGACCGCGAGCAGGCCTACCGTGAGCACAAATGCTGGCGCCAGTATATTACTGTAATCGTTTCCTTTGTATTTGTATTTTTCCAGCTATATGCAACAATTTCGGGACTTGTAACTGCACAGGTTTTGCGCGCTACCCACCTTGCCTTTGTTCAGCTGCTGGCATTTTTACTTTTTCCTCCAACTAAGAAGAGTCCTAAAAACACCCTGCCCTGGTATGATATTGTTTTAGGTCTTGTTGGTGCTGCCTGCTGGCTTTACCTTGTTGGCGGATATTCAGAAAAGTTCCTGATTTTTGTAAACGGTATATTTAAATCAAATATCCAGCCGCTTTATACAAGAGCCGGAGCCTATACAACTTTTGATATTATAGTTGGAATTGTTGCCATTTTGATTTTGTTCGAAAGCTGCCGCCGTATTGTAGGGCTTCCAATCATGATCATTGCGGGAGTTTTCATCCTCTACGGATTTATTGGTAAATACCTTCCGGGCTTCTTAAACCACAGAGGCTACTCACTTACACGTGTAGTTTCACATTTGTTCTATACAACAGAAGGCATTATTGGAACTCCAATCGGAGCCTGTTCTACCTTTATTTTTCTTTTCATCATGTTTGGTGCACTTCTTGAAAAAACAGGAATAGGTCAGTTCTTTATTGATGTTTGTAACGCAATTGCCGGAGGAGCAAGCGGAGGACCAGCAAAGGTTGCAGTTCTTTCGAGTGCCCTGCTTGGTACTGTCAGCGGTTCGTCGGTTTCGAACACTGTTGGCTCAGGTTCCTTTACAATTCCTATGATGAAAAAGCTTGGTTACAAGGGCGAGTTCGCAGGTGCTGTAGAAGCCGCTGCCTCTACCGGTGGACAGCTCATGCCGCCTATTATGGGTGCCGCAGCCTTCCTCATGGCCGAAAGCCTTGGCATGCCTTACATCACAATTGTTAAGGCTGCAATCATTCCGGCTGTTTTGTACTTTGCAGGAATCTTTATTACAGTTCACCTTGAAGCTAAAAAACTTGGGCTTAAGGGACTTCCAAAAGATCAGCTGCCTCGTGCACTTCCACTCTTCCTTAAAAAAGGCTATATGATTTTGCCGCTCATCGTAATCATTTACTTTTTGTGTGCAGGATTTACCGCAGTTTTTGCCGCCCTCATGGGAATTGTAGCCTGCCTTATAATTGGAGTTACAGTATCTATTGTAGATTTTGCTAAAGGCCGCAAACCTACCTTTGGCGGAAAAGATATTGTAGATGTTGTTTGTGCCGCTGCCCGCAATATTATTTCTGTTGCAATTGCCTGTGGTATGGCCGGAATTATTATTGGTATTGTAACTTTAACAGGACTTGGTCTTAAAATGGGTGCAGGACTTATTTCTCTTGCCCATGGAAAACTCTTCCTTACCTTGTTCTTTACAATGATCGCTTCGATTATTCTTGGCATGGGCGCTCCAACAACTGCCAACTATCTTATTACATCTACAATCACAGCCGGTGCAATTATCCAGCTTGGTGTTGAGCCTCTTGTTGCCCATATGTTTGCCTTCTATTTTGGTATTATTGCAGACGTTACTCCACCGGTTGCTCTGGCGGCCATAGCGGGAGCAGCCATTGCAAAAGCGAAGCCAATGAAGACGGCGGTAAATGCAACAAAGCTTGCTATCGGGGCCTTTATAATTCCATATATGTGTGTTTACAATCCTCAGATGCTCATGCTTAATGCAAAACCGCTTGGGGTAATAATGATTATCATCACAGCCCTGATTGGTATGTTTGGTATAAGCGTTGCACTCGAAGGCTATGGACTTAAGAACACGGGATTTTTTACAGGCACAGATAAAGCCCGCGCACTCGTGATTTCTTTTGACATTATTGAACGACTTCTTTTTGCAGTTGCAGGTCTCTTCTGCGTTCTCCCTGAAACTAAAACAGACATCATCGGCCTTTCTCTTATGGCAGTATTGCTTGTTTATCAAGGACTGGTGAAGAAGTTTTCTAGAGCTTAAGAGTTTTTAAATATTCTTTTCTTTGGGGCAAAACCCTAAAACTTTCACAGGCCTTCTGAATTGCCTTATTGTGCGTCCAGAAGGCCAATTTTTTATTCTGAATAAAAGGGATGGTTGCGTCCCACTGCTTTACAAGTGCTTCGGCAAAAAACCAGGCAATCATCATATTTACATAATACTCTTCGCTGCGGATTTTTGCAGGGAGCTCAAGATATTCAGCTTTAAAATCTTCGTCTAGAAAGTATTTCATTAAAAGGAGCAGGCCTACTCTTTTTGTAAAAGGAGCCTCGTCGCACATCCATTGCTCCAGTTTTGGAAGCAGCTGTTGTCTGTTCTTTTTGAGCACAGGAGGATTGAGGGCATCGCTTATTGCCCAGCTGTTTATGTATGGAAGAAAATGTTCAAGTTCGGCAAGGCATTCATCGTAATTTTTAATTTTATTTATGAGGGCAATATGAAGGCTGTTTTCTTCGTGATATTTGTGTGGAAGTCTTTGCAAAAAAGTCTGAAGTTCGGCAGCCGGCAGTTCTTTTATTCTGGTCAAAATCAGTTTATAAGACGGGGATCGAACACCTATAAAGGCCTCTCGTGGCAAGGTTGGGACAAGCTTTGCAGAAAAATCGGCATATTTTTCATCCTGATAATCAAACAGGATTTTCTGGATTTTTGTCATATTAATTTTAATGTAATTTATAAAAAAACAGATGTCAATCTTGTGGAGTAATTAAATATAACATGTTATCATAAATTAAGAAGTAAACTAAAAATGGCAAAAAAAGCTATCTACATAGGAAGTATTACTTTTGAAACATACAAGCGTTAAGTTAGGTCGATTTTTTTCAATTCCTCAAATGGACAAAAGGGGCTGTGTAAAAACTCTTTATACAAGCTCCTGCGACACCGCCTGGAATTATGAAGATGATCTTGCCCGTGAAAACTTTCTTGCTCTTGGCCAGCAGCTTGGTATTTCACTTGAGGACATGGTCAAGTCAAAACAGACTCACACTGATATTGTAAAAATAGTGACCCATAAAAATGGTGGCGATGGTATTCTGCGACCCATAGATGAAGCAAAGGCCTATGACGGACTTATCACAAATGAAAAAAATCTTCTTTTATGCACGGTCGAAGCCGATTGCCTTCCTGTGTATTTTTATGATCCGGTAAAAGAGGTTATAGCAATGGTTCACAGTGGCTGGAAAGGAACTGTCAAAAAAATCTCGGAAATCACAATTCAAAAAATGCGCGCCACTTTTAGCTCTAATCCGCAAAATATTCTTGTGGCAATTGGTCCGCACATCTGCAAAGACTGCTACGAAGTTGGATCAGATGTTTTAGAAGAATTCAGAAGAAGCTTTGACGACCAGGAATTGAAAAAAATCTTCACGCCTAAAAATCAGGAAAAATATCTTTTAGATCTGGAGCTGGCTGTAAAAATTACTCTTATAAAAAACGGTGTGTCCGAAAAGAATATTTTTTCTACAGGCCTATGCACACTGCATTCCAAAGTTGAAGGTTATGATTTTTGCTCATACAGACGAACAAAATCAAAAACAGAACGAATGCTTACTGCAATAATGATGAAATAAAGCCGGCAACTTACAGGAAGTAAGTCTTCATCATGCCTTTTCCTTTAACATCGATTTCGGTGTTTTCGCTGTACTGGAAAAGGTCAGAAGTTTGTGCTTTTGTATTTTCTGTAACATGAATTTTCATTGGGACACCCGTACTTTCCATGCGGCTTGCAACGTTAACAGTATCGCCCCAGATATCATAAATAAACTTTGTTTTTCCAATTACACCGGCAACAAGTGAGCCAGAATTTATTCCAAGTCTGATTTCAAGCTTTACAGGGGATGCTTCATTAAAGGCGCGAACATCCTCCAAAAGTCCTTGTGCAAAACGAATCATCTGCCCTGCCCCTTCATTATCACCTTCCGGTGAAAGTCCTGCCGCTGCCATGTAGGAGTCACCGATTGTTTTGATTTTTTCAATTCCTGCTATTGTGCTGTCCGGATGTGCTGTAAGCTCTGTTGCTATTTTCTTTGGAAGAATATTCAGCAAAAGTCTTTCTGAACGGTTCTTTTCTGTTTCAAGTTCCTTTGTACGCTCTTTTACAGTGCTTTCGAGTTTTTTATTTTCTTCTTCTACATGGATGAGTTTTCCTTCAAAAAGCGTGATTGTAGTTGCCACAATAAAAATTATAGCAAGCAAGGAAAGAAAGATTTTAAATAATACATTTGTAAATGGTTTTAAGACACTTGAATAATTAAATACAATTTCTTGAGCAAGCGGTTCATAATTATGTGGTGCATACATAATGCAGCCAAAACCAAGAGATTTTAATGGAGTAATTTTATAAAAATCTACTCCATGAATATTTTCCTGGTCTCCTTCGTGAGGTTTTATTACGTTTAATTTTCCATCCAAAAGTGTAAAGGTTCCATTCCATGGCCCCGGATCTATAGAACATCCCTCCGGTACTGCAATAGAAAAATTCCAGTCTGTTATGATTGAACTTCTCATATTATTAAAAATCATGCCGTCATACTGGGCACCTGTTCTGTCGGGATCTGCTTCATCAACCCAATGCTTTTCGGCATTTCGTGCAAAGGTAACACAAACTGCTTTTGAAGAATCATTTTCTGTGTATGGTTCATCAATTATCAGAGTTTTTTCAGGAAGAGAAATTCCTGTAATTGAAACAATCACAAGTACAGCAATTATTCCGCCCAGACTTACGGAAAGTCCCTGCCAGAAATGACTCCTTTTTACTCTTTTCCGGGTTTCTATTGAAGTATGCTCCGCTTTATAATTAGGACTCAAGATTGTAGAAGCCCTTTCGCCCGAATAAAATTCAAGCTCCATTAATTTAATTGAAGAATAAAAAAGATGCAGGGCTCCCGCGCCCAAAGAAATATTTATCCATGGAAATCCGTAGAAAAACAAAATCAGAATTACACCAATTAAAGAAAGAATAAAATAAATTAAAAGAGTAACAAAAACATTTTTGGTAAATTTTTTTCTATTCTGCAAAAACATTGTAAGTGTAATAAGTCCCGGCAAAAGACCAAGGACAACACTTAAAGGATATAAGGCGCTGCGGTGGTAAATATTCTTTTCATCAAAATAATAAAAAAGATTTGTAAACTGACTGATTATTGTAAGGACAATGCCCAGAAGACATAAAAAAATGACTATAAAAAGCTGTACAGGAATTCCCTTTTTTATAGCTTCCTTTGGATGCAGAATTATCGAAAAATTTATAGATTCATTCAATAATTCAAGAGAAAAAATCGGCAAATTTTGAAATTCTTTTGTATAGTTTAATCATCATTACAAAAGGAGCAGTCATAATGAACAATTTTACCTTTTATAGTCCTACAAAATTTGTTTTTGGAAAGGATACAGAAAATCAGGCAGGTGCGCTTGTAAAAGAATTTGGTGGCAGTAAGGTTTTACTCCATTTTGGAGGTCAGTCAGCAGAAAAATCGGGATTACTTGGCCGTGTCCGGGAGTCGCTCAAGGCTGCAGGAGTTGCTTTTGTAGAGCTTGGCGGTGTTCACCCTAACCCACTTGATGATTTAGTTTATAAAGGAATTGATTTATGTAAACGCGAAGGAGTAGATTTTATTCTTGCAGTTGGAGGTGGTTCTGTAATCGACAGTTCAAAGGCAATTGCTCTTGGCGTATGCTACGAAGGTGATTTCTGGGATTTTTACAGTTATGTTGCTCAGCCAAAAGCAGCTCTTCCGGTAGCAACAATTCTTACAATTGCAGCAGCAGGCAGCGAAGGTTCTCCGGACTCTGTAATTACAAAGAAAGACGGCATGATTAAACGCGGCTTTGGAAATGACATGCTCAGACCAAAGTTCTCTATTTTGAATCCAGCTTTAACACAGACTCTTCCGGCATATCAGACAGCTTGTGGTGCTACAGATATTATGGCTCACGTTTGCGAGCGATATTTTACAAATACAAAGAATGTAGAAACAACTGACCGCTTGTGTGAAGGAGTTCTTCAGGCAATGGTTCACGAAACTCCAAAGGTAATTGCAGATCCAGATGATTACGAAGCTCGTGCAAATATAATGTGGGCAGGAATGGTTGCGCATAATAATATTGTAGGCGTTGGCCGTGACCAGGATTGGAACAGCCACGGAATTGAACATGAGCTTAGCGGTCTTTATGACTGTGCTCACGGTGCGGGTCTTGCAGTAATTATGCCGGCCTGGATGGATTTTGTTTACAAGCATGACCTTATGCGTTTCTGCCAGTGGGCAACCCGTGTCTGGGGCGTAAATATGGATTTTGCAGATCCTGAAGCAACTGCCCGCGAAGGTATTAAACGCTTCCGCCTCTTTTTGCGTTCAATTGGTATGCCAATTAATTTTGCAGAGCTTGGTGCAAAAGAAGAAGATATTCCAACTCTTGTAAAGAAGTTTGGATTGCCAGAAGGTGGAAGAACAGGCGGCTTTGTTCAGCTGTCAGCTGAGGATATAGCAGAGATTTATAAGTTAGCAGCGAAAGCTAAAATATAGATTGTTGGGTCTTTGGAGGATATATGAAAGCATTATTTATCGGTGGAACCGGAACAATAAGCATGGCAATCTCAAAGCTCCTTTTAAAAAAGGGCTGGGAGCTCTACCTTATAAACCGCGGGAACCGTAACAGCGACCCAGAACTTAAAGGCGCACACTTTATTACTGTAGATATAAATGACGAAGCCGCTGCAGCTGCAAAACTTGAAGGCATGAAATTTGACGTTGCCTGCGATTTTATCGGCTTTGTACCTTCCCAGCTGGAAAGAGACTATCGTCTTCTTAAAGGCAAGGTCCGCCAGTTTATGTACATCTCTTCTGCTTCGGCATATCAAAAGCCATGCGGCAATTACATTATCAGCGAAAAAACTCCGCTTGCAAATCCTTACTGGGAATATTCCCGCAACAAGATTGCCTGCGAAGATTATCTGATGAAGCTTTACCGCGAAGAAGGCTTTCCTATAACAATTATCCGTCCAAGTCACACCTATGACGAACGCTCGGTTCCACTTGGAGTTCACGGAGACAAAGGAAGCTATCAGGTTGTAAAGAGAATTAAAGAAGGAAAGCCTGTAATCATTCACGGAGACGGAACTTCTCTTTGGACAATCACACACAACTCTGATTTTGCAAAAGGTTTTGTGGGACTTATGGGAAACATTCATGCCATTGGCGAAGCAGTTCAGATTATGAGTGATGAATCGGTAACCTGGAATCAGATTTACCAGTGCATTGCAGACAGTCTTGATGTTGAACTTAAAGCTGTTTATGTTTCTTCGACCTATCTTGCAGCTCACAGTAATTATGATTTTACAGGAAGCCTTATAGGCGACAAAGCAAACTCTGTAGTTTTTGACTGCAGTAAACTTAAAAGTCTAGTTCCCGATTTTCTTGCAACAAAGCGTGCAGATCAGGGAATTAGAGAAACAGTAGAATATGTAATGTCACATCCGGAATGTCAGGTAGAAGATCCTGAATTTGACAAGTGGTGTGATGAAATTGTGGAGAAAACTAAATGACAAACGTAAAAGGAAAATGGGCGCTTGTAACAGGTGCAAACAGAGGAATTGGTTATAGAATCGCAAAGTTCATGGCCGGCCAGGGCTGTAATCTTATTTTACACAGCCGCTCTCTAGAACACACAAAAGCTGTTCTTGAAGAAGTAAAAGCCATGGGCATAGAAGCTTATGATGTTGCAGCAGAATTAAGCGATCTTTCTCAGGTTCAGGCAATGATTAAAGAAATAGAGGCTCACGGAAAACCTGTAGACATTTTGTTCAACGACGCTGCTGTTCAAATTGCTTACCGCACCGATTACTGGAAAACTCCGGCCGAGGATTATTCAACAAGCTTTGTAATCAATACAATTGCTCCGATGATGCTCTGCTATCACTTTATTCCAAAGATGATTGAACGAGGTTTTGGCCGTGTAATAAATACAACAAGCGGTATCCGTAATGAACCGGAACAGGCAGGCTACAGCGCAAGTAAGGCAGCCTTGGACAAAGTAACCAGCGACCTTGCAGGTAAGCTTGACGGTAGTGATGTATGTATCAATCTTACAGACCCGGGCTGGTGCCGCACCGACTTAGGCGGACCAAATGCTCCTAACGATCCGGACAGTGTTATTCCTGGAATTGTTGTTGGTGCTTTTGTGGACGACAAAAAGAGTGGACGCAATCTTGGAGCACAAAATTTTGCAGGTATGTCACTCGAAGATGCAGTAAAAAAAGCTGCAGATTTCCCGCAGCTTTTTAAATAGGATTTTTTTCATTTAGAACACTTATTTAAGAAATAAGAGGATTAGAACTGCTATTATTCCAATGAAGAATATTGAGAAGAAAGCAGGCATTCCATTCCAGCTGCGCTTGCGGCCATCTGCCCTTTGCGGATTTCGTAATACATAAACTCCTCTCCCTATTACGAAAGCTTCTGCTAGGAGCAGGGCTGCAAGTACGGCATTTGCCCAGGCAAACTCCCTTATCATGCAAACTATTTGCAGAATAACAGCGGCAATTAAAACACCAATCATAATAATTCCATTTCTCTGCCACTTGGCCTGCATTTCTTTAAGCGACTGCGAATCGTTATAAATTTCGTAATCTTCGCCTGCAGCCTGGTCATAAAGCTTTCTAAAATAGTGCCAGCCGTTTATTGTAGAATTTACATATTCCCAACCCTGTTCACGGAAGGTTTCGATGTAACGAGCCATATCCTGAATTTTTGGATTATAATCAATCTGAAAACGATATCTCAAATCCTCGTTCTTTTGATAAAGATTTGAAAAAAGTCCACCCTTAACAAGCTGCCAGCCCTTCTCTGACATTTTGTTCAAATCTTCAATTTCTCTTGCATAATCCCAAGCCGAATAAACATTAAAAACTCTTTTATATCCTTTCATAATTTATTTCTCCTGTGTAAAACCGATAGCACTAAGCATTCTCTTAAGACGTTCTACTTCTGCTTTAAAAGCTTCCTGCCCATCAGAGGTAAGAGTATAAAGCCTCTTCTTCTCTGCCCCTGGTTCATCTGAAACAATTTCCTTTATCCAGCCCTTTTTCATCATATTGCTGGTTGCTCCGTACATTGTTCCAGATCCAATTTTAACCTGCCCCTGCGAAAGATTTTCTGTCATCTTCATAATGCCATATCCATGATTTGCACCCTTAGAAAGGCAGAGAAGAATATAAAAATAACTTTCCGAAAGCGGTTCTTGTTTTGTCTCTTTCATATTTTCATCTCCTGAAAAAGTCCTAAGCTTTGTTTTTTCTCACGACATAACATAGTCGACATTCGTTATATCGTCTCTCGATATATATATCGTACCACGATATATGTCGTCTGTCAACATATATTTTAAAAATTATTAAAAAAAATATTATACCAGGATTTAACTGAAACTGGCGCGAAGGAGAGGACGGGTTTCAAAAAGACTCTGAAGTGCGGCCGCATAAGCGGCCAGGTATATAATTACAAGGCACTTCAGCGTCTAGCGGGCGAGCCCCGCGGTTTTGACAACCCGTACTCGACTGGAAGCCAGTTTCCAATTGAATCAATTTTTAATATTCTTTTTCACTTGCCGAATTCTTAATAATTTATTAAATTTAATAGTAAATATAAAATATTATTAGAGGTGATATATATGAAAATCAAACCATTAGCTGACCGTGTATTGGTAAAAAACGATAAGGCCGAGACAAAAACTGCCGGTGGACTTATTATTCCGGAGGCTGCTCAGGAAAAAACTCAGACTGCTGTTGTTGTAGAAGTTGGACCTGGAACTGATGAAGTTAAAATCACACTTAAGAAGGGTGACCGCATTATGTATGACAAATATGCCGGAACCCCAATTAAAATTGACGGAGAAGATCATTTGATTCTTCGCATGTCAGATATTATTGCTGTTGTTGAGTAATTTTTTCTTTGAGAAGAGATGCCCTTGCGTTATCGGGATACAAAAGAACTGAGTATTCTACAGAACGCAGGGCATTTTTATTGTCCCCGTCTGCTGCATAAATATTTGCAATCCTATAAAAAATATCAGATCTAAGATAATTCTTACTTTCGCGTCCGGCAGCGCGTCCATACAAATCTAGTGCCTTTGCCTTTTTACCTGTAGAAAAATAAATATCGGCAAGATTCATGCAGGAAGCAGTAGAAACTAAAGGAGATACAATTCCTTCATACAAAATACCGCCGCTCTCGTAAACACAGTATTCATAAATACGCAAAGCTTCATCAAATTTCTTTTCATCTGTGGCAAACCAGGCTGCAAACTCTGCAGTTCTTTCATCCATTACAGAAAGGCTCTTACCAACCTGAGTCCAGAAATCTTCTTTTGAATTAAACTTGTATGTATTTGAAATATATTTAGTAAAGAGCTCTTTTGCGTCATCCTTTTGATTTGTTTTAAGCAGGAAGCTCAACACGTACTGAACAAGAAGAGTCTGATATTTTTCTTCTTCGGTGTAGTTCTTTTCCATCTGCAGCCACAAATCGGCAGTTTTATCTTTGATTGTAAAAGATTTATCTGTTTTATATTTTAAATCAAGCCGAACGATAGCAAGATAAGGATCTTTTGTTCTTTCCATTGCCTGCTCAAGGCGATAAACTGCATCACTCATAGGAATGCGGCGGCGGTTATCATATTTTTCCATAGAAAGGGAGGAAATTCCATTTTGACGAAGATTTTTGATTTCTATTGATTCTTCTCGTTCAAGATTTGAATTATAGGCAAAATCAGAATATAAAATCAGGGCTACTACATTATCAGGCCAGCGGTTTACAGAATAAAAAAGCAAGTTTGCACAAGAGTCATCATCATACTGATTTTTTGCCCAGACAGCGCTGTTTACAACAATTATAGAAAGAAGGTTTTCATCTTCGCTACTAAGTTTATCAAGGTTATCCAGTTTACATACAAGTTCCTGTCGTTTTGCCTCAGCATTTTCCATTTCGGAAACAGCCATGTAGGCATCGGACTCAAGTGCAATCTGTTTAATTTCTGAAGTCTTGAAGAGTCTGCGGTTTACAGTATCAGGATAGTCTTTGAGGAAAGAGCGCGAAACTTCTATTGCATTAATAGCTTCATAATATTTACCGGAATCAAATAAAACAAGAGCCCAGAAGTATGCATCATCAGAATCGGCAAAGGCAGGAGGAACAAGACTTGCTGCAGCATCAAAACGTCCGTCCTTAAGATTAAAAATAGCACAGTTTCTAATCCAGATAGGATTCAAGCTTCCCCGATATGCATCATAATAAATTGAGTAATATTTTGGATCCTTGTAAAAATCGGCAGTCTGGCTGTTCATTAAAATTTTGAGGGAAGCCTCCGAATAAATAGAGCCATATTTTGTTCCGTGGAGCTCTTCTGCAAGCTTTTTTGCTTCTTCAAGCCTGTTCTGACGCAAAAGGAAATTAGAATAAATTGCAAGAAGCTCGGGATTATGACTATTTTTTTTGAGGCCCTTTTTAAGAATCTTTTCGGCAAGCTTATCTTCGCCAATCTGGGCATAGCGTTTGTAAATGCCTATATAAGACCACACATCATAGGTTTGCTTTTCAATTTTTTTAAGCTGCTTTACCGCATCTGCAAACTGATTTTCGGCAATCTGAATATCTACCATCTCAAAATGACTTGTTAACGACTTTTGCTCCGCCTTCAATTTACAAGAAACAAAAGGCAGAGCAAAGCACAAAATCAAAATGAGAAATAAGACTGATTTTTTTCTAAGCTTCTTTTCCAATCTTATCAAGTACTGCATTAATAAATTTATAGGAATCTTCGAGTCCGTATTCGCGTGCGATATTTACAGCCTCATCAATTACTATTTTTGGTTCAGCGCCCTTCTGGAACTTCATTTCGTAAATGCTTGTTCTCAAAATGGCAAGTGTAACCTTATTTATTCTTTCAAGAGTCCAGTTTGCAGAAAGATGAGTTTTAATAAGCTCGTCAATTTCTGCAAGGTGCTCTACAGTTCCCGAAATAATCAGGCTTGCAAAAGTCTGTTCTTCAAGGAGTTCAGGTGCAAGTTTTTTCTCACCTTCATCCTCCTGATTGTCCTTTTGAAGCCAGGTGAATTTAAGAATATCTTCTACCGGAGATTGGTTCATGTCCCAGGAATAAAGCCCCTGGAATGCCAGAATTCTTCCTTTTCTACGTGACAATTTATTCTCCCCAGCTCAAGAGTTTATCCAAAGCAGCCCCAGTTTTCTTTTCTTCAACATATTCCGGCTTGTGTAAATCTTTTACAATATCCTGTGCTGCCATTGAAATTACAGCCTGGAGCTTTTGCTGTGTAAGCATCTGACGAATATATTCATAAACAGTAACTGTGCTGTCTGGAGAAACAATATCGCTAAGAGAAAGAAGCTTTGCAGCGTATTTATCAGTAAGAACAAGGAAAACATACATCTGATCATCTTCTGTTACATCAAATACTGTTCCTACATTCTGTTCATAAATACCAAGGATTGTTTCATAAGAAAGAGCAATCTGAGCAGCACCAGCTTCTGTTTTAGGAATGAGGAATTCTCTTGCGCTGAATTCTGCACCTTCGGCTCTAGCCTGAGAAAGAAGCTGATCCTTTGTTACCTTCTTATCAACATATTTATTGCGAAGCTCATTAATCTTATTTTTTGCAGAATCAGGATTTGGAGATTTACTAACGCCTACAGCAAATATTTTAACCATATCGCTCCATACAAAAGAAGCCTTGTTTCCTTCGTAAGCGGCACGAATCTCGGCATCGTTAGGAGTTGCCTGTGTCTGAATTTCATTCTGCTTCTGGCTCAATACATACTGACGCATTACAAGCTGATTTTTAAGGAAAGCCTTGTATTCAGCATAATTCATTCCTGTCTGCTGCAAAAGTGTTTCATCAAGAGTAGTATTCTGAGCCTTAAGAAGTTCTTCAAGCTGTTTTTCTGTAACTGGAGCTCCAAGAGTCTGACTCATTGCTTCCATAAAATACTGATCAACCTGGCTATCTGGGATTGAGATTCCAGCTTTTGCAGCAGCCTGAGCTACAAGCTTTTCATCAACAAGTGAGTTCAAAACAGCTTTTCTTTGTTCTAAAGAAAGTTTTACTCCATACTGCTTTTCTGTAACTGCACAGCGCTTTTTAAGTTCTCGAACAGTAATTGATTCAGACTTGTTATACTTAACTGTTGTAAGCACCTGCAAATCTGATGACTGTGCAAAACACATGCCTGCAGTAAGCAAAAGTATTGATAAACCTAAAATAATCTTTTTCATAAAAACCTCATTTGTTTTTTCTTTTATATTAACAATTTTTATTTTTGCGGGTTACACTATCCTTCCAGCGGAAGCCCACCAGAAATTACTGCTCGAATACGGCGGACACCTGCAGAAGAAGACTGTTCCTTCTGAATCTTAAAGTCTCCAATCTGTGCTGTATGCTGAACATGAGGTCCACCACAAACTTCCTTGCTGAACCAGTCATTTTTAGCGTCCCGGCCGATTGTGTAAACCTTTACATCTTCACCATATTTATTTGTAAACAAAGCACGGGCACCTTCTGCCTTTGCCTTATCAAGCGGCATAACTTCCATTGTAACAGGAAGATCTTCCTTGATTTTTTCATTTACAATATCTTCAACCTTCTGAATTTCTTCCTTAGTCATCGGGCGTTCAAAAGTAAAGTCAAAGCGCATACGTTCGTTGTTGATATTTGAACCTTTCTGTGCAACCTGGTCGCCCAAAACATTTACGAGTGCCTGCTGCAAAAGATGAGTTGCTGTATGATATTTTGTTGTGATTTCTGACTGTTCTGCAAGACCACCCTTAGCAGTACCTGCATCTACAGTTTTACTTGCTTCCTGGTGCTTGCGTTCTGCTTCTTTAAAGCCTTCTACATCTACAGTAAAGCCGTTTTCGGCACCAAGTTCCTGAGTAAGTTCAAGAGGATATCCGTAAGTTTCATAAAGATTATAAGCAACTTTACCACTGATGATTTTCTTAGGATTTTTCATAAGGTTTGGCAAAAGCTTCTGGAATTCTGCTTCACCCTTCTTGAGAGTCTGGCGGAATTTTGCTTCTTCTGCAGTAAGTTCCTTGAATACCTTTTCGCGGTTCTGCTCAAGTTCAGGATATGGTCCCTTGAAGTTTTCTATAACTGTAGCAGCTACTTCTGCCATAAAGTCTTTTTCAATTCCAAGCTTCATTCCGTGGCGAACTGCACGGCGGATAAGACGACGAAGAACATAACCGGCACCTACGCGGTCAGGAGTAACGCCTCTCTGGTCTCCAAGAATGAATACCGAAGAACGAGTATGGTCTGCAATAATGCGAACAGATTTATCTTTTTCTTCATCTGTGCCGTATGTATAGCCCGAAAGATTTTCGATAGTTTTAATAATTGGCTGGAAAACTTCTGTAAGATAAACCGATGTTTTTCCCTGAAGAATACAGTTTGTACGTTCAAGTCCCATACCTGTATCTACGTTTTTCTTCTCAAGAGGAAGAAGTGTTTTTTCGTCAATGCGGTTGTACTGCATGAAAACATTATTCCAGATTTCCATCCAGTTTGCGCTGTCCGTTCCCTTGTTGCTTCCTACAGGTGGAAGTCCTTCTCCAACCCAATAGAAAATTTCGGTATCAGGGCCACAAGGACCTGTTGGACCAGCAGCCCACCAGTTATCACTTGCCGGAAGATATGCAATCTTGTCTTCAGGCATACCGTTATCTTTCCAGATCTGTGCAGCTTCTTCATCGCGGGGAGCGTTTTCATCACCTGCGAATACTGTTACAGAAATCTTTTTTGGGTCCAGGGCAAGCCAATCTTTGCTTGTTAAGAATTCATACGAATAGGCAATAGATTCTTTCTTAAAATAATCGCCGAGAGACCAGTTACCAAGCATTTCAAAACAGGTAAGATGACTTGGATCCCCTACTTCTTCAATATCGCCGGTACGAATACATTTCTGATAGTCTGTAAGGCGGGTTCCTGAAGGATGCTTTTCTCCAAGAAGATAAGGAACTAATGGATGCATTCCTGCCATTGTAAACAAAACAGATGGGTCATTTTCGGGAATCAAAGACTGTCCCGAAATTTCTACGTGATTTTTACTTTTAAAGAACTCAATATATTTTGAGCGAAGTTCATTTGCGTTCATAAATTATTATTATATAGAAAAAAAAGTTTGTATGCAATCAGCCCTATTCAACCTGTCTTACAAACGTATAAGCCTTTCCATCTGTTGCAAAGCAGTCTGTTGGCGTAATTTTTACAGGTGTAAATATTATTGTATCATAATCTATTACAATTTTTTCTACAGTTTTCTTTTTTACAGTTTCGGTTACAGTTTTTGTTCCAAACTCAAGCGCATAAAAAGGATTAAGAACAGTATCAAAAGAAGTTGAACGCAAAGCAAGAACATCGTAAGTGCCAATTTTCATCATTGAGTAAAGGCCTTCTTCCTGCATGTTATCAAAATTAAATTTATACCTGCTGTCTTTGAGAGAGATTGTATTTATGCCGTCAATAGTTTTCCATTCTTCTTCACTTTCGAGCTGTGCTAAAATCTTATTCTTTTCGGTTTCATCTGACTCTTCAAAAGAAGACTGAAGGCTCATCTTTTTATACTGTCCATCCCATTCCGAACTCTCTTTAATGGCTAATCCAATTGAGTCGTAAAGAGTGATTTTTATTTCATCAACAGAAACAAGAAGAACATCAAAGCGGCGCTGAAGATTTGTAATATCTGCATTTACTGTATAAAGATAAATTCCATTATGACGAAGTTTGTTATCTTCCCATTCATAGACTTCCTGAGAATCAGACTGAAGAAGAATAATTTCGCGGGCTTCGTAATTATAGTAAATATAGCGGATCACATTATCTTCGTTTGATGTTTTGTACCAAAGACCGTTAAGGAAGGCTGCAAAGGTTTCGACAGTTCCATCCTGAATTCGAGAAAGTTCTTTTGCAGCAAGTTT
Organism: uncultured Treponema sp.; assembly: GCA_946535985.1. Lineage (GTDB taxonomy): Bacteria > Spirochaetota > Spirochaetia > Treponematales > Treponemataceae > Treponema_D. Next base: position 29,190 of record CAMNDY010000010.1, on the reverse strand, counting down.
ACCCGCAGTAACCTTAATTTCATTTGCGAACTCATATTTTTTTGAAGAAGCATTCCATTTATATTCTTTTTGAATCTGATTCTGTCCCGCTACAGTATTACCATTTTCATCGGTGATTTTTTCTGATTCATAGACCCATACCGAAAAGCTTTCTCCTCTTGAAAGTGAAAGTTGATAGGAATCAGAACGCTCTGTCTGCTGGATAAAAATAGTTCCGTCAGAAACAAAGTCACCAATTTTTACAAGAGCTCCGCGAACCCCCTCAACATCCTCGTAGTCGCCGGTTCCGCCGGAAGGATCCCAGAGAAAAATCTGCATTACATAATTTTCATCATCTGCAACACCCTGATAAATAAGAGCATTCCTATGGTCACCTGTCAAATCCATTCCTGAAAGAGAAAAGGTTCTGATTTTTGAAATTGAAGTCGGAATATCGCCAAGTCTATCGTAATCAGCAGTTTCGGGATTAAAAAGTCCCGGGATAATTGTAAATACATCTGAACCAAGTCGTCTTACTGTGATTACTTCGTCGTCGTAACCGTCATTATTAAAATCAATTGTGATTGTATTGATAAGAGTTTCTGAACTTCTAAGGGTTATAAAAGTATCGAGTGTTTCGGAATTATAGCCGGAATCAAGTCTTTCGGCATCTGTTTCACTTTCTGTGTTATGAGAACCTTTTGGAGTTACAATTTTTGCGCGTGTACTTGTATTTTCGCTTGTTCGTATGATTTTTTTAGAAGCAAAAAAGCCTGCAGCTAAAAGAATTGCAACTAAAATGAACAATAATGTAATTGATCTTGTTCTCATACACTCACTTTAACGTATTTTATGAAAAATAAAAAGATAGTAAATAAAACAAGCCGATAAAGCAGACTAGATGCACAAAACCGCGTGCGCAATGCTATTTTATTATTCAAAAAAATTCTATATACTCATAATCATGGAACAATACAAAAAAGAATTTATTGATTTTATGGTTGCGAGCCAGGTGCTCAAGTTTGGATCTTTTACTCTTAAAAGTGGAAGACAGTCCCCTTTCTTTATGAATGCAGGAGCATATATCACAGGTGGCCAGCTTAAGAAACTGGGTGAATATTATGCAAAAGCTGTTCACGATAATTTTGGCGATGACATTGATGTATTCTTTGGCCCTGCTTACAAAGGTATTCCACTGGCTGTAACAACTGCTATTGCTTATTCTGAACTCTACGGCAAAGAAGTAAAATACTGCTGTGACCGTAAAGAAGAAAAAGATCATGGTGCCGACAAGGGTGCAATTCTTGGTTACAAAATTCAGGATGGTGACAAGGTTGTTATTATAGAAGACGTTACAACTTCCGGAAAATCAATCGAAGAAGTTTATCCAAAAATCAAAGAGCTGGAAAACACAGAAGACGGCATTAAGATCCTTGGAGAAATTGTAAGTCTTGACCGCCAGGAACGCGCAGGTGATTCTGAAAAATCAGCCCTGCAGGTTATTGCCCAGAACTATGGCTTTAAGACAGCTGCAATTGTAAGCATGGCAGATGTTATGGAAGCACTCTATACAAAGGGCGACAAATCTATAATCACAGAAGAAATTAAAACAAAGCTTGATGAATACTATGCCCAGTGGGGTGCAAAATAAATAACGAGGACATTCACATGAAACACTTTGTACGCAAAATCTCAATTGTATTTTTAATGCTTTTGCTTTCTACAAGTTTAAGCGCAAAAGCAAGAAAGACAATTAAAAAGAAGGTTAAGAAGAATGCAAAGGAAGCTGCCGAAAAAGTTGTGCAGGCCCCGCAATATCCAAAAGCAATTGTTACACTCTCCCCTAGTGCTGCAGAAATTCTTTATGCAATTGGAGCCCAGGATCAGATTGTTGCAGTAAGTGAGTTTACTGATTATCCTCCTGAAGCTGCCGAAAAACCGGTTGTAGGGGGCTTTGACGGAAAGACTCTTAGCATTGAAACAATCATTTCATATGAACCTGATTTTGTATACCTTACAGAAGGCATGCATAACTTTTTGATTGATTCTCTTAATTCTTACGGAATTAAATGGTACCTTTCAAATCCAACTTCGGTTACAGCAATTGAAAATGAGATTCTTGAAATTGGGGAGCTTACAGACCATGCAGATGAGGCTTCTCTTGTTGTTGCTCAGATGGCAGAAAAGTTAAGCACGGCTTATGTTCCCGAAGCAGCAAAACCCGAAGACGATGAAGTTGAGACTTTGGACAATACAATAAACATTTACTACGAAGTATGGAACAGTCCTTTTATGTCTGCAGGAGCTTCTTCTTTTATAAATGATATTATTGTGCATGCAGGCGGCAAGAATATTTTTGATGACCTTACAGATGCCTACCCAATGGTTAGTGAAGAATCAATTATTGCCCGTGAACCTGATGTAATTCTTATTCCAAAGAGCACAGGTATTAGTGCAGACGATGTAAAAGCCAGGGATGGATGGTCTTCTATTCCTGCTGTTGAAAATAACAGAATCTTTTTGATTGATGATAATTTGTATTCACGCCCGTCTCCAAGAGTTGCAGATGTAATTCTTGAACTGGCAGAACTTTTGAACCAGTAGATTTTTTATAATGGCTAAACGACAGGCTCTTTATGCTCCGATTTTTTTTATTCTGCTAATTCTCTCGCTTTGTGCAGCCCTGATTTTTGGAGCAGAAAAATTACCTATCCAGGTAATATTCGGCCAGGCTACAAAATTTCAAAACATCATCTTGTGGAAAATCCGTCTGCCAAGATGTCTGCTTGTACTTGTTACAGGCCTTCTTCTTGGTGGCAGCGGTGCCGTCTTTCAGTTGTTTTTCAGAAATCCGCTTGCAGAACCAGGCATTATGGGGATTTCTTCGGGAGCGACACTTGGAGCTGTAATTGCAACTGTAATTCTTGCAGGAAGAGCTTTGCCACCGGCACTGGAACCTGTCTTTAAGTTTATTTCTCCAATAAATCTTTGTGCTTTTGTAGGTGCACTTGCTTCGGGATTTTTTGTAACGGCGCTTGCCTTCAGCAGGGCAGGAAAAGCTTCTTCTGTAATGCTTTTACTTTGCGGAACTGCTCTTGGAACACTCTATTCTTCAATTTCATCTGCAATTCTTCTTACAAGCAACAAGGAGCTTCACTCAATTTACACCTGGATTTTAGGAAGCTTTAATGGACGCGGCTGGAAGGAGCTCATTTTTATTGCAATTCCTTCGGCTCTTTCTATTATCATTGCCTTTGCAGTTTCACGTCCTTTAGACCTACTTACCTGCGGAGAAAAAACAGCGGCCAGCCTTGGAGTTCAGGTTGACCGCCTTAGAATTTTTGTTTTGATTTGCGGAGCTCTTGCTGTAAGTTCTGCTGTCTGCGCAGGAGGAACAATTGGTTTTGTAGGCCTTATTGCTCCTCATATTGTGCGAAAAATTACGGGACCAAAAAGCCGTACCCTCATTCCCTACAGCATGATGTTTGGAGCTGCCCTACTCCTTATTTCAGATACAATCGCCCGTACTGCAATTGCACCAGGAGAACTCCCTGCAGGAATTATTACTTCAATACTGGGAGTGCCTTTCTTTATTTCTCTTTGTCTTACCAGAAAGAATAATTAAAATCTGTAAAGTCTGCTTGTCCGCCGGCTTGTTTTGTTGAATAACAGAAAAGGGCAAAACGTACTCCAACAAACTGGTCCAGTGTATAACGAAGTTGAACAGGTTTTCCCAACTGCTGAAATTCTCCCTTGCCGGGTTTTTCCCTGTATAAAAGCTGAACCTGCTGTTTTGCACGAGTCAAATCAAAAATCAATTTTAACTCAAGCTTTGGAGATTTTAGCGGGATTTCTTCTTTTATTGTCGGTGGGTCTGTGTCAAACACTCCCATTGCCCATGGTTCATTTTTTGATTTATGCTCTGCTGCTACAAGGTAATATTTTCCGTCGCGTTTTGTTACTGCAATAAAGCCGTATTCCCCTTCTAAGGCCGCAAGACCTGCAAAGTCACCCTCGCCTATTTTTCCTGCATCTACAATAACTGAGCCGGCACATTTTTCGGTGAAGGTTCTTTGTGTATATGTGTTTGCAGCCTGAGTGATATTTTTTACAAGCTTCTTTGTCTGAATTGTGTAGAGATTACTCTGCAATGTATATCCGCGGGGGTCTGGTATATGATTCCATTGCCAGGCAGGATTTGTAAAGTCGTTACTCCATAAAGGAGAGTATTTATAGCCAGGCTTGTTGTCGAGAACAGTGATTTCAACCGGGGTCCCTGAGGCTCTCGAAGGGCCACTCTTGTTTGCATCATCTCCGAATAAAGGAAATCCATCTTCTCCAAAACTTACAGGCACAAGAACCGGAATGCGACCAAGCGCACCGTGGTCTTGAAAAAGAATACCAAACCACTTGCCTGCTTTATCCTGAACAATTCCCCCCTGAGCTACACCGCTATTCCACTTGCCAAGATCTGAACATAAAACATCTCTGCCGGTCCAGGGTCCTTCGATATTATCTGCAAAATAACAGGTCTGGGAACGCATTTTGCCTTTAGGAATATGAATCATAAAGTTATAGTAGCGCCCATTTATTTTATAAAGATGGCTTCCTTCATAACCAAGCCCGACTTTTTCACGGTCATCCTGAATTATAACTTTATCAAGGCCACCCTTCTTTGGTCCGCTTAAATCACTTTCAAGTTCGGTAAGATGAATATCTGTATTTCCGTGAACGACAAAAACTCTGCCGTCATCATCCCAGAAAAGCGACATATCATGATAAAAACCTTTTATTTCTGAACGAGTCCAGGGACCTTCAATTTTATCGGCAGTAAAAAGATAGCTTTTGTGAGTATCATTAGCAACAAAGCAAACATAATATTTATTATCATGATATCTTAGCGAAGCTGCCCACATTCCTTTTCCGTAAACTCCACGGTTATCCATGAGTAACTGGCCGTTAGTTGTTTCTAACTTATCATAAACATAAGATGCAAATTCCCAGTCAATAAGATTGTAAGAGCGCAAGATTACACAGCCGGGCATAAAATGCATTGTGGTGCTTACCATGTAATATATGTCGCCTACACGAATTACATCAGGGTCTGGGAAGTCAGAGATGATGATATTTGCAACAGAAGTTTTATTCATTCAATTAACCTCTATGGCGCCTACGTCTGTTCTGATTCTAAGGCGCTTGTTTGAATCTCCTTTGTGATTGTATCTTCGTTTTGCATTACGGCCATTAATTGCAATTGCACCAAGATCCGAAGACAGATTAACATCATACTTTTCTATAGGTTCAATAAGGTCAATGGAGACGGCCCCTACATCAGACTCAAGGTTAAGATCCTTAAAACCTACATTTGAAATTGCTATGGCACCCACATTTGTTTCTACAGAACCAATCTTAACATCAAAGCCACTCAAGTCTATGGCACCAACATCAATATTTGCAGCAAGCTTATCAAATTCTACTCCAAAGGGAACAGTAATCATTACCCGGCATTCCTTGTTTCCAAGAACATTATTCTTGTAGTGCGGCTGTGAAATTGAAAGCTTTTTATTTTTCAGGGAATACACAGGTTTAAGATTTTTCTGACTGTATCTTGATTTTATTTCCCATTTGTTGCCTCTTTCAATTTTCAGAGCTCCAACTTTAAGACGAACATTAAGTTCTGTAAATTCTCCTATTACTTCTGAATCAAAAGATTTTGAATCTGCTGTATCAAAATCAAAGTCAGAATCATCCCAGGAATTGTCGTTATCATAATCATCATAATCGTCTAAATCAAATTCAAAATCTCCACTGCGGATTCCTTCTTTGATAGAAGACTTTATTGAACTAAAATCCTTTTTGTGAACAGCAATATGACGTACTGCACCTGCAATAATACAGATTACTGTAATTCCTGTAAGTATAATTAAGTATATATTTCTCTTCATTTTTCACCCCTTATTCTTCCGAACTCAAATTAATAATGAGCTTGTGAATAACTCCGGCAATAGGCCAGATAATCCAGGAAATCCACCACTGGAAGGTCAGAAAGCTGTAACACAGATAAATACAAGTTACGCTCGGCCAATACACAGACATTATAGCACGCATTGTCTTATTTCTGTAGAAAGGCTCTTTATCGCGGGAACCTGTATAAGTTCCGCCGATTGTTTTTTCTGAATTCAAGTTGAGAAGCCGCTGATAGGCTGTATAACGTCTGTTACTGTAAGTAAAACAAACTACACCGGCAGCAATGAAGAGGAAGAAAAAGATTCCCGACCAGGATTCATTAATTTTGTGAGAAAGATCATCAAGGATGATTGCAGGAACAACACTACAGATACAGAAAACAATTCCCAGGGTATTCATGACTGTGTAGGCATTTCTGAATTTTCTTTTTTCTTCAGAAACATAATCAGTTGTAGCCGGGCTGATTGAGCAAGGTTCCCTTCTTATAAATTTCCACTGTTCCATTCTTATACGAGGAATAACCATTGATGCTACTCCTATAGCAATGAAGATAAACATAAGACAAACTCCAAAAACCTGTCTCTCTACAACATCTCCAAAGAAAATTACCGGAACACAGCAGCAAATAAATAATGCAATTCCGGCAGATCTTATGGCAATTGCTGTAATCAAATCTGAAAGGTATTCTTTAACTTCGTCCAAAGAAAGATTACGTCTCTGCGGTTCCTGCTCGTTATGAATAACATGCTTAATTCCAAGAGAGTCTGCAAGCTCATCAAGATTTCCAAATTCAGAAATTACTGTTGCTACAGCTTCGTTTTCTGATTTTCCTTCGCGTATGAGTTCTGTGTATTTGTCTTCCATCATTTGAAGGAGTTCTGCTTTTGCCTTAAGAACTTCGCTTGTATTTGGAAGATTTCTGAACATTGATTCAAGATAATTTTTGATAGTTTCCATTTGTCATCTCCTCTTACTGATTATTTTCTTCTGAAATAAATTTGCCTACAACTTCCTGGGTGAGCTTCCACTCCTCGCATTTTTCCTTGTAATACAAATTTCCTTTTTCGGTTATACGATAATACGTACGTCTTTTACCGTTCTCGGCCTCTCGTGAAAATGATTCAACATAACCATTTTCTTCCATTCGTGTAAAAGCAGAATAGAGCGTAGTTTCCTTTATGATGTACTTTTCGTTCGTCATCGCTTTTATACTTTTGGAAATTTCATACCCGTAGGACGGCGCTTTTTTTAGCAGAAACAATATCATCGTATCGTTATAGCCACGAATAACATCGCTGCTGATTGATACCATAGCTCCTCCTCATACTTTGTCTATCGTACTACGTCTGTCGTAGCACGTTTATCATACTATGTCTATCGGAGTATGTCAAGAAGAACTTTACTTGCTTTTTCGTGTGTTTTTTCGGAAGGATGCCAGTCGGCACAAATTGTATCGCTCATCTGCTGAGGCTTTAGTCTTAAGGCAGAAACCTTTGTATCTCCTGTTTCCGAAGAATATTTTGAAACTGCCTGAGCTATACTGATATACAAATCATCTCCCATCATTCCCAAACAACAAATAATTTGAGCCTTAGGATTTTTTTGTCTGAGTTGTTTAAGGAAAGCGATATAAGCATCAACATATTCCTTAAGTCTATCCGCATTTTTCTTTGTATAAGTTGAGTCATTCGTACCAAGATTGATAACAACATAATCAGGCTGATATGAATCAAAGTTCCAGCTTACATTCCCCGGATTAATTCCAAAAATTGTATTTCCCCAGGTAAAACCAAGTTTATCATAAATTCTAGGAATTACAGAGTTTGGATTTTTCTTACCGTCTCCAGTATAACCTGAAACAAGACCCCAGCCGCTTACGCTTACAAAAGACCAGTCTGCATTAAGAGCCTGTGCGGTTTTAAATGCATAAGTTTTAGTGGCATCTTCTGTTGATGTTTTAAAATGATGTTCTTTTACAGGGTCATCAACTCCATAACCACAAGTAATAGAATCTCCTATAAATTCCATTTTAAGCGCTCTTTCTTTAGCCGGGCTTACAATTCCATTTTCATTAACAGTAAGACTTGTAATTGCCGCAAGAGAGTTTGCACTTTCTGAAACTTTAAGAATCTGGACTAGCCCTTCTACATTTTTATCTTCATCAAAAATTGTAAAAGTTTCAGATTTCTTACTTATCATTTTATCAAAAAATCTCTGGCCATTTACAAAAGCAACAATTCTTGCAGAAGAGTTGTTCTCAGAACCAGAGACTCCACTGTCTCCCGCAATGGTTACTCCCAGATATTTTGCTTTTACGTTAAATTCAATTCCACTTGCAGAAAAAGCCAGAACTAATCCTTTTGAATGTTCATAGGTTCTTCCAACTTTCCTGACATGTTCAGAATCGACTGCTATTGTCTTGTTTTCTGCCCAGATTCCGGCAAGAGAAGTCAAAATTACAAATAAGAAAAATAAAAATGATTTTTTCCCAGATCTTTTCATAGTAATTTTATTTTACTACAAGCATCAGACACGTCAAGATTTGCCGGCAATTTCCAAAAAATTAAAACGATTTAATGGATATTTTTTTTCTTGTTTGCCCTGATTTTGTATATCATGTATAATATTTTTATGGACAAGGAACTTGTTCTTAGCGGCCTTTCTGCTTATTACGGGAAAAAAAGTGTTCTCAAAAATGTCTCTGTTTCTATTAAACAGGGAGAGCTTACCTGTCTTTGCGGACCAAACGGCTCAGGAAAATCTACCCTGCTTTCTATTCTTGCAGGGGTTCCAGATCAAAGTCTCAAGGTATTACAGGGAACAGTTTCTCAAAGAAGTTCCTTACAGGCTCTTAATAATCCCAATGTAATTGATGCCATGAGTCTGAATAAACTCCCGCGAAAGCTTGCTGCAAAAACTGTTGCCTTTATGCAGCAAAACGAATATTCCACCTGGGATTTTACAGTTCGCGAGCTTGTACTTCAGGGTCGCTTCTGCCATACAAAAAACGGATTTTATACAAAGCAGGATGAAGAGCTTGCAGACCAGGCCTTGCGAGAACTTCAAATAGAAGCGCTTGCACAAAGACCCCTTCATTCACTTTCGGGTGGTGAGTTTCAGAAGGCACGCATAGCAAGGGCAATATGCCAGCAGGCAGATTTTATTCTGCTTGATGAACCAGCCGCAAATCTTGATTTTGTTTACGAGCCATGGCTTTTAAAAAAGCTTAAGGCTCTTGCGCATGAAAATGGAATTGGAATTCTTTTATCTGTTCATGACATAAACCTTGCTGCTTCTTATGCCGACACCCTCATACTTTTGCCATTGTTGACACCTCCTCTTTGTGGTAAAATAAGTGATATCTTAAATAAAGAAAACTTAAAACTTACATACGGTATGGAGTTTGAATGTCAAAAAGTAAACTATTTTCAATCATTACTATAGCCTGCTTTGTTTCAATTCTTTGTATTCCGCTTGGAATTGTACTCATGCTTTACTACACCCAGTGGAAGAAAAAAACAAAAATCATTCTTTCTATTTCGCTTACGGCTTTTTATGCTGCACTGCTGGCCTTTTTGTTTTTTGTAAAACCGGCAGTTAATTCAGGCGGCATTTCTCTCCCCTTTGGTTCAAACAGCGGTTATACTGCCTTTGATTCCGGTAGTGGAGCAAAAGGTTCAGGTTCTTCAAAATCATCTGCCGGCAAGAAAAAATCAAATAATCAAAATCAACCTTTAAGTGAACGAGTTCCTAAAAGCGTACAACAGTCACAGGGCAAGGGTTCTGCTAAATTCATTTATCCAATCCTCTTTTTTGGCTTCATGCTTTTTCTTATTATCATGCAGAATCTCCGCTCAAAAGGAAAATCCTCATATGAAAATCCTTATGTCGACACAAACAAATATAAGCTTCCACTAACCCCGGATTCTAAAATACCTATGGTTCATTTTCTTCACCTTGATTTGAATGAAGGTGAAAAAATCAATTTTGCAACAGAAACAATTCAAAAAGGAAACGAAGGTAACTTTGTAATTACAAATCAGCGGGTGGCACTTTTAAACCTTTCTGAAGAAATAGAAATTCCAATTGAAGCAGTTGTCTCGGCTTCGGAAACGACAACAACAGTAATGACAATTGGTACCCGCTTTGAAGACCTTGAAAAAAAATACTATGTCTTCATGCCGGAAAATCAAATGAAATATGCAATGGCAGTTTTAAAATGGACTGCAAAAAATATAACAAACAATCAGGCAACAGGAGTTGAAAAATGAAAGACTTTAGAATCAGAAAAAGCGGAACAGTTATTATAACTGCCCTTATTATTGCAGCAGCCCTTTTTACGACTTCCTGCAGTAAGAAAAGCCAGCTTTCTCAGGGAAATGAAGAAGCGCGCTTTAATATAAAAAGCAAAGGAAAAGCTAAATCAAAAGCAGCAGAGCCAATCCGTGTTTTGGCCAGCGAAGGAAGAGCCACCTTTAATTCCATGACATCCTTCTTTAATCTTGACTTTTCTACAGAGGAACCGGAAGATTTTCAGAATCAGAACGACAGCTCTAAAGCAAAAGATAAAAAATCAAAAAAAGACAAGGAATCAACTTCTGTAATTCCTCAGATACGAAAGCTCAGTGAATACAAAACACAGTATTCGTCGGAAAGAAAAAAGTTTAATCTTTATACCGCCGAAAAAAAAGAGACTGAAGACCAAGACCTTTCGGGCCTTGAATTAAAAGTAGAAGACTGGGGTCCAAAAACAAGCGTAGTATCTGAAGCAAGATATCCTCAGTTCTATGTAATTTTTTCTCAGCCGGTACGAGCCCTTACAGCCTTAGATGCTCCTTCTAGCACTTCAGATGTAGTAACAATTACACCACAGCTAAAAGGTAGCTTTCACTGGTACGGAAGTCAGCACATAAGCTTTGAAGCCGAAGAAGCTGCAGACCCTTCTGTTGCCTACACCATCAAAGTTGACCCTCAGTTAAAATCAATTTACGGAAACTCAATCAAAGGCGAAACAACTTTTAAAACTTCGGCAGAACCTGTGCAGATAAAAGAAATCTGGGGCGGATATATTAAAGAAAATATGTGTGCCTACGACAACACAACAGGAGCTCTTCCTGCTTATGAAAACCGCGTGTTTGTCAGGACTAACTATCTTTTAAAAGCAGAGTCTCTTGCAAACAAGCTTGTAGTAAAAGCAGGCAACAATCTTTATGCAAGTTCTGCAATTTCGGTCGAGCCAGATTTTTCAAATAAATCCTTCAGCTGGTGGAATAACGAACCGGAATGCAATAAAGAAGCCGGAACAACAAATTCCTTTATTGTAACAATAAACGCCGCAATTCCTCACAACAGCGTCATTTCTATACGCACAACAGATGATGCAAAGACCTGTTCATTTAAAACACTTCAGCCTTTTGACCGCATAAAAATTAATGATTATACAGATTACACAGACGGCAACATGGAAAATCCCCTTAAAATTATATTCTCCCAGATTCCAGATGAAGCTTCTGTAATTGAATCTATTTCTGTGCACGATACAAAGGGCAATATTTATAAACTTACAAAAGATAACATTGTAATAAACGGACGCTATCTTACAATTCACAGTCTTCCACTTGAACTTAACTCAACCTATTATCTTTACATCAACAATGGCTTTAGAGACATTTACGGCCAGTTATACAACAGCGGAAACGGAACTCTTTACTACACTTTCAAAACCCGTCCTGTAAAAGCATACGTTAATTATCTTGATTACGGTGCCCGCATGCTCGAAGCACAATTCCCTCACAAGTTAATTTATGAACACCAGAATGTTTTGGACAATTCTTACTATATGATTCGAGCTGTTCAAAATCCTCTTTATACAAGCGATAAAGGACTTGTGCTTAATAATTCTGTTTACATAAATGATAATGAAAAAAACAGACGACACTTTGAAGAAATTGAATTAGATCCTTATCTTAAAAACGGATACGGTTTTGTACGCTTTGATGCAAACACACAATATAAAGATATTGATTACTGGGATAACGAAGAGTATACAAAAGAAGATAAAAACATTCTTACAATTCAGGTAACCGACCTTGGAATTACTACCCGTATGGGAATTAACCGCGCTGTTGTAATGGTTCGAAGTCTTTCTACAAACAAGCCTGTTGCAGATGCCGATGTTTATGTTTTGAACGAATGCAGTAAGCTTACTGACGATCCTTTGAACCATATTCTTGCCCAGGGAAAGACAGACAAAAATGGTCTTGCAATAATTAATTATACAGAAGAAGAAATTGCCGCTTATGAACGAAATCACGACTACGATTACTCTTATCAGGACAATCTTACAGTTTATGTAGCAAAGGGTGATGACAGGGCTGTCTTTACACCAACCTCTCATAACACCTGGAGAGATGGAGTTCCAACAGGTTCCCGCCACGATGCCCGCAAAGCAATTCAAAGAACCTTTATGTTTGTAGACCGTGGTGTATACAGACCTGGCGAAACAGTTACTTACCGGGGAATTGACCGCGACCAGATTCTTGGAGCTCTCAATGTTCACACAGGAAGTTACACAATCAATGTTGAAGAAGGCTGGTATAACGGAGAAAAAATTACTCCTGAAATTTCCGGCACACTTTCTTCTTCCGGAGGATTTTATGGTTCATTTAAAATTCCTGATGATCAGGAGCCGGGATATTATACAATCAAATATCACCGCAACGATGCAGATAAATATACTGTAGAAAGAATTAATTTCCAGATTGCAGAGTTTGAACGCGTAAAAACCACAGCTTCTATTACTGTTCCGGAAATTACCTATTACAGCGGAGACACACTCACAGCAGAACTTTCTGCAGAATATCTTGCAGGCGGCGCTTTAAGTGGAGCAGAATACGAAACTGTATGGAATAAGCAGGCCCAGAATATTCACTTTGAAACAGCAGAAACAAAAGGATTTTCTTTTGGTCCGGATCTTTATTCTTACAGAATGTATTATTCAGATTCAAAAGGAAAACTCAATGCAGAAGGAAAAGCATCTCTCTCTTGCACTTCAGAAAAGATTACAGACGGAAGCACCTATTCTTACAGAGTTGAATCGAGCGTAACAGATATTTCTAACCAGCGCATTTCTACTGCAGCAAACATTACAGTTCACCCTGCAAAATTCTATGTTGGTTTAAAACGTTCTGCAGGCTCTTCGGGCTTTGCTAAGACTAATACAAAAATCGATTTCCCATATATTCTTACAGATGTAAAGGGAAACTCGCTGGCAAATCCTAGTCAAAAGGTTTCTGCTCTTTCATACAAGCTTGTGCGCGAAGAATGGACTGTAATTCACGAACAGAGTGTTGATAATACTCTTTACTCTCGTTATGAGCGCCAGGATATTGAAGAAGCAAGCGGAAGTATAAATGTTGGAGCTTCTGCTATAGGTACCCTTTCTCTTACTCCAACAAAATCCGGCTGGTACACACTCACTGTTACCGGTACCGACAAAGAAGATGGATCTGTTGTAACCCAGCTGGGATTTTATGTAACCGGCGGAGACTTCTACCGCTACAATGATTTCAATTCCGAAGCAATTAATCTTACACCGGAACAGTCACAGTATAACCCTGGAGACAAGGCCCAGATTCTTATGGAAAGTCCTTTGCCGGAAGGAGACTATCTGATTACAATTGAGCGCGAAGGAATTTTCTCTGAAGAAATCAGACATTTTGATTCTCCTGCAAATGTTATTGAAGTACCAGTTTCGTCAAAGTTTGTTCCTGTATTCTATGTTGCAGTTTCTTCTTATTCTGTTCGTCAGGGACAGCCGACTCATCAATACGGAGAGCCGGACTTAGACAAGCCTAAAGGATATTTTGGTGTAACACCAGTATTTGTAAATCCTTATGTAAGGGCCTTCTCGGTTGCTGTTGAAACAGACAAACCTTCTTACAAGCCAGGTGAAATGGCAACCCTTACATTGACTGCTACAAAAGGCGGTAAACCTTTGAGCAATGCAGAGCTTACCGTAATGGCAGTAGACCGTGGTGTTCTTGATTTAATCAATTACCATGTTCCAAATCCAATTGATTATTTTTATTCAACAAGTAACTTCCCTCTTAGAGTTCGTGGTGGTGACTCGCGCGCAATGCTCATGGATCCTGTTACCTACAGCATTAAAGATTTGCAGGGCGGCGACTCTGATGAAGAAAAGGATGAAGATGAAAGAAAAGACTTCAGGCCTACTGCAGTCTTTGAGCCGGAAGTTATTACAGACAAAAATGGTAAAGCGACCGTAACCTTTAAAGTTCCGGACAGTCTTACAACTTACAGAATTACTGCCTTTGGTGTAAAGGATGATTTATTCTCTCTTAAAGAAGATGAATTCCTTGTTCAAAATCCAATCAACGTTCAGCAGGTACAGCCAAGAAAACTTCGCGAACGTGATACTGCAGAATGTGGTGTTCTTGTTACAAACCTTGATGCAAAAGGTCATGAAATTACAATTTCTCTTGAAACAAGAAGTCCAACAAAAAATACTGCACAGGACCAGCTTGAAGGAAGAATTACAATTCCAGGACAGGCTTCTATCGATGGTCCGGCCAGCAATAAGATTTATGTAGCAGCAGGAGATTCTTCTGTTGTTTACTTTAATGTTGCTGCAGAAAAAGCCGGAACTGTAGAGCTTGTTTATACAGTAAGTTCTGATATCATTAATGAAAAACTCAATTCGCCGATTAAGATTGAGAAAACTTATACATACGAAACTGTTGCTACCTTAGGTACAATCAACAATGAAAGTACAAGCGGTAAAGCAATTGAGCAGCTTGTAATTCCTGGCTTTGCAAAAGATGCCCGAGGAGACCTTTCATTTACAATTGATGCAACACGACTTGGTATGCTTGGAAGCTCTGTAAACTATCTATTTACATATCCTTATGGATGTCTTGAGCAGCAGTCCAGCAAGATTCTTCCTCTCATTGCCTTTGGTGAATATATTGATGTATTTGGTTTGAACTCTGAAATTTCGAATGTTGAAACCTTAGTTAAGTCTTACATTAAAAGCTGGGGAATGTATCAGCTTAATGAGGGAGGCTTCCCTTATTGGCCAAACGGAGAATATCCTTCATTATATGTAAGCTTACGCATGGCCTATATTTATGCTCTTGCACTTGAACGAGGTTATAAGGCAGAGGATTTTGCTTACAATATCGATAATCTTTTGACTTATATCCGCAGGGAACTTGCTGAGCGCCAGGATATCCAGTACGACTACCAGAGGGCTTATGCCTGCTATGTACACGCATTGTTAGGCAAAACAAACATGAATAACTCCTTGCAGAGCCTTTATGCAAAACGTCAGGATCTTAGTCTTTCAACTAACGCTCTTATTGCTTTTGCATATCTTGCTGCAACCAAGGGTGAAGATTCTGCAGAAGCCCGCACTATTGCCGAGGAAATCCGCAACTACTTACAGATTGACGGACGCACAGTTTCTGTTCTTCGTAAATCAAGAGTAAATATGTGGGAATGGTATAATTCTGATTCTGAGCAGATGGCCTTGATTCTTGAGCTTTTCTGTAAGCTTAATCCAAATGACCAGATGATTGATAAGCTCATTTACACACTCATGCAAAATCAAAGTCATGGTTACTGGCAGAATACAGCAACCACCTCACGAGTTCTTGAAGCAATTTATGCATACATCAAGGGCCGCAAGTTAGATGATACTAACTACAAGGGAACAGTGGCTCTTAATGGCACAGAACTACTTGGAGAAGAATTCAAGGGTGCAAATGCCAAACCTAAAAAGCTTGAACTTGCCTTTGAAGACAAAGAAATCAGCAGTCTCACTCCAGACACTCCAGTAGACGTAACTTTCAAACGCGATGGTACAGGCAATATGTATTACACAATGCAGATGCGTTATGCAATGCCGGATGAATATCTTACCAGCCGCGATGAAGGCATCAAAGTTATATACACAATTATTGACCCAGAAACCGATGAGATTGTAAATAAATCAGACAGTGCAGACTGTCTGTTGAAACTTAAGAGCGGAAAGATTTACAAGGCTTCTATAACACTTGAAACTCATAAAAAACGTGAGTATCTTGCCTTAAGAGCCCCAATTCCTTCGGGAGCAGAGATTCTCGATTCTTCTCTTGTAACAACAGGAAGTGTAGATGAAAAGAACGACCTTTCATGGGGTCACTGGCTCAGTAATAAAACCATCCGCGATAACGAAGTTCAGTTCTTCTGGGATTCCTTTGGCTCAGGCACTGCAAGAGTAAACTTTACCTTTAGAGCTGCCCGAAGAGGTATTTATCCTCTTCCACCGGTTCAAGCCGAATGTATGTATGAAGCTGAAACTTTCGGTCGCGGTGATGGATATTTATGCATCATCGAATAAAAGTCTTTTTAGCTGCAATACTTGGCCTGCTTGCAATTAATATTGCAGTCCGCCTTGTACTGCTGCTTGTCCCTTACGATCCTCTTAAAGAATTAAAGGCCCGCCCCTATTCTACAGTTTATTACGATTCGCAGGGAAAGCTTTTACAAGTTACTTCACTTGAAAATGGCGGGCGCCGTGAAAAGCTTGACTCCCAGGCCCTGAACAAAGATATAAAAAAAATCTTCATAAAAGCCGAAGACAAGCGTTTTTATTTTCATAAGGGAGTTGACTATCCTGCCCTTATCAGTGCCTTTTTCCAGAATGCAGGGGGCAAACAGATTGTTCGTGGCGGCTCTACAATTACAATGCAGCTTGTAAAAATGGTAAACAAAGATAATACCCTCACGGTTCAAAGAAAGCTTCATGATATTTTTTATGCAAATGTAATCGAAGCAAAGCACACAAAAAAAATAATTTTTGAAACATATTTAAATAACCTTTATTTTGGACATGGCGCTACAGGACTTGCTTCTGCTGCAAGGACTTTTTATGGACGCCCTGCTCAAGAGCTTTTACCCCAGGAGCTTTGCTGTCTTGCTGTAATTCCAAGAAATCCTACATTTTATGATCCCTTAAAAAACCCTCAGAACTGTGCACAAAGAGCCTGCGAACTTTATAATAAGATTTTTAAAGATAAAATCAGCCTTGAAGATTTTGCCGCTTTTTTACCAAAAGAAGTATTTTCATATCCATACGAAGCACCCCATTATATAAGATTTTTACGGCAAAAAGAGAATCAGACAGATAATTCTATAAGGCTTTCCATAAACCTTGAGCTCCAGCATTATGCCCTGCAGCTTATAAACGATGCACTGGCACAGGCCCAGAACAGCCGCATTTCAAATGCAAGCCTTTTATTAATAGAAAACAAAAGCGGATTACCTCTTGTCTGGCTTGGAAGCGCAGATTTTTTTGATGATGCACATAACGGGCAAATTGATGGCGTTCTTGTAAAAAATCAACCTGGCAGTTCAATGAAGCCTTTTTTATATGCCCTGGCACTTGAAGCAAAAGATTCAGACGGCAAAAATCTTTATACCCCAGCTTCCATTCTGGCAGACATCCCTCAGGAATTTGGAGAAGAAAAACTTTACATTCCTTCAAACTTTAACAACAGATATAACGGGCCTGTTCGTTTTAGAATTGCACTTGCTTCAAGTTTGAATGTTCCGGCAGTTAGTATTCTTGAGGAGTTAGGCGTATCTAACTATCTTGAAAAACTTTACCAGCTTGGTTTTGAATCATTAAGGCAGACGGGTAAAAAAGCAGACCTAGGGCTGGCCCTTGGAGCCGGAGAAGTTTCTTTAAATGAACTCGTTCCCGCCTTTGCAGTTTTTGTACGCGATGGAAAAAGTTTTGAAGGCAGACAGGTTTACGAAGAAGACACTGCCCGTCTAATCTGTTCAATTCTTTCAGATAAAGCTGCACGTTCTTTAGGCTTTGGA
Organism: uncultured Treponema sp.; assembly: GCA_946535985.1. GTDB lineage: Bacteria > Spirochaetota > Spirochaetia > Treponematales > Treponemataceae > Treponema_D. Next base: position 11,355 of record CAMNDY010000010.1, on the reverse strand, counting down.
TACTCTCAGACATTTGAAACAAAATATCCTGCAATCTTTAAAACCGGAACTTCTAATCAGTATCAGAATATTATTGCACTGGGAGCAACTAAAGATTACACAATCGGTGTGTGGATGGGAAACTTTAACGGCCAGACTGTAATTGGAAAAACAGGAAGTTCCCTGCCTGCATGGGTTGCAAGAAAACTGCTTGATTATCTTTACGAAAAAAATCCCTTGAGCGCTCAAGAATTAAAAGACCTTGAATTCCCGGAGCCACAGAATTGGACCAAAGAAAAAATCTGCTCCCTTAGCGGAATGAAAGCCGGCCCTGATTGTCCTGCCACAGTTTACGAATATTGCAGAAATGGTTCCCTTGACCAGATGCAAAGCTGTAACTGGCACAAAGAAAAAGACGGAAGCCTGCAAACCTTATATCCCCCGGAATACCAGCAGTGGGCGCGAACAACAAAACCCGATGTTCATATAAATTACAACACTGCGCCTTTATCTATTCAAACACCAAAGAACAAGGCCCTCTTTTATTATTCACAGTTACACAAGGAAAAACAGGCTGTTTGGGTAGAAGTTTTTGGAGGGGCAGAAAATACACTGGAAGTTTATTACGACAATAAAAAATATCAGATGGTTGAACGCCCCTTTGTATTTTCACTGCCTGTAGAAAGGGGCCAGCATACATGCCGTGTAGTTTGTGGGGATGAAGCTTGTGAAATAAGTTTTACAGTGAAGTAAACCTGTGGTCCCTGAGCCTAGCTTGTCCTGAGCTTGTCGAAGGAAAGGGTCCTATTGTCCCAGCATTTTAAACTCTTCAACATTATTACAATAAATAATTCCACTTCCCGCTTTTTCAAAACAGCTTAAAGACGACACTGCATTTACAACAGCTTCTTTTTTATCCTGAGGAACCAGAATCATAAGCATTTCTTTTTCGGGAACAATTTCTACACCAAAAAAAGTTGAATCTCCTTCTTTTGCAGTTCCCCTGGCCCCAATTATTGTTCCACCACCGGCACCTGCTTTTCTTGCAGCAGCCATTGCATCTTCTGCATATCCTTTATTTACGATGATATTTATTGCTTCATATTTTTCCATATTCTTATCTCCTGATTTTTCTTCTGCAGCATTTGTCTGATCGGTACTGGCCATGACCCTTGATTTTTCTACACTACCTGCTTTTGCAAAATCTGAAACATTTATTGTAAACAAGACTCCAAAGTGTGATTTTTTATCGGCACAAGTTTTTTCAATATTTTTGCAGACCTGTGAAGCCAAAGCGTCTTCTACAATATTCATGGTAATATCTTTTGAAGTATCACCAAGTCCCAGCAGCTGAAGAACACTATTAGAAGCAGTTCCCCGCCCCATAATAATAGTGCCACCACCTGCACCCGCCTGCTTTGCGGCATTTGTAATAAGCTCCCCGCTGTTGTGAGGAACAATGCACGTAATGAGTTTATACACTTTGACCTCCCTGCTTTTGATTTTTTGAGGTTTTTATTTTATAAACAATTCCCATTATCTGGATTGCAATAAGAGGCATCATGGCAACAAGGGCAATTACACCAAAGGAATCATTGCTGCCAGAAGAAGAGTTAGCAGCACCTAAGGCAAAAGAAAGAACAAAGGTAGAAGTTAAAGGGCCGGAAGCTACTCCGCCAGAGTCAAAGGCAATTCCTGTAAAAAGCTCCGGACAAAAGAGCATGAGAACCATGGCAATAATATAACCGGGCACCAGCAGGAGTTTGATATTAAAGCCCGCAATTGCCCTCCACATAGCAAGACCAATTGCAAAAGAAGTTCCTATCGAAAGAAAAACCAGAAGCATTTTTCGCTTGATTGTACCACCGCTTACAGTTTCTACCTGTTCACTAAGACACCATACAGCAGGCTCAGCGCAAACAATAATTGCTCCAAGAATCACGCTTGTTAATATAAGCAGAAAGGTCCAAACTCCGCCTTTTGTAAAAGCAAGGGCACCAAAGGATTCGCCAAGGACTTTTCCAGTTTGCATGAATCCGCCGTATACTCCCGTAAGAAAAACAGTAAGCCCTATAAAGCTGTAGACAAAACCAATGAGCATACGGATTACCTGACGGGCTGTCATTTTTAAAAGGAAAATCTGAAAGATTATAAAAAGCCCGAACAAAGGCGCAATAGAAGTAAGAGATTCGTGCAGTGCAGATATTATGATTGAAGATATTGCAGCTAATTGTGGTCCTTCGACAGGCTCAGGAACCACAGACAATCCTACTGTGTTCCCTGAGCCTGTCGAAGGGCCAACACCAATTCCCCCACCATTCACCACAATCGAATAAATCAAAACCGCAAGAACAGGGCCAATAGAGGAAACTCCCGTCAAGCCAAAAGAGTTATTTTCCTTACCTGCCCGAACAGAAGAAACACCAAGGCCCAGGGCCATAATAAAAGGCACAGTCATTGGTCCGGTTGTTGCACCACCAGAATCAAAGCCTATTGCAATAAAAGAATCAGAAGCAAAAAAAGCTACGACAAAAAGAATTGTATAAGAAATAAAGAGAGTCCATTTAAGAGAAAGATTTGTTACGGTGCGAAGAAGGCCCAGCATTATAAAAAGTCCTACTCCGCCCGCAATAACAAAAGTAAATGAAGTTTTATTTACAAAAGGAAAAACACTGCGCACCTGGTCTCCAAAAACCTGAATATCGGGTTCGGCAGCAGTAACAATAAATCCAATTACAAAAGCAACTGCAAGCAAAAGCAACAAGCTTTTCTTTTTAGTAAGGGCAGCACCACAACGCTCGCCCATGGGTTGAATACCAAGGTCTACACCAAGCAGAAAAACTGTAAGACCAATAATCAGTAATATTCCGCATATAAAAAATCTCAGAAGCAGCAAAGGCTCAAGAGGCACGATAGTCAAGCCTAACAAAAAAACAATTGCCATTACAGGCAGAACAGAGACTGTAGTTTCTTTGAATTTATGAAGAATATTCATGTGCTAAGTGTCCTTGTGAGGCTGGCTCAACAAGCCTTAAATAAATGCTTTCCAGCCTTTCTTTTCTATTCCAGCTACCCAGGCAGCAGCATATTTTTTTGCACCTTCAAGATCATGGTCGCGGTAGTTTCCGCATTCCTGTTCTGTAGTGGCAGGAATAGCTTTATCCCATACTGCTACCTTTTTAAGGACGTTCATAATATGTCCGGCAATTTCTTCTTCGCTGCGGTCGCCCCAGACTGTAAAATAAAATCCTGTTCTGCAACCCATAGGAGACAAATCAATTACGCCTTCCATTTCATCACGGATATATTCGGCCATAAGATGTTCAAGGGTGTGAATGGCTCCTGTAGTCATAAATTCCTTGTTTGGCTGGCAAAAGCGAATATCAAACTTTGTAACGATGTCACCTTTTTCGCCAACTTTTTTTGCAGCAAGGCGAACAAAGGGAGCAGTAACCTTAGTATGGTCCAGATTAAAAGAATCCACATTATATTTCATATACACTCCTAAGAGATTCCCAGGTCAAGCCCGGGAATGACATATCATTGTCATTGTCGGGCTTGACCCGACAATCTCTAATCTATCAGTTCTATAACCTTCTTTACAAAACATGCACAGGCTGCTGCACAGACATCTTCATTAAAAGCATAAGTCTGTTCAACAGATTCATCAGCCATGTCGGACATACAGCGGACAATAACAAAAGGAATCTTGTTCAAATAGCAGGCCTGAGCAATTGCACAACCTTCCATTTCTACGCAGGCAGGTTCAAAATTAGCCTGGATTTTTTTCTTTGCCCCGGAATCAGAAATAAATTGATCTCCGCTGGCAACAAGGCCTTTTTCAATTTTATGCTGTTTTGCAAACTCTGTTTTTTCAAAAGCAGTAATAGCAGTATTTACAAGACCTTCATCGGCAGTAAAGCTTTCAGGCATTCCAGGAACCTGTCCTGCTTTATAACCAAAGGCTGTCGTATCAAAATCGTGATAAACTGCAGCCGTAGAAACTACAAAATCAAAAACGCCAAGGCCCTTGGCAAAAGCCCCCGCAATTCCTGTATTAATTATTTTTGTTACATTGAATTTAAGAACAAGTGCCTGAGCACACAAGGCAGCGTTTACTTTTCCAATTCCGCTTTTTACAATTACCACAGATTTTCCTTCTAAAAGTCCTGTAAAAAAGCTAAGGCCTGCATATTCAACAATTTCTTTACCGGCAAGTTCCTCACAAAGCTGGCGAACTTCCGATTCCATTGCACCAATAATTCCGTATTTTTCCATAACTACCTGTTCTTTTTCTTTTCGTAATCGGCCTTAAACTCTTTGTGAGTTTTAAACTGATTCAAAACATCCTCTCGAAGTTTATCTTCAAGCTTTAATTTTTTTATAACAAGGCGGCCAAGAAATCTGTATACAAAAAATCCCGAAACAAGGCCACCAAGAAAAGCAAGAATCATCAGAATATTATATGTAACCTGCTGGGCACTTTCGGGAAGCTTGCTTGTTATAACAACTGCAATAATAAAATACAAAAGAACAAAGGCCATAGAAATTACAATTTCAAAAACTGTTCCAAGAAACAAAAATAAGTTCGAAGTTTTCTGTCTGTTGCGATATTCAATCTGATCATTCTTACGTTTTTGGCGTTCTTTTTCGTCTAATTCATCCATTTCGCCGTTCATTTACAGCCTCCGTATAATTATTGTGTCATTGTCGGGCTTGACCCTGTCATTGTCGGGCTTGACCCGACAATCTATTCTTCATCATTTTGATTTTTCTTTTCTTTAATAATTGAAACAATAAAAGAAATTACCAGCAAAATTCCGCAGACAACAACAGCAGAATCTGCAACATTAAAAGTAGGCCAGCGTTCAAGTCCAAAAAGTCCGTAGAATTTTACATCGATAAAATCTACAACTCCATCAGGACGAAAAACTCGGTCTATAATATTTCCAAAACCACCGCCAACAACTCCACAAATTGCCCAGCGCTGAAGCTTTGTAAAATCATTATTTCTAAAATAAACACTAAGCACAATTCCAAGAACAATTATGGGGATAATTGAAAAAGCAAGTCTTCTTACAGCATCAGACCAGAGGGCCCCAAAACTGAACGCAACCCCAGGATTTCTTACATGAATTATCCGCAGAAAATCCCCCAAAAACTGAGTCCCAATAGTATTTACCGGAATAAAACGGCACACAAGCACCTTTGTTATCTGATCCAAAACAATTACCACCACAGTCAGCACAAGCGGAAGTAATTTACTTTTCATATCTTTTTCCATAAATTAAAGTATAACAGAATTTGAAAAGAATGTCATTGTTACTTATTGGATCATAAGCCTGTCGGTTCATCTATAAACACACACTCCAGCCCGGTTTCTGCCTTTACTTTTTCCATGACAAGCGAAACACCAACGGTTTCTGTTTCATAATGTCCACCGGCAATGACGTTGATACCCATTTCCTGGGCAAAGTGGTAGTCTTCGTGGGCAAACTCGCCGGTTATGTAGCAGTCAAGACCTTCTTCTACAGCATCGGCTACATCTTCGCTGGCTCCTCCGCTTATGATTCCTACGGTTTTGATTTTTGATTTTCCAAAATTAAGGATGGCACGAGCTTCTTTGCCCGGGCGCATGAGTTTTTTTACAAGGTCATCAATTGTGCATTCTACAGGAAGCTGGCCTTTTACTCCTAGAATCATTCCACGCCAGGAGCCGAATTGTTCGCAATTTACAAGACCAAGGCGTTCGGCAAGACCATAGTTATTTCCATAAGGATTATTTGCATCAAGCGGAATATGATATGCGCAAAGAGCAAGATCGTTTTTTATAAAAGCTGCAAGCCTTTTATAATGGCTGCCTGTTACTGTCTGGCAATGTCCCCAGAACAAACCGTGATGAACAAAAAGCACATCGGCGCCTGCAGCCACTGCGGTTTTAGCACTTGCCTCACATGCATCTACAGCAAAAGCAATTTTTTTAAGCTGTTTAGAAGAAGGCTGGCTGTTTTGAATCTGAATTCCGTTGAGCGAAATATCTTTTTCAAAATCTTCCTTGCGAAGAAATGAGTTTATGTAATTATCAAATTCAATCAGAGTCATAAGGCCTCCTCTTTTTTATTTCTACTTCTTTGAATTAAAGATTGCTTTTTTTGTCTGCATGACCATGTATTTTGTGTAGAATCCATCTTTATCGCGGGGAACCTTCATCATCATTGCAAGAATGCCGTCTGTCTGTGCAATTACACCAAAGCCCGAAGTTTTATATTCCGGGATACTTGCAAGATCATAAATATCAATTATACGTTCCTGATTTTTTGACATAAAATCCTGAGCCGCCACAGTTGCCATCTGATCTGTTACTATAAAAATCTTTGTATCTTCACCGTAGCGCTGTGCAATAAGCTTATTCATTGCCGCCAATTCCTGCAGGATATTGTAAGTATAAAATTCCTTCTGCATCATAAAACGCTGTGGTTTAAGAAGATAATCGATAACCATTGCAGTTCTGCGTACAATCTTAAGGTCTCCTATTGAGTGGAGCCACCTGCAATCGCTGCAGAAGAAATCAGCCGAAAGAACTATAAAACCTTCTCGTGCCAGATGCTGAAGATATGGCTTGTAATAATAAGTGTCCCCCCGCTTGTCTGGAATAAAAAGAATCACCTGTTTTTCTAAACGATTTTGATTTCCAGCAGGCTTGAACTCAGAAAGAAAAAGATTTGCCGCTTTTATATTCGAAGCTTCTTCAAAACCAGAACGAAAGCTTCCTTCGTAACGAATTATATTTTCTGAGATGCCAAGTTTTTTACTGTCGTATTCAACCGGTTTAAAATAAATTGTTCCGGCAAGAAGAAGCAGCGACAAAAGAATTGTAAGAACAGACCAGAACTTCATAAGAATACTGTAGTGGTCAATGTAGAGCCGCTCTGAATATCTGAAAAGTGCGTGAAAGTTTGAAAGCAAAACAAGGATACTTAAAACCAGTGTAAGCAAAGTTACAAGATCAAGTCCCCAGTTTAAAATCTGAATTATTGCAAGAAAGAATCCAAGAGGACTGAGCATAACAAGAGAATCTTTTTTAGCGTTTTTAATAAAAAGAATGCGCGCGTTAGCAACAAGCAAAATAATGATAACTAAAAGTTCTCCGTAGAATTTCATTCAGACCTCAACGTTTTTCTATTCTAACACATTTTTTTTCTTTTTTGAAAGCCCCGCAATTTTTGAAAAAATCTTTTCAAGATACTGAGCTTCGCTTTCGGTAACTGCAGAACGCGATAAAATTGAACGCCAGAAATTTTCCATATCCTCGCGGCCAGGCATTTTAAAAAATCCAATTTCCTGCATATCATCAGTGACTCTTTGAACGGTCTGGTCAATTCTCTCAAGCGAAACAGGAGTTACACCCTTATAACCACCCTCCCGTTCCGAAAGCTTTTTTCTAAAAAGATGATAGCATATAATCTGCACTGCATGACTAAGATTGAGCGAACCAAAATTATTACTTGATGGAATTGTAATTCCTGCTGTGCACTGCTCCAGCTGATCATCTGTAAGGCCTGTCCGTTCATTACCAAAGACGACTGCAATTTTGGCGCCTTCTTCAGTAACACGACTCATCTGGTCGGCAAACTCTTCGGGCAACAAAAGCTTTCCTCGTTTTTTGCCACTCCTTCTTGTTGTACCGGCGCAGACTGTACAATCGGCAGTGGCTTCTTTTATAGAATCATAAAATTTTGCCTTATCAAAAATCGCTCCTGCATGAATTGCAAGAACATGGATGTGCTCAATATCATAATCATTTTTATTGCCAACAATGCGTAATTCACTAATATCATTATTTGCCATAGCACGACAGGCTGCACCAATGTTCCGGCTTTCGTCGGGATGATCTAAAACGATTACAATATTATCAAGCTTCATAGCATAAAACTCCGGGTATAACTTTTATTTTCTGAACAGCTTATACCACAAGAGCACAGTCTTATACCAGAAATATGGAAAGATAAGGAAGATTTTAAAAGGATTGTGAAGAACTTCAACAAAAACCTCGTGCCCCTTATCAAAAGTTTTTTCTTTAACACGTCTGATGCGTTCTGAGAAAATTCCAAAGCAGTCTTTATAATAAAGGAAGATGCTTGAAGAAAAGCGGTTTCGTCTTTTGTAGGCCCAGCAGTTTTTATCTTTAATTCCTTCGCTCACAAGAACAAGCGATGGCTGAGATTTGAAAATTGCCTGAACAATATCATCTTCATCCTGCTTTGAATAATAACCTACATAACGGCCTACAATTTTAAGACCAGGGAAGGTGTCATGAACATTTTTCTCGGCTTTCATAAGAGTCTTTTTGTGAGAGCCCAGAAGATAAAGGGATTTATAATGAGAATCAAGAATTCCAAGAATCTGAATTACAGCATTAAAAGGATTATATCGCACAGGAACCGGCTTTTTTAAGAAGCGGGCGCCTTTTAAAATACTCTTTGAAATTGGCAGAACAAGGTCGGCATTTTGAACACATTCCGAAAAATCATTCTTGCGTCTGGCTTTAAGTAAATCCCAGATTGAAAGGAAGATTATCTGTTTTGTTCCGGGCTTTGCCAAAAGCTCAAGAACTGCGGACTCAAGATTTTCTGGTCCGCAAACATCAACCGGAACCCCTAATAAATTGATTCTTTCTATAGACATATTACCCACCTAAAAACCACTTATTGCTGTTTGAACAGCCGCTATTCCATAAAGAGCCGCTGTTTCGCATCTAAGTATATTAACGGAAAAATGTACAGGGTATAAGAGTGCTTTTTTTGTTAAAAGCTCAAGCTCATCAGGACTTATTCCGCCTTCATTACCACAAACAATGCAGACAGATTTTTGTGTACATTCATTACGGTCCCTGAGCTTGTCGAAGGGGTCGAAGGAGTCGAAGGGACTTTCTTCATCGACATTTCTTTCAGAAAGTACAAAGCCTGCACAAGCGTCATCACCGCTTTCTTCTTTAATTTTATTCCACAAATCTATCGCCTGCTCAAGAGTCACAGGTTCAAAAATTTTTGTATCAATCGGAGAACCACTTTGTTGACGTGCCTCCCTTACAATTCGTTCAAGTCTTTCCTTTTTTCCACCTGCAAGGGCTGCAATGCCCCCCTTTTCTGCATATTCACTTATTACCGGAACAATATTTTTTACTCCACATTCAGTTGCCTGGCGAACAATGAGTTCCAGCTTTTGAGGTTTTGGAATGAATTGGAAGAGAGTGTATTCTATGAATGGCCCTTCGACAGGCTCAAGGGCCGCATCATTTTGTTCCCCCTGTGGGCTCTGAGTCTGTCGAAGGGTGGCGCAAATCTGAAGCGTGATTTTTTTAGCACTGTCATCAATTTTTGCAACAGTAGAATTATGAAGCTGACCATCGGCAAGACGAAGCTTTACCATATCACCGGCTTTTACACGCAAAACCTGACGCAGATAGTGAAAGTCTTTGCCATCTATTATAACGAGACCCTTTTTATCCTGATTTTTTTCTATAATCAGCTGTCTCATCGGCTATTGTACAGATTCTTCCTTTGCTGTTTCCTGAGCAAGAAGTGCCTCGTCCTGAAGCTCCTTTAAGGTTTTAGTTTTTCGCATAAGGTCGCTGTAATTATCACTTTGAATAATTTCAATTGCCTTTGCAAGCTGTAAATCATAATCCAGATCATACAAAGGAGTAACCTGAGTTCTCTGAACCTGGATTCTTATAAGACGACGAAGCAATCTTTCATCAACATCATAGGTTTTAGCAATTACATTTGCTGCAAGAGCAATATCGTTTTCGCTCATGTTAGGAGTTTTTTCTACAGTTTCTGTGATGATGTTAGAAGCAACTAACTTTGTATAAGCCTCCTCCTGCTCCGGAGTCATTGTTTCAATATTTTTAATTTCGTAATCAGGCGGAATTCCAATCTTATCAATATTTACATCGCTAGGAGTATAGTAGCGGGCCATTGTAAGCTTCATTCCGTCAATATCGCTTAGAGGGATTACCTGCTGGACAGAGCCCTTTCCGTAAGTTTTCTGACCAACCAGATATGCCATGTGATAATCTTTGAGAGCACCCGAAAGGATTTCTGAAGCACTGGCAGATCCCTGATTTATAAGCACAACAATAGGAAGATTCTTTTTAGCAGTAGTTTTTTCAGGGCTTGCAGTAAACTCCTGATTTTCAAAAGCAAGACGACTCTTTGTAGAAACTATGAGTCCATTATCAATAAACTTATCTGCAACATCAACAACACTGGTAATGAGTCCACCAGGATTATCTCGAAGGTCAATAATCATACTTGTGTAGCCGTTTTTCTGGAAAAGGTCCATTGCATCCTGAAGGCGCTTTGGAGTTTCGGGAGTAAATTCTATAAGCTTACAATATCCGATTTTTGTACCTTCAATCATTCCGTACTTTGCAGTAGGAACTTCAATAAGCGCACGCACAAGCTTTACATCAAAACGCATATTTGTACCGCGCAGAATTGTTACGGTAACAGGAGTTCCAATCTGTCCACGAAGATGACTCAAAACCTCGTTCATAGTCATTTCTGGAGTAGGAAGACCATCAATTGCAATAATATAATCTCCTGCGTGAATACCGGCTCTTGCTCCTGGAGTGTCATCTATAGGAGAAGAAACTTCTACATAAGCAGGCTTTTGAGGTGTAGATTCGATTGGCTTTGAAATAGAAAGTCCAACACCACCAAAGTTTCCGGTAGTTGTATCGTTAAGATCTCGCATGTAATCAGGATCAAGATAAAGCGTATAAGGATCCCCAATTGCATCGAGCATTCCCTTTATTGCTCCTTCATAAAGGATTTTAGGATCAAGCTCGTCGACATAATTCTGCTGTACATAATCAAAAACCTGATTAAGCTTTTTCATGTACTGGAAGGAAGTAGCCTTAGACTCCTTAGAAGTCTGAGCAAAACAAGAAGAACTGCAAAGAATAGAAACTGTTATAACACTAATATAAAAAATCTTACGAATATTCTTTTTCATACATATACTATAACAAAAATACCGCGCTAAAGAAAGACCTACATATGAAAAAAAAACGGCGCGAAATAAAATGTGTACATTAGAAAAAACTGGCTCCCAGCTGAGTGTGTGTGTCAAAACCGGCGGCTAGCCGCCTACACGCTGAAGTGCCTTGTAATTATATACATGGCCGCCTTGCGGCCGCACTTCAGAGTGTTTTTGCCACCCCCCACTCTGCTTCCGCCAGTTTTTTAAATATTTTCATATTTATATCCCGCCCCCTCCCTCGCGCCGTTTTTTATAGATGTATCCTTTTTTTGCTCATATTTTATTATTCACTTTCTATATATAAACACCCTTCTTTGTATTTTTGTA
>CAMNDY010000009.1 GCA_946535985.1 uncultured Treponema sp. | reverse complement strand
CATAGGGATAATTTAACAGTTAAAGAGTAAATTTTCAATGGCAGGTGTCATTGTCAGAGGCCAATATCATTGTCGGGAGACCGTGTCATTGTCGGGCTTGACCCGACAATCTATTATGAGATTCCCGTGTCAAGCACGGGAATGACACAGTTATACCTTACACGGGAATGACACATTTATGCCTTACTTGTTTGAAACTTTCACTATCTGGCCGGGGGCAATCAGGGTAAAGTCAAAATCCTGGACTTTTCCGGACTTGTCCACGGCAGCTTCAAAGCGATAGAAGCCCGGTTCGCCCGGAATTGGTTTTATATGACCTTTTACAGACTTAGAAGCTTTAATTTCGGCACCAACGCCTGCTTCTGTAATATGTTCCCGCTGGTCCGGTACAACATAAATACGGATGTTCTCTTTTTCGTGAGCAGACATTACTACAGCGTGAGCCTTTACAGAGCCAAGAATGTGATCATAAAGCCCTACATAATCAGAAGCAAGCTGGGCCTTTTCATCAAGAAACTGCTTGTTGAGCGACTCCCGCAAAGCAACTTTTTCTGCTTCGGAATCGACACGCATTTGTTCTATCTGTTTATTCAGGCCTGTAACTTCTTCTTCAAGACTTCCAACCTTTTTATTAAGCTCCTGCTTTTCACTTGCAAACTTAAGACTTGTTTCTTCAAAAACAGAGCCAAGGTTATTTACAATTCCCTTTGAAGCTTTGAAATAAGAAGGAGCCGATTTTTTATAAGGAATAGTTTCAAATGGTTTTTGAACAGTATCAAACTGATTATAAGTTTTCTGGAACTGAGAAAGCCCGATTATTACTGATTCATCTTCGATTGCATTTTCGCTGATAATTTTTTCTGAATCGAAGGCTTTACTTTCTTTTGCATTTATAGTGTTTACAATTCCCTGGGCGCTTGTTTTAGTCAAATCAGGGTCCAGCATATCAATCTGGCGAAGATAGGTCTGAGAAACTTCAGAAACCTGACGGCGAATCTGCTCAGAATTATCCTTACGCTCTTTTGCATAAGAATCCTGAAGTACTGCAATTCGGTTTTCATATTCCTTTGCAAGCTTATCCATTTCCAGACGATGAACTCTTCTTTCACTGTCCAGGGCCTGCTCCTGCTGACGTGCAGCCTCAAGCTTTGCAGTATCATATTCATCAAGCTGTTTTTTATATTCGGCAAGTTCTGTATCAGCAGCAAGAATCTGTGGATCATAAACCTGCTTTATCTGGGCTACAGTATTTTCATATTCTTCAAGAACCGCATCCTGACGGTTTTTAATTTCGGCTTTATCATCAAGGCTCAAGGATTCAATAAGGAAGAGCTTACTGTCTCTTTTTTCTTCTGCATTTTTAAGGGCAATATCGCGGTCAGAAATAATGTTGGTTCTGTTCTTCATTGCTGTATCATAGTTTGCCTGAACTTTAGAAACAGAATCCAGCAGGTTTTTTACATTAAGTCCTTCAAACTCAGCAAGGTTTACAGTGATTTCCTGGTTTTTAGAATTGATATAGGCGGTAATTCCCCAGGCAAGCAGAAAAACAACCAGCATGCTTCCGGCAAGAAGAAGCGTAGAAAAGGGAGATTTGTTTTTCTTTGTTTTTGCGTACTCTTTTTCCAAATCATAAGAGTCGGAATTATTAACTGTCTGAAGGCGGTTCAACTCATCATTCAAAAAGAGAAGAACTTCCTTGTGCCTCTGATCATTTGTCTGATTTATTTTGTCGTCATTGCCCATATTCCATTCCATCCTTCCGGTGCGCTCTTGTTACCCATGCGTTCCATAAAAACTTCGGTGAGTTCCGGCAATTCTGAATTCTTAAAGCTCTTGCGTGCACTTTTCCAGTCGCCGCTGTAGTATGCCTGTAAGCCTTCTTCAAACAAATCATATTTTGTAAGAAGTGCAGAATCCATTTCATTTGTATCAAACGGGAAGTAGATTTTCTTTCCCTGAGTTTTTCCTTTAACCTGAACAGTATCAATTTCGTAAAACTTAAAGCGGGCTGTTTCGGCAAGAACCTCGTCTTTAATATATTCAGAAACAATTACAGGCAGGTGATAAATTCGTGTAAGACCTTCAAGACGGGATGCAGAGTTTACATTATCACCAATTACTGTGTTTGCCATATGTTCGTTAGAACCGATGTTTCCGTAGAAAACGTTTCCTCCATCAATACCAACACCAACATCAAGCGAAACTGCAATAAATATTTTTTCTTCTGATTCTGTAAGCTTGCGTTTCTTTTCAATTTCAATACGGCGCAGCTTCATAGTTTCGCGCAGGCTTGCAGTTGCATGAGTGATATCCCAGGCTGCAAGAATTGCATCGTAAGATTTACTTCTATTAGATTCCAGAGTTCCGTAAACTGCAAGAATTGCGTCTCCAATAATTGAACCAACTACACCATGATTTTCGTGGACATTGTGAATTACGCGGTTGTAGTGAACATTCAAAACGTCAATAATATCGTTACCCAAAGTTTCTGTTCGGTAGGTAAAGCTCTTGATATCAGAGAAGAGCATTGCAAGTTCACGCTGACTTCCTTCAAGACCAATACCCTGATCATTATATGCTTTTGCAACAACATCCTTTGGAACGAATTTCTGGAAGGTTCCAAGAAGATTATTTACAGAAGATGAAAGTGAGTTGAAAGAAGCCGCAAGATAAGTAATATCATCGTTTTTAGCATGAGACAAATCTATGAGCTCAAGCTGTTTATGCTGCTGCATTTCGTACAAATCTTTTGTAATCATTGTAACAGGGCGGAACTCGTGTCGCAGAATGAGCCAGCCTATAACTACAAAGGCAATTGTCAAAATGATGATGATAAAAAGTGTGTAAAGAAGAACGCTTCGTGTATTTGCATCAAGGTCTGAACGCTTTTCGGCACGAATAAGGTAGTAGCCCCAGTCTGTCTGATATTTATAAACACCAAAATATTCCCCGTCCTTGTGCTCAAAAGTAATTGAACCTTCCTTTATATCATTATTGTAATCTTCATTGAGCTTATTAAGTTTTTCTTCGTCTGTAAAAAAGCTCCAGTCTGTAAAAATATTATTGCGGGCTGCAAAAAGAATCTGACCATCGGGCTTTACACCAAGGGCAACAGAGTTCTTGTTAGAAAATCCCGATTTTGCAACTTTTTCCAGGGCTTCCTGTGAACCTTCCTTGTCATCGGAATAATTGTAAATCTGAAACTGATTTGAGGCATTTGTGTAAAGTTCTTTAAGCTGCTCAACCATGATTGTGTTGTTAAGATTGATTATCTGACGTTTTGAAAGTTGAACCGACAAAAAGTTTGTGGCAAAGTTAGAAAGCAGGATAATTGTAATAAAGATAATAAGAATTTTTAACCCGATCGGGACAATTCTTGTCTTACCGACTTTAGAGAAAAGACCTTTTTTTGCGGACATTGAGGCTCCTCCGAACACTCTATTAGGGAATTTACCCTAGTTTTATTGTAAATCAATTGAACAAATTTCGCAATCTTATTATTCTTAATTCATGGAAAAAAATGAAACACAAACAGGCGAAAAAAAGAAGTCCATCGTTCGTTCGGGACTGGTTCTTTCGCTCATGACTTTTGCTTCGCGCATAATGGGGCTTATCCGCGAAATGACAAAGGCCTCTTTTTTGGGAACAGGATTTTATTCTGACTGTTTTTCCGTTGCCTTTTTAATCCCAAATCTTTTACGAAAGCTTTTTGCAGAAAATGCAATTTCGGTTGCCTTTATTCCAACCTTTAAATCTTACCTGGAAAAAGGAAATGATGAAGAAAGCAAAAAATCAACCCAGGAATTTATTGCTTCTACATTAACGCTTGTTTCTTTTTTAACAGCCTGTGTTGTTATTATTGGAATTATTATTACACCCCTTCTCATGCCGATTTTTTGTAAGAAGCCAGCCGATGCCACTGCCGTAAATTATGCAGAACAGGTTCAATACTGGCTTGCACAAAAGCAGGAAATAACTTATTTAACACGCATAATGTTCCCTTATTTGTTCCTCATTTCTATTGCGGCATTTTTCCAGGGAGTATTAAACGGCTGTAAGATTTTTGCACCTTCGGGCTTTACTCCGGTTTTGTTTAACGGCATTGTAGTTTTAGTAACTTATATACTTGCTCCATATACCCAAAATCCGGCAAGAGCAATGTCTATTGGAGTTATTGCGGGTGGTTCTGTTCAGGCTTTGTTCCAGTGGCCTTTTATAAAGCAGACCGGCTGGAAAATAAGACTAACATCTCTTCGTAAAACTTTTTCAAACCCGGGAACCAGAAAAGTAATTGCCCTTATTGTTCCAACAATTATTGGAATGGCAGCCTACCAGCTCAATGATTTAGTTTCTACTTCTATGGCAACCCGAGCCGGAGAAGGAATTGCTTCGAGTCTGCAATTTAGTCTGCGCCTGCAGGAATTAATTCTTGGGATTTTTGCAGTTTCAATTGGTACAGTAATTTTGCCCGACATGAGCGGACTTGCAAATAATCAGAAATGGGATGAGTTTAACAAAATGCTTTTGCAGGCTGTAAAAATCATGATTGTGATTTCTATTCCCGTTACAGCTTATTCTTTAGTCAGCGGCCGAGAACTCATTACCCTGATTTACAAAAATAAAATGTTTGATGAAGAGTCTGTGCGCCTGACACTTGGAGAATTCCGCTTTCATATAGCAGGACTTACTTTTATTGCTCTCAATAGAATTTTAAGTCCATCCTTTTATGCACAGAAAAACACAAAGCTTCCAACAACAGCGGGAATCATAAGCTTTGCTTCAAACATCCTGCTGGTACTTATTCTTGTTAAGCCTTTTGGCGGAAACGGAATTGCCTGTGCCTTGAGTATTGCAAGTTTGATAAACACAATCTTCCTTTTTATATTCATGAAAAAGCTTGGCACAATTCAAACCGGCGCAGTTGTAAAAAATACAATTTTATATACAATAAAAATCTCTGTCATGTCTGTGATTGCCGCTCTGCCATGCTGGTTCTTGCGCCCGCTTTTGCTCAAGGCCTTTGAAGGTCATGGAAGACTTGTAAGCGCAGGACTTCCGGCCGGTATACTTGCAGTGATTTTTGCAGTCATTGGGGTGCTGGAGTTGGTGATTACTAGAGATGAAATAGTGATGACTATTATTAAGAGATCCCCGGGTCAAGCCCGGGGATGACAATTGTCGGGTCGAGGATGACAATTGTAGTGTCATTGTCGGGCTTGACCCGACAATCTCACATAAAGAGGGACTTATGAAAGAATACACCAAAGAAGAAATGAAACAAATATACGGTATCCGCAGAGCCAGAATTGCGGCTTATCTTACAGATAACAACATTGGTGCTGCCGTTTACATTGACAGCGAAGAGCACCGCGAACCTGCAATTCCATATTTAACAGGACACAACAGCGATGCCATTGTAATAATTTTTAGCGACGGCTACACCTACCTCATTGCCTGGGATGAAATTCTTGCAAAAAAGAATGCTTATTACGACAAGCTGGTTCCCTACACCCGTTACAAAAATAAAGATATTGATGCTGTAAAAGCAATTCTCAACGTAGGCTACACCCATGGCTTAAACAGCAAGGTTGAACTGCCACCATATCTTACCTATCCCCAGTATCTTCATTTTATTGATGAACTGAATAATTATGACTGCCGCTGTACCGAAGAAGGCGTTCATACTTTTACAGTTGCCTGTCGTATCCAGAAAGATGAATACGAAATTGAATGCCTGCGCGAAGCTGCAAGAATAGGCGATTTAATAGTAGATAAAATAGAAGAAAAAATAAAAGACGGTTCAATTAAAACAGAAGCCGATGTTGCTCTTTTTATTGAACGCGAATGCCGGGAACAGGGCTGCGAAAGAACAGGCTTTGACACTCTTGCAGCAGGTCCTGAACGAAGCTTTGCAATTCACGCTTTTCCAAATTACACAAATGCTCCCTGGCCTGCAAAGGGCTTGAGCATTCTTGATTTTGGAGTTGTATACAAGGGCTACACCAGCGACATGACAATTACTGTTGCCAAGGGTAAGCTTTCTGCAGAACAGAAAAAGCAGCTTGAACTTGTTCAAAAAGCCTACGACGAATGTCTTAAGCTTTACAAGCCTGGCCACACAATTCACGAAGCTTCAAAACGCGCAGACTATGTTTTTTCAAAAGCTAAAAGAAAGATGCCTCACACTCTTGGACACGGAATTGGTCTTGAGATACACGAGTTTCCAAGAGTAAGCACAAGAGTACCTGCCGATTTACAGTTTACTCCGGGCATGGTGCTTACACTTGAACCTGGTCTCTACGATGAAACAATTGGTGGCTGCCGTTTGGAAAATGATGTGCTCATTACCAAAGATGGTAACGAGGTACTGACACATTCGAGAATTATTAGACTCTAAAAAATCTGGATACTGTTTTCGGCGAGCTCAATTCTTTCGAGGACGTTGTCTATGCGGTTGCACATGGCATCGGCAAGATAGGCGTCATCAAGACCGTCGGAAAGTTCCTTCATGTATTTGAATACCTTTCGAAGTTCATGGTTCGTAACAGAGAAAGGCTTTGCAGAGTCAAAACTTGCTTCTTCTTCGCCAAGAACCCCGGTCTTCTTAAGGGACTGTGCAGTTTTTAAAAGTCCCGGAGTACCGGACATCTTTGCAATAAGATATTCCATCTGCATGCGGACAGGACTTGCCATAAACTGGGCCTTTTCTTCTTCCGGCAGGAATTGGCAAAGCTCAAGCAGCTTTTTGAAAAGTTCAATTTCATCTGCATTTTCAAGAGCTGTATCGTCGTCGGCAAGAATGCGTTCAATTGTAGGCAGCAGTTCTTCGGCAGTACTCATAAGACTCTTTGCAGTTGGTCTGTTTTCTTCAGAAGCAAGGCGGGCATTTTCCTCTTCAAGCGCTTCTACCTTGCGGCGCATTTCGTCCATTTCGCCGGCATGCTGTTCTTCCATCTGCTGCATTTCTTCGGCATACTGCTCTTCCATCTGCTGAATCTGTTCATCCTGTTTCTGGATAATCTGATCCTGGGCATGAGCATTATGCTGGGCAAGCTCGTTTGCCCGCTGAACAGTATCCATTGCCATAGAAGCAGTGTCCATCATTGCAGTTGCATAAGAAGGAGGAGTTCCTGCAGGACGGGCCGGCATTTGAGCAGGAGCAGGACTCTGAGGAGGCATCTGCATTTGTGCAGGCTCTGCAGTAAATGGATCCGGCATTTTATTTATATCAAACTCAGGCTCAGCTTCTTCAGGGCTTGTAGTTGTAGTTTCATCAAACTGGTCAAAATCGAAGCTGTCGCCGTCTACCTGGTCGAGCATATCAGAAACAGACATATCTCCTTCAGGTTCACCGTCGCCTATAAACTTAGGCTTTTCAAAACCGGCAGAAGTATCGATGTCTGCATTATCAAGACCACCCTCGCCGGAGCCAACAAGTTTTTCTTTATCTGAAAGTTTTCCATCTTCTCCCTGGTCAAAAGGAGAAAGTTCTTCATCATTTTTAAGTTCGTCTGTATTTACAGGTTCTTCTTCATCAAAGAATTCACCTTCATCTTCCTGAAGGGCTTCCTGCATTGGAACGTTGTCGCCCATGGAGTTGAAGTCGAAGTTTTCGTCTTTTGGTTCTTCTGGCCCTTCGACAGGCTCAGGGACCGCAGCTTCTGCAGCAGGGACCGCAGTTTCTGCATCAGGAGCCACATCAGAAAGTGCCTCTTCGTCTTCAGGGACAGGAGGCATATTCATCTGGGCGCGGATAGATTCAATCTGCTTGTCGGCAAGAATATTTGGCTGGCGCAAATTTCGGCTCTTATCGTAAGATTCAATTGCCTGATCATAAAGTCCGTTCTTTGAATAAATCTTTCCAAGCATATTGTAACCGGCAGGATTTCGCATATCGTGGGCAACATATTGCTTTGCCATATCTTCTGCCTTTTCCATTTTTCCAACCTGATTAAAGCGGCCGGCAGCAGACAAAAGATAATCCTTGTAATTTCGGTTTACAGTATTAATCTTCTTAAAACAGCTTTCAGCCTTTTCGTCTTCATCTTTACAGATTAAATACTGACCATACAAATCAAGAACCTGAGGATCTTCTTTATCTTCTTCGTAAAGCTCTTTTACATTTGTTCCGGCTGCATCAATCTGATTTGCAGATAGAAGAGTCTGAACATAGCGCTTTTTCAAATCTTTATCTTCAGGAGAAATTTCAAGGGCATCCAAAACTGTTTCAAGTGCTTCTTCTGATTTTTCGCCTTTTTCCAAAGCTTCAGAAAGTCCAGTTAAAATCTGAACATCCTGATTATCAATTTTCTTTGCACGCTTAAAGGTTTTTTCTGCAGAATCATAATCGTACTGGTCAAGATAAATATTTCCCAGCATGCCCAAAAGCTTTGTGTCATTTGGATGGAGCTCAATAGAATGTTTTACAAGCTCAGAAGCTTCGCGAGATTTCTGGCACTTAACAAGTACATTACTAAAATCTTTAATTGCATCAACCCAACCCGGCTTTGCTTTAAGGGCATTCTGAAAGCAGCGGATTGAATCTGAATACATCTTTGCCTTTGCAAAACATCGGGCAAGGTTATAATTCAAAATAGGATGGTTAGGGTCAATCTGAAGTCCCCGCTTAAAAGAAGCAATCGATTTCTGATAATCCTTTTTTTCAAGATAAATTGCACCCAGGTGATTGTATGCAAGAACATCAGAAGGATTTTCATTGACAACAGAAGAGAAGGCTTCAATAGCATCATCCCAGTTGCCCATTTCGCGGTAAGTAAAACCTAAGTTATAGTTAACATCAGCAGACTGGCGGCCTTCATCAACAGCGCGTTCAAGAATTTCAATAGATTCCTCGTAGCGCTTAAGACGACGGTAAATTGCACCAAGGCTTGTCATTGCATCAATATAATGAGGATAAAATGTAATAATCTGCTCGTAATATGGGATTGCTTTGGCATCTTCGCCATTTTTTACATAAATAGAACCAAGCTCTTTAAGATAATCAACGTTTGAAGGATCATCCTTTAAAAGCTGTTTGTACAATCTGGCAGCAGTAGGAAAATCCCTCGAAATTACAGCACCCTGCGCACGTGTCAAAATCAGATTTTTTTCATTAACGTTATTTTCAAATTTTTTGGCCATGAGTTCCCCCTCTCTAATTCCCCAATCTCTTTAATGGTCTTGCAAACACTTCTTTTGAAAGCGGTCCTGTGATCCTGTCATCAAGTGCAGACCAGGATGCAACTGCAAAATAATATATTTTTCCGTTTTCTAAACCGGTGAGTGTATAGCTTGTAGTATTTCCTGCGTTTACAGGCGACGGACCTTCAAGCGCAACTCGTCCAAGATATTCACCGGGTCTGTTTCCGTAGTAGATGTAATATCCACCAGCAGTATCATCAACAGAATAATTCCATTTTAAAGTAACAGAACCATTTCCGGCTTCGGCCCTTACAGTAAAAGGAGGAAGCGGCAGCGGCAGTTCTGTAAAATCAAGTGTAAGCTGTGTAACTGATGGTGTAACAGCACCGTTTCCATCAGGGTAAAGCTCGCAGGCCACCTGAAAGTACATTCCGTTTACACCTTCAATTTTCTTTCCGCTTTCTACAGGCTTCCATTCAGGATAAGAATCTGTCCAGTTAAAGAAGTTGTCTCCTGAGCGGACAAAAAAGCTTACCTCTGTCTGGGCAGGTACGTTCATCTCGGCAGTAAGACTGTTCAAAACAGAACCCGTAGAAACTACAATAGGTCTTGTAACAAAACGTCCACCCGCAGGCTGATAAAGCATTCTTCCAAGAGCACCGGCGGCCTCTGCAGACTGATAATCAGGAGGCGAATAAGGACGTCTTAAAATGCGGATTTCATCAATTTTTCCTGTGTATTCATTACAGAATTCAAGCTCAGAAGGAGTTCCCATTACAATAAGAGAAACCTGTCCGTCTTCGCAACCGTTTGATGTTATATAGATAATATCCTCTGTGATTCCGTTTACAAGATATTCAAGAATGCCGCTTTCACAGTCATAAGAAAGCGCGTGATAGGACCAGCTGTCTGGAATAATGGTGCTTGAACCTTTAAGATGGATTTCTCCGTCTCCGTTTGGTCCTGCATAAGAATCAAAAAGATTTGCAATAGTCCAGTTGAGTTTTCCGCCGTCAAAAAGACAGTTTATAAGCTGATAAATCAGGCGACCATGAACATTTTTAGAAGATTCCCAATTAACAATAACTTCTCCGTTTTCTGCAAGAGAAGGACAAAGCCAGAATTCAATAGAAAAAGAACCCATAAGGCCTTCGGAACCAAAAAAAGTACCAGGTTTTCCGGTTACGCTAAGCCCGCCAATGTTACGGCTAAGACCGGCAGACTTTTCGAGAAGAGAATCACTTGAAGTTTTAAGATTATTTGAAGCAATATCGTAATAACCTGCCGAAATTGGGTTTACAGGATTTTCAAAATCAATTAAAAGATCGGTATAATCGTCAAAAACAAAGGAATTTGTGGCAAGTTCCACGCAATCATAGCCAAAACGGCCTTTTCCACTGGTTAGATTTTCTGAATACTGAAAATCAGGCCAGCCACCCTTTCCACCGAGAACAATCTGTTTAGCTTCTGCAAAAGTAAGGGAATTTCCCAAAGCCGGAAGCAAAGCAAGGGCCAAGAAAGCCTTCTTTTTGAATAATTTTTTCATATAGGTACCTGCTTAAACTATCGGCATAATTAAAAAAAATATGATATAATTTTGAAAAAGATGTCCGGGTCACCCTTCGACAAGCTCAGGGACCGCAGACATAACATAGGTTGGGGTCCCTGAGCCTGTCGAAGGGCCCTTGAAATAGCATGCGAAACATCCTACATGAAACTGCATTAAAAGCTCCTCAATCCAGCGGCGTTTATTTATGGCGCGACGATGCCGGAACAATTATATATGTTGGAAAAGCCAAAAACCTTAAAAATCGCCTTACTTCATATTTTTCGGGCCAGCGTTCTGTAAAAACCAGGCTTTTAGTTTCGCGGGCAGCTTCTATTGAATATATTACAACAACAAACGAGTACGAAGCCCTGCTGCTTGAAAACAATCTTATAAAAAAACACAGTCCACGCTATAACATCTGCCTTAAAGACGGAAAATCCTATCCTGTTTTGCGGATTACAAAAGAGGATTTTCCAAAGATTTTCAGAACCAGGCGCATTTTGCAGGATGGTTCCCTTTATTTTGGCCCCTACCCTAACGTTGCCGCCCTGGACACTTTTATAGAAAATATCTACAGACTATATCCGGTGCGTCACTGCAGAACTTTGCGCAAAAGAGAAAGTCCCTGCCTTTACTATCACATGAAACAATGCAAGGCTCCCTGCTGCGGTAAAATTGATAAAGAAGAATATAATAATTATATAGAAGAAATTACCGCTTTGCTCTCCGGACAGGCCGACAGTGCAATTGAAAAAATGACAGCAGAAATGAAGGCCGCCTCCGCAAATCTTGATTTTGAAAAAGCCGCACGTCTGCGAGACAGCATAAAAGCCCTCATGGTTTTACAGAATCAGAATATTGTAGAAAGTTTTGATTCCCAAGACCGCGATTACATTGCCCATTACAGCGAAGGTGAACTTGTAAGCTTTACAGTTCTTAAAATCCGCGGCGGAAAACTTTTGGGCCGTGAAAATTATCGGGTAGAAAGTCTTAATGAAGATGATGAATTGTTAGCAGAATTTATGGCTGCCTATTATGAAGATTCTGCCCAGATTCCACCTGCAATTTTTGTACAGACAGAAGCCCAGTCGGATTTTATAAACAGATGGCTTAGCGAGCAGATGAATACAAATACAAAAGTCAGCGTTCCCGATGCCAGCGATAAACACGGAATCGCAGCCCTGAACATGGCCCGAGAAAATGCACACGAAGATATTATAAGACGCCTGCGGGACCGTGGTGATGTTCCTGCAATGGAAGAGCTTAAAACTCTGCTTGGACTGGACACACTCCCTGTCCGCATTGAAGGCTTTGATATTGCGCATATCGGCGGAAAGTTCCCTGTTGCTTCGCTGATAAGTTTTTATAATGGAAACCCCGATAAGAAAAATTACCGTTACTTCCGCCTTAAAACCACAGACGGATATATTGATGATTTTCAGTCCATGCGCGAAGCCACCACCCGCCGCTATACCCGCCTTGTAAATGAACAGGCCGATCTGCCGGATTTGATTTTGATAGATGGAGGTCTTGGCCAGGTAAATGCAGTTGAAGAGATTTTGAATTCTCTTGGACTTGATATTCCTGTTGCAGGCCTTGCCAAGAGAGACGAAGAAATTTATTTGCCTGGAAACAGCACACCGTTAAATCTTCCAAAACGAAGTGATGCTTTGAGACTGCTCCAGCGCGTCCGAGACGAAACACATAGATTTGCCACAAGCAGAAACCAGAGGCTGAGGACAAAGGAAAACACAGACTCGATTTTTCTGGAGTTACCGGGCGTTGGCGAGAAACGGGCTATTGCTTTGCAGAAAAAGTTTATTACTCTGGAAGCTCTTGCCGGAGCCGAAGAAAGTGCCATTGCACAATGTTTACATATTAAAAATGCGGCCGAGGCTGCAGATATTTTGCTGGCGGCGAAACAGCTGCTTGCAGGTCGCCAGGAAAAACAGGACTTGCAGAAGAAGTCTCTTGGAGTTGCGGGTACCACAAAAGAAAAGGCTGCGGAGGCCGGTTATATTTCGTCGCTTGTTGATCAGGCCATGGGGTTTGCGGCGGAGAAGAAATAGAAATCAGACATACCTTACTTGCATTCTGCAGTAAGGTATGTTATATTAGAAGAAAGGCATTCGCAGATAGCGTCTTGCCTCCGTTTAGGTTTTAGTCCTTATGGACCAAGCTCCACCACAAGAGTCGTGCAAAAACACTGTGGCGGAGCTATTTTTTATTCTTTGTCTTCTTTACCCATCTTTGGTGAAGGCGCTGAATAATGTCTAAACAAATCTGAATTGCTGTAAACAACAAATCCAAAAACTCATAAAGACTCATAGCTACCTCCTAATTCTTTATTCTGCTCATGTGAACAGTAGAACCCAGGAGGCAAAACCGCCATTTCTGCGAATGCCTGTTAATTCTTGACAATAACACTTTATGACTATATGATGACTATATATTATCACACAGGAGGTCATTATGACAACCCCGCTTTTTGATGCTAAGGCTCATTTTAGTGAATATGTAATTATGGCAGAAAATGGTGATACTGTAGAAATCACTAAACATGGTAAAACAACTGCTGTAATAATTGGCTTAAAGGAATATGAGGAACTAAAACAAAATTACAGACCTTCTTTTGTAGACAAAGTCAATGAATGGAAACGAAAAACCGGTGGCCTGACTCATGAAGAGTATGAAGATTTTTCAAATACTCTGGCACGAAACAAAGAAAGCTACAGCACAAAGGAGGCCCTGTTTTGAAAAGCATTTATCTGTTAGACACAAATATCATTTCGCAGGTAACAAAGCCTGAACCAAACGAAAATCTTCTTACAAAATTAGAACTTCACACCGGAACATGTGTAATCAGCAGCATAACCTGGTACGAGCTTCATAACGGAATACAGCTTTTACCACCCGGCCCCAAAAAAGACAAACTCATGAGTTTCCTGATTGACTATGTACAACCCGCCTTTCCCGTAATCCCCTACGACATCCACGCCGCCACAATTAATGGCGACATAACAAGCCGCCTCCTCCCACAGGGCAAACTTACCCCAATTCTAGACACTCAAATTGCTTCAATCGCAATTGCCAACAACCTGATTTTAGTTACCAACAACACCAAAGATTTCCAGATTTTTGCAGATGAGTTTAATCTGATGCTTGAGGATTGGACAGAATAAAAAAAATTGACACACCCTAGTTTATAGGGTGTATTATAAGAGGTAATAATTGAAGAGAGAAGTTGCAGATAATTGGAGAAAAGAAAATGAGTAAATACTTTGATGAATTGATGTCAAGTCTTAATGAAGCAGTTGCAATCGAACGCGGAGAATTAAAAGGTCGTACTACGGTTTATGAAATTCAACCTGTAAAAAAATATAATAACACACAAATCAAAAGCATTCGAACATCTGTTGGAATGACTCAAGTTCTTTTTGCAAATTATATGGGTGTATCCTGTAAAACTGTTGAAGCATGGGAAAAAGGAACAAACCACCCAACAGGGTCTGCATGCCGACTCATTAGCATGTTAGAAAATAAAACTTTTGAAACCTTACCATTTGTAAAAAAAATGGCATTTTAACTTTTTGAATAAGAATTGGACATAAAAAAAATCGGTGTTTATAAACACCGATTTTTTTTTATCTTTTATGCTCTTTTCTTTTTAAGACAAAGAACAAGACCTGCAATTGCAGTACAGAATACAGCAAGGATTACCCAAATGACTGCACTTGAATGACTGGCAGGTTCTGCTTCTGTTACAGAAACATCAACTGCACCTGCACTTACCGAAGCCTGAGGTTCTACAAGCTCTGCTTCTTCTGTATTTGCAGTCTGTGGAAGAATCATTGCAAGCTGATCGTCGGCCTTTGCTTCTTCGAGGGCTTCTACAGGAAGTTCTGTTACTTCAAGAGCGGCGGCTGTTTCTGTAACAGCTTCTACCGCCTTCTTGGCAGCTTTCTTTGAAGTCTTCTTTGAAGATTTCTTTTCTGCTTTTTTTGATTCTTTAGTTACAGTTGTTGTAACTTCGTCTGCAGCAGTTTCTTCGTTCTGCCAGAATTTCTGGATGAACTTTGGCAATTCAACAACATGACTTTGCAAAGCACCCGCTGTCTTTGGTGAATCACCGAATGTGTAAACTTCCTGACTGCCCTTACCAGTGAATAAGCGGCCGAAGAAGCGGTTATCTTGATGCTCTGGATTTCCACCACCAGTAGCTGCCGCAATTTCAAACAGAGATTTCTCAATACCATTTATAATAATAGATACAATTTGTGCTGAAGTTGTCTGATCAATTTTTGCAAGATTTACTGTGAAACTACCAGAAGCAGGGACAACATTACCTTCTCCAAGTCCTGAAATTTTTGAACTATCAATTTCAGTTTCTGTTGTATTAATCTTTAATTTCACAGAAGTAATTGGAGCACCAGCAGCAGCAGTCACAGTAACTTTATAAGTTGCATCAGCTGCCCAGGTATCAGGATTGCTAGCAACTGTTACATCAGTAAGAGTTTTCTGAGGAACATTAAATACCAACTTTGTTACTCCATTAATAACAAGTTTTACAGGAGTATCTTCTGTCCAACTCTGGATTACATTTCCAACTGTTACACCAGTTGCATTATTTGCATCCCAAGTTACAGTTATTGCAGAATCTTCCGGCTTAGTAACAGAAGTTACTGTTAATGGTGAAGGCAGTTCAATTGTAAGATAATAACTATTCTGATTTTGATCATATGCAGGAGTATTATTATTGTACTTCAATGTAATATCTTCATCTGTCAGTGCTCTCTTGGCTACAGTATAAACAGTTCCCAGATCAATATTTGTATTAAGTACAAGCTTAATCTCTTGAGCACTAGTGAAGTTTGCTGCAGGGATTCCCTCAATTGTTATTGCATTGCCAGAATCATTCAAAGAAGCAGTAAGAGTTGATTCACCAACAGAAGCTGTAACATTTGTAACATCTGTCTCTGAAGCACCATTATTCAACGTAACAGGAATTGTCAACGTTGTACCATTAAGAGATGGATTCTCAAGGTCTAATGTAATATCAGAAACTGCCAAAGTTCGCTTAGGAACAGTATATACAGCATCCTTTGTAATTGTTCCGTTTATTGTAAGACCAATGGCTACAGCACCAGTCCAAACTGGAACAGGAACACCTGTAAGAACAATCTTATGATTTGTTTTATCAAATTCAGCATTTGTCACTACATTTGCAGGTGTCGCTGAAATAGAAGTTAATAAGTTGTCTGGCGCACCATCTGTAAGATTATATGGAATTGTACATACTCTTACTCCACCTTCAGTTGTTGTAATCGTTGCATTTGCAGTATCAATATTGATATTATTGCCTGAGAAGGTCTTGGCTGTAACAAAGTTATTATAAGTCTTAGTCAGATTAGTATCATCATTAATTGAAATTTCAATCTTATGATTTGCCCAATCCTTAGTAATCTGTTTAACTGTAATATCAAGACCTTTTTTATCATCATCATTAACAACTAACCAACCTTTAGAACCATTAAGTTCCGGAGATTGTGAGCCTTCTGGATAACCATTAAATTTATAAGTACCCCAATTTATATTCTCACTATTCTTCTCTTGTCCATCAACTTTTATAGTAACTTTCCTGATAATACTTCCTTCAGGAGGCATTACTGTAAATGTATAGTTCTCTGCAGCTGCTGTCCATTCAGGAGCTTCACCCCAGGTTGTTACTGCCCCCTCTTTTGTGAGGATGTCATTTACAATCCACCATATTTCAGCTCCCGCCTCTGGATGTGCCAAAGTGTATGGAGTTGAGGAAACATTTCCAAAATTATCTTGTAAATAGAGACTGATGTTTTTATGAATGGCCTCAACAGGTGGTAATGTGAATGTATACATATCGTTTGAAGGAGTTGCTGTCTCCCAATTTACATCATCTACATTCTGGCCACTTACAACGAATTTATACTTGGCAAGTCCTGACATTTCATCCTTGAGATTTGCAACCGGTATACTAATTGTAGTTCCTCTTTGATAAGTTACAGATACATAACCAGGACCAACAGTATTATCATATGCTCTTGATAAAGACGGAGTTGGAGTATAACCTATTACATGATTATCATCAGTAACGTAACTGCTACCTTCAATTACAGGCGCTTCTTTATCAAGTATCCAGCCTACCTTATTTTGAGCATTTGTAGACTCTGGGTCAAGTGGAATGAATCCGGATTGACAGGTTGCTCCCTTTATGAAGCCATGGAAATTGCTACCATTAAATTCAAGATTATTGTCAACAACATATGGTTCGAACAAATAAGTAGGAGGATCCTCTTCTGTAGCACCAGCGATTGTAGTTAATTTTCCAGGTTTAAAGGCAATCCAACAGTAGTATCGGTTACCATCTTTTTCGTCGGAAGGATAAACATGGAACAATGTTGAATCGTCAGCAGGACCTGATTCAGCTCTTAATTTTCTATCATCTTCAGTTTCGCCCCACTTATCCCAAAGCTCTATCTTATTTGGAGTTTCTGAATAGTCCGCTCCTGCCTTTTGATACAATGTACAGCGAACTACCATAAAGCCTTTGCTAAAATATTTTACATATTTTTTATCAGCATTTTGTTTTTCAGGAGCTGTAACTTTAATAATCTTGGCAAAATCAATACCATCTGTTTCCATCTGAGCTTTTACGTCAGCATCAATATAGTTATTATTTGTCTTATCTGTACTTGAGTTCAAAGGATCTATGAGTGCAACATCTTTAGGAATATGAGGATTCTCATAACTGTAAGTAAGTGTCAGAGCCGGACTTATATTACCTACGATATCAACTGCATAATAGTATCTGGTGAATGCGGCATCTTCAGCATGATTAGTATCCAAATTATCTTCAAATACATTCGCAAAATTATCAGCAAAGGTATATTTACCAATCTGGTCTGTATCATAAGAATGAATGTTTAATGCAGTGTTAGATTTAATATACCCCTTAATCTTATTTGAATTACTAGGTTCCGGGAACGTTATTCGTACTTTAGTACGCTCATAACCTTTCTGCTCTTTTATTCGAATTGTGTTATCAACATTTTCGAATTTTTCTGTATAAAGGTGAGTCCAGTTTGCTTTGTTATAAGTTTTATAATCATCCTTTAATCCTTTTCCTCTTGTTTCTACTTGTTCAACAATATTATATTTTGTTGAATTAGGATCGTTAAGATTCGGACCAACAACTTTTGTAGTTATGGCAGGCGCATCAGGTGTAGCCGTATATGCTGTCAACTTAGGAATAGAAACTGTAGTTGAGGTTCCACTTGCGTTATAGGTGTAACTAAATCCAGGGGTTAATGCTGTTGTCTGTTTGTTACCAAGAATATCCATGAAGTAGAAAGTCTCAATATTACCGCTTGAAATATCTATTTCAAAATTATCTGGATTTGAAATATATCCATTAGCTGGCAACCATGTTGAACCATCAAAGCTGTACTTAAATTTCTTCAAAGCAGTCACGCTTCCAGAACCGGCATCGACAATTCCAAAACTAAGTTTTAGAGGGTATGAAGCATCAGCTGCGTAATAATAATTATCTGTTCCATTATTTGTAATTTTTCCAATAGAACCTTTACGTAGAGTAACAACTGGTTTTGGTGTTGTAGTTGAGAAACTTGGAGGAGTTTTATCCAGAATAATCTTAAAGTACTGACATGCAATGTTTCCAGAGAAGTCTACGGCAAGAACCTGGAAGTAAGTACCAGTGGTTGAGAATGGATTTGAACTACTAGAAAGAATATCATAACCAGAAGAATAGCTGCTTCCCATATAAGAGTCTCCATTCCACTGACCTGAATTATCCTTTCTTGAAGTAACAGTTACCCATTTTCCTTTTGAACCATCTCCGTTTACTGCATCTTTATCCCACGTATTTACCTGAACATCAGCAACATCTGTTGAATCGTTATCCTCATCCCAGTTTACATGGAATTTTGATGTACCATTTTTATTGATATAAACTACCTGCAAATCAGATGCTGGAATCTTTGCTATATTATCATAGAATTCTGCTGGCTTTTCGTAAGATCGGCACTTTCCATAAGAAGTAACAAGTTCAGTATCCTTACTAGCGCCAATTTCTTCATCTGCGAATTCGGTGCCGGAGCTAGATTGTGTAACAAGAGAAACAGATTTTACTTTTGGAGCTTCTGTATCATATGTAAACTTTACATATTTTGAAACTATATTTCCAACATTATCGTAATAATATACAGTTCTTGTTGGAGAATTAGACCAATCTTTATAAGTATCGTAATCAAGCTCAAGATAAGGTCCTGTAGAATCTCGTTTTACACTGTTAATATCATAATTTGTAAATGATAAGCCTTTATAACCAGCGCCTAGAATCTTGGTTTCGTCTGTATAAACAGCATAATCTTTAAAGTATTCAACAGGGTAACGAACTTTAATTGTCTGCTTATTTTCTGCAGAGCCTGCTCCTTTACCAGCAATTCGAACATTTACATAACTTCCATCCCATTTAACATAATATTCATTTGGAGAAGAGCTTGTTATAGCTTGTATTGTTGTATTATCAGTATATTCACTTACAGGCTCTTTTTTATCATTTTTGAAAGTTAAATTGTTACTACCAATTCTGTAACTTGCTATATTTCCAGTCCAGTCCATTACATGCAGGTACAAAGGTTGTGCAGTATCTGCGCTGAGTTTACTTCCTGGAATAAGTGTATTAACTTTAGTTCCAGTGTATTTGCTGGTACCATAAGAACCACTACCTAAATAAGCATTTTCTGCAGTACCATATCCAAAAGAAATACCAATATTATATGTTAAGCTTGTTGCATAATTTCCTGCATACCATTTATTTTCAGTACTATCACCTTGTGTGTTACCAGTATATGCAACTCCCGAAGGTGTTGTATCTGAGTTTGTCCAACAGAATGCACGGATACCGGTAATTTCGTCTACTTCAAGGTCAACAAATGGTAAATACTCACGTTTTGTTATAAGTGAATTTCCATCTTCTACTTTATGTGTTGTACCCCAACCTGTATTGGAATTTAACAATGACGAACTTCTTCCAGTCCTGTCATAATCAGTACTTATCCAAACTGTAGTACCATCAAGATATGGAACGAAACCATTATTTGTTGCAATAAGTTTATTTACCTGTGTAGCTAAAGATGCAGATGTTGTACCTTGATCTTTCAACTGATTTGCAGCATTTGTTGTTTGCAGTCCATTTGCCTTAACAGTTGTTCCTCGAATGTTGAGCACTGGTGCAGTAGCATCGTATAGCCACTTATCATAATCTGTACCTGATGCACTTGGAGCCGCCTTCAAATAATTTCCAGATACAGCACTATTTACAACCTTTGCCAATTCATAGTTACCAACGGCGTCTTCGAAAATATACCACATATAATAAGGAATAGGTTCATGTGAAGAATTAATTGTCCAGTTAAGCTTACTATAATTTGGCTTTGGATAGTCTACAAAAAGAATTGCTTCTATTGCAGAAGAAGAAACCTGTACATAAGACCAGTCTGTAACCTGACCTGTTTTTTCAGAAGCACTTCTATTTTTTTCTGCGTCAAGGCAGGCTTTTATCTGAGCATAGGTAGGTACAGTAGTGCTATTTGTACAATACATCAAAGCACGACAGGTATAATTTCCGGCTGCTATATCCGTTGCAGTTGCCTTCCTGATACCCTTTGCTTTTTCTGTGTCTGACCAGTCAGCATCGCTAAAGGTAATAGATTCTTTTCCGATAATATTTGATGCTTCTTCTCTATCGACACCATTCGGGAAGAAATGCAAAGCAAAACCATGTTTAAATTGTAGATCTGTATCTGAATAAGTAATAGAAGGATTATAATAAGTTGCATGTTTTACTTCGTCTTTTATAAATCCCCGAACTCCTCCAGTACCATACTGAGTTGAAGGAGCCTCCGAGTTTCCACTCTGAGTACCAACATGGAAGTTATAACTACCCCACTGAACATCACTTGCAGAATCATAATAAGAGTATGGGAACTGCAAAATGAATGGAGTTGTTACAACACCATTTGATGTTGGTGCAGAACCAAGCTTGTCATCAATAACAAAGCTTATGGCAACCTGTTTGCCAGATACTTCGTATAATCCACAGACAACATACTGCATGTTACCACAACCGTCACGCAGGAATACGGAGACTGGAGCTGTACTCTGAGTATTAGGAATTTCGATTATAAGGTTATTATTTGAGTCAATCTGGCTTCTAATACCATTTCCTGTATCTGTTGCCCAGGAACCTGTATATTTGTAATTATGCCAGGTGACATTCTGATTAGGAATTTTCCAGGCACTTGAATCAGCTCTTCCTGTTCCATAACCAAAATAATTATGTCCTAAAACATAAGCTAAATTAGAACTATTTTCGGAATAAGAGTGTACATTATGTGTTTGACCACTAGGGAAAGTAGTTCCATACGGAACAACCGGGGCATACATCCATGATGAACCAGAGTCTCCACTTGAAATTTCTTTAGTAGGCCATGAACCATAATAAGTACTAACTGCATACATTTCTATTGGAGAAGAATCTGTCGTAGCATCAAGTTCTGTATACTTTGTTGTTGCACTTGCTTCTGTATTATCAATTTTTTTAATAGGTGTATCTGCAGAATAATTTCCGCCAAGATTTAACTGAATCTTATAATTTCCACTTGTTTTCTTTGTAACATATTTTTTAGTACGAATTGGATACCTACTCATATAATCTGCATTGAAATCTGGGAAATCAGAATAGTTTGCTACCGCAACATCTGAATTTGTAAATACATTTGCAGAAGCATCTGGCATTTGCAGGAGGACACGTTTATTAAGGCTGTCTGCGTTGCTGCCACTATCCCATTCCTTTGCAGGCTTTTCAACATCTCTTACAACAGCAAAGTGGAAGACATCACTACAGTTTCCGGCTTCGTCAACGATAACGGCAGAATACTTACCTTCATCAAAACCGAACCAGAGAGTTGTACCTGTTGCAGTATTATTGCCAGTAGGCTGATTATTATTATTTCCTTTATTGTTAATATCGAATTCAGGGTTTGTGCTTCCAAGAATACCAGATTCTGTTTTTGAGAAAGGTGCATCTGTGCTTGAGTATTTATAGTAATACAAGAAGGTTTTTGCTCTTGTCCAGCCACCTAACCTGATATTATCTTTACCACGGATTCCAAGAACGGCTCCGTGTACAAAGTTAGTAACAGCAGGAGCAGATGAAGAACTTGAAACTTCACCATTTACCTGATAGTAACCTGTCTTATATGTTGTAGCTGTATAGAAGGTTGGAACGGATTTTCCGTCATAATTTATTGAAACACCTTCTGCCGTTTCTCCATTAGCATGTGGGTAAACGTTAATTGACGGCTGGTAGTATGCCGCACTAGAATTTGTATAATTTGCAGCAAATACACCTTTTTCAAGTGCAGGTTTTTCTGTATCAAGTGTAATGCTTGTGCTTGCAGCAGTAGAATCCCAGCCTGTAAGGTCGTAAGCCTTAAGGGTAACTGTGTGAGAGCCGTTTGTGCTTGCGTTATCAAGCTGAACGTTCTTAAGTTCTACACTAACAGCCTGGCGGATAACGGCGTATACATCGGTTGCCTGACCTGTCTTTTTGAGGGTCAAGGTTTTGCCATCAGCAGAAAGGGCAAATTCTACATTTGGAATTACGGTTCCACTTGAATCTTTTACTGTGATTGTTGTCTTGTCTGCTGAGTTGCCGCCAATAAAGCTTGCGCCGGTCAAAACAAACTTGTGGTAACCAGAACCAAACTTTTCGGAATCTGTAAGGTTAAAGGTCATGTCTACAATAGATTCGTTTGTATAACCTGCAGAAGCTTCTATTGTCTTATTGGCAGTTGAATGAGCGCGGTCTTTAAGAGTAAGACCTGTTGGAGCGGCAGGAGAAATACTGTCGGAAAGGATGCGGCTTTCTGTTGTTGATTTAGAAAGCGAATCATTTTTTGCAATGTCGGAAGCTATAAGACTTATGCTGTTAATAGATTCTTTTGATGCACTGTCTGCATTTTCAAAACCAATATTCTTTACAAGAATCTTGAATTCAGATTCATCCTGGCGAGAGAAGAGAGTTTTAGCATCCAGCTCGCTCTTAATAATGATTTCTTTTGTTTTAGGAACTACTTCGTATCTGCTTCTTGGAGTAACTTCGGTTTCTACACCAGTAGAATCAACTGTATAGAGTGTAGTTCTATCTGCATCAAGTGTTACAGAATTTGCAAACTTTAATACTTTTACACCAGAACTCTTTTCTTTAACTGTAATATAAACAGGAATTGAATCAGGGGCTTTATTGCTGCCACCAATCCATTCTTTAGCAAGCCATTTACCATCCAGACTTGAAGTTGTATTTGCAAGTTCAACACTTTCTTTATGACCCTTAATTTCAAGGTCCTTTGTTATTACAGGAGCAACAGTATCAATTACCATAGTTTTTGAAGTTTCGGCTTTTAATTCTGCAGCATCGAGCATAGAAACTTTTACATTGTAAGTACCTTCTTCTCTTGCAGCTTTAAGAGTAATTCCACGGAAGCTTAAAGAGCCTGTTGTTTTTGGTTTTGTTAATATGATGTACTGGCCGTCGATTGTATAATCTGTACCTTTTACAAGTTCTGTGTTACTTTCATCAAATAGTTTGAAGTTTACATCGCTGGCATTTCCAAAAGGAATTGCATAAGGGGTTGTGCTTACATCCTGATGTATGATTTCCATCTTAAGAACTTTTACACCGGCTGTTTCTTCGGTAAAGTCAACTTTAAGATTCTGATTTAAAATTGTATTTGTATTTGTTGTACCAGCTGTTACTGTTGTATTATCTGGAATCCAGGTTATAGCAGAAACTACAGGTGGATCGTTATCAAATACAATTGTATTTGTATTCTTACTTGTAACCGACTTAATTCCCGCAAAGTCCTGTACGTCGGCTTTAATAATCTGTGGACCGTTTTCTGCAGAAATGATGTTTACGTTTGTAAACTTGAGTTTATTTGTTTCTGTAAATACTTTTGTAAAGTTTACAGACTTGTTGTCTGAATCAATTGTGTAGTCGCTTGATTTTGTAAGTTTTGTTTCGGTGCTGCCGTTTACTACAAAAATTTCTGTTGTACCTGTAAATACGGCATTGTCAGAAAGGATAACTTTGTTTACACCACTACCCTTGTTACCAACTTCTGTATCGCCGAGAGTGAGGTAAAGAACTACGGTCTGGCTATCGGTAAAATTGTCTTTGTCATAGGCTTTATCATCAGGGTTAGTTGTAGTATTTTTTGCAGAGTCTTCTACTGTGAGACTTGCAATCTGAGGAGCAAGTGAGTCTGCATAAACCAGGGTGCCTGTTACGCTTGTATCGCCGTAGTAAATGTTATTTGCATTATCTGTTGTCTTTCCTACGAAGTCGTCGGTTGTGAGTTTGATTTTGTTACCCTGACTTGTACCGGCAGGAGCATTTATATTATTTAATTTGATATTTTCGAGTGTGATTTCATGAGTACCACCATTTGCATTTATGAGCTTTGGTGTGTACCAGTCGAGCAGTTCGATTGTCTTTGCTGCTGTGTTGAGTTTGTAATCTTTATCTCTTGTAAGAAGTTCGCTGCCTACATAGAGTTTTGTATTTTCTGTGAATTCTGCATTTTCGGCAAGCTTAAGATATTTGAGTCCGGAACCTGCTTCGTTTGCTGTAATCTTGAGAGTTACTTTTGAAAGGTTATTTGCATCTTCAAAGCGATCGTATGGGAGCCACCAGGTTACATCATCGTGACCGTAAACTTTGCGGCTGGCAACATTCATTACCTGTACCTTGCCAATTTTAGGGTCTGTTGTATCGCGGGCCATAATTGTCTTGGCTGGAGCTGTTGTTTTGTTCAAGGCAGAGTCGTACAAATCTACAGAAATTTCATACTGACCATCTGTAGTACCAAGTGTAATTCCGTAAATGAAAAGTGTACCGCTTGTGATTTTGTTTGAATCGTTTACATTGAATACTTTGAGATTTGCTGTTGTTGCTGTATCGTCGGCAGCAGGTGTAATGTCACGAACTCCTTCAGAAGAAGGTGTTGGATTTGTAATAGAAGCAGGTGCATATTTTACGGCAAATTTTGTTGCATCAAGAGGAACGGCAACTTCCTGGCCATCTTTCTTAACGTGGATTTCCATACGACGGATTCCGGAACCTGCATTGTTTTCGTTTGCTTCACCAATTTCAACTTTAAGAATCTGATTTATTGCCTCGCCCTCTTTTTCTGAAGCATGCAGGACAGCCTCTCCCGTTGTTGCATCTACAAAATCACCTTTTCCTTTTTTGAGTGTAACAGTTGGTTTTGTATTATCATACATAATCTGGTCGAGTACTACAGGGTCAGAAAGATTTCCCATATCATCTCTCATGAATACTGTAATATCTATTGGACCATCTTTTGCAGGAACCTTTGCAGTAGTAAATAGATACTTCACTCTGTCGCCGTTTTCGTCGTGAATGAGCTTCCATCCAGAAGATTCTGCTGTTTTACTTGTAGAAAAGTTCCACCAAAGGTTCTTGTCAAGTGAGCGGAGCTTTTCGTGGCCGGCATCGTGAATCTTGTTTGCCCCATCCCCATCATAAAGTTCTATTGTTGAAAGAGTATCGTAGTTATACCAATGATATGGAGCTGCAGTAGAATTTGAGTCAATCTTTTTTGCTTCTACTACAGAGTTGATTGCTGTTGTATCTTTTACCACAAAGATTGATTTATAACCGTTATCCTGCTTTTTGTAATATGGAGAGCCTGCATCATTTGGGCCACCACTGTTACCGGTCATATCAATACCCCAGACATCAATCTTGATAAGTCCGTCTGGCAGGCTGCTTACATCATAAGTATAGATTGTACCACCGTTGGTCAATGGTACTTTTTCTGTAAAGAGAGGATTCTCTTCTGCACCTGAATCTATCTGGCCGGAAACATAGATGTAGTTTTTCTTTGCAATTGTTGTACTTTCATCCGGAACTATTGCATTTCCGTCCTTATCAATATAGAGAGAAGCTGAAATACCAATAAATGAAACGTTTTCTTCATTATAATCCTTTGCTGGGTTAGGTATGAGATCTCCAGACAGGATAATATCTGTTGCTTTTATGTAAAGATTTACTTTGTCGTATACACGCTGTGCAACAAGCTTGTCTGTATATTCGTTACTGTTGATATCTTTTGGAGCATTCTTTGCAGCATCTGTTCCAACGCCACCGACAGTTGGATCACCGTTTTCATCAACATCATGGAAAGAAACAAACACTTCATCGATTGCACCTGTTCCGCCACCGTAGATAACCTCAATCATTGGAGCAAGACTATCGGTATTATTACCTGTTACAAAACTAAAGGTGTAGTTTCCGTTCATTGCAAAGCCATAAAGGTCGCATAGTCCTTCCAGCAGGGTTACAGTAATTCGCTGTTTAGGATCCAGCAGAAGCGTTCCTGATTTATCTTCTTTTTCCTTGAGTTTTAGGGTGAGCATTTTTCCAGATTCGCTGAGAGTTGGTTCAAAGTAATTTGTAATGTCATTTGCTTCTATATCCCCAGAATCCTCTGTAATACCAGCAAAACCTGTTGTAATTGAGTAATTTACATTTCCATCCTCATCATAGAGAGTCTTTTTATCGATTGCCTTTGAGAAAAGGATTCGGATTGATGTATTTTTTACTACGTTGTTGTCTGCGTTTGCAGGAACCGATTGTACGTAGGAAGGTCTTGTTGCAACAATTGGAATAATGAAGATATCCGAGCGGGCGGTCAGAATTTTTACTTCAGTTGCAGGGTTATTTGGATTTGAAAAGCTTACAACGTCTGAAGGAAGTTCTTTTGTCTTGTAATTTTCGTTGTAATTCTCTTCGTTTAAGAAAGTGAGTTTTGAATGCTGCTTATCTGATGGAAAATCTTCTGTAGAGAAAGCGGCCCATTTTACAAAGCCATAGTCATCGTTTGTTACTGCTGAAATTTTTGAGGTAACATCTACCTTCATTTTAGTATTACCTTGAGGTTCGGTTGTCCCCATCTTCGCATTTGCATATCGTACGTAAACATTTACTTCCTTTGCATTTGCATCATGTACCTCGTCTTCGATTTTGGACATAAAGTCGTCGCTGCTCATCCAGTTTTGACAGGAGCCTACGAGGAGTAAAATTACTGTAATGATAACTGAGGTTAAAAGTTTTGTTACGTTCTTGTTTGATTTAATCATTTCTCTTTCCTTTTTTCTTTAAGCCTATAAATAAAGCTGCCAATGCAGCAGCAAGTGCTGCAAAGCCGATATATATTTTTTTATTTGATTTCTTTGGAGGTTGTTGGGTTTCGACGGTTGGTGATTGTGGCCCTTCGACAGGCTCAGGGACCACAGTTTTAACATCAGTGTTCACGGTTGTTTCAGCTTCACCATAAGTGTTCACGGTTGATGCACCTGTTGAGCTTTGTGCTCCCTGAGCTTGTCGAAGGGCTGCTTCTGATTTAGTGTCACTTGCAGCGTCAGTTGTCTTTTCTAATTCTTTAAGACCTTCTACGAGTTCAGGAACCCAGGTTTCTTTTTCTTTTGTCGTTGCGTTTGTTTTGCTTGTATTTTTACTAACAGCGTTACCACCAATAACACCATTAACTTCTTTTTTTGTTGGTAAATCTATTTCTGGTAAATCAGGTAAGTCAATTTTGGCTACTGCAGGGGCAGCGGCTACCAGTTCTGCAAAGGCTTCCTGTGTTAATGTAAAGGCGGCTAATGTAGCTTCGGCTTCTGCTTTTTCGGCTGCGGCGATGGCGGCTGGGGTGGCGGCTTGCCCTTCGAGAGATGACGCTGGGGTTTGTGGCCCTTCGAGAGCCTCAGGGACCACGGTCGTACCATCTGGGAGGACGGTTCCTGTTCCAGTACCTGTTCCAGGTTCTCTTACTGGAACATCGGTCATGATTGAAGTTACATAAGTTGTATCTATAAGTTTGTCTTCTTTTACAGAAAGTGAATAAGAAGATGCGTCAAAGTCGTCTAAAGTTTCACCGTTTTCTTCAATTGAATCCTGGGCCAGCATTGCAAGGTCTTGTGCAGAAAGAATATTAAAATCAAGCTGTGAAGAAATTCCTTTGTATTCGTCATCACCGTCGCCAGAGCCAGAACCTGAAGCACCGGCACCACCAGCACTACTCTGCTCTTCATCATCTCTGCGTTCTAGTGGAATATTTCCCGGAGCAATTGCTAGAGGACTGCTTATATTTTCAAGACCATCAGCTTTTTCTACAGGCTCGCTTGTCTGCAGCACTACTGCACTTGTCTGAGGTGTAACAGATGTATTTGGAACAACCGGAAGAACAGAAGTAATAACTCCGTTTCGCATATTGTATTCTGCGCTCTGTACCCAGACTGTATTTTCAAGACGGTCTGCAAGGCTAAAGCTTCGTCCGTTTGTCTGTTCAAAGGCTCCAAGATAAGAATACTGGCGGGCAAGACTTCTGTCGTTTTTATAAACAGTTCCGTACCATCGGTCGCATTCGTTATAATCGCCTGTTTCGTAAGCACAGCGGGCAAGTCCAAGCATTGCCAGGTTGTTTGTATTGTCGGCAGCAAGAACCTGCTTGTACCAGGCAGCGGCTTTTGTATAATCCTTTTGAGAATAATAAAGGTTTGCTGTATTCAAAATTGAAGGAAGATATTTTGAGATTCTTGCAAGACGGAACTGCTCTTCGGCCTGTTCAAAAAGTCCGTAACGTGCGTAAAGAATACCAAAATCATTATAGTTTTGAGCGGTAGGAGCCTTAACCAGAAGATTTTCAAAGCTTGCAATTTGTGGAGTAATCTGGGCAATTACAAATTCATCAACCATTGAAGAGAAGCTTTTTGCAACCAGACTTTCTTCCGGCAAGGTGAATTTTGCAGCGGCACCTGGAACACTTACAGGCTTATAGATTTTCCAGGAATCTTCCATTGGATAAATCATTGCATCGCCTGTGCGGTTTGCAGTATTCCATTCCCAGGCTCCTTTATGCCATGCTTTATTAAAACCTTCATCGCTAAGGGTAATTTCAAGCGGAACCCAAACCTTGTTTCCGTCTACAATAAAATTATCAAGTGAATCAAAATAATCCTGTGCCTCTGCTAAAGAAAGTCCCGAATCAAAGGCCATAAAGATATGCCCCGGAATTGTAATAAAGGCTGTTTTAATTCCAATTGATTCAAACAAAGAACAGGTAAGGATTGAAAGGTCGTCACAGTCACCGCCACGATACATCAGTGTCTGATATGGAAACTGAAGAAAGTCTATAGAAGCGGTACCAACGTTATCTTCAAAGGCAGAAGTTGGGTCTTTTACATAGTTAATACCAAACTGGTCCAGCGCCTGGAAAACGGCCATTGCATACTGAATATTCTGAGGTACACCACTACGGATTTCATCGCGGACGGTTGAAGTTACATATTTTGAAAACCACATGGCGGCAGGGTCTTTTGAAGAAACAAAGGCAGAGGCACAACGGTCATCTTCCCAGGACATATTGTTTCGTCCATAAACCGGAACAATCATAGGGAAGGTTTCTGTTCGCTTTGAACCAAGATATTTATATTCAACAATGATGTTTGCAAGGGTATCGCTCTTTTCATTAAGGCTGAGCATGTTTTCATTAAAGAAGGCCTTGAGGTCTACTGTAAGTTTTTCGCCTTTTTTGAGAGTTTTTGCTTTTGCACAATCACGCGGCTGACCCATGTACTGCTGCTGGTAAAAATAAACTGTTACATCTGTAATAGTTGAATCTTCTTCGTTGCAAACTTCTATAGCACCAAAGGAGTTGTCGTTATACCAGGAATAGAATACAGGGAATACAGGTTTGAGCTGAGCCTCTTCTACACTGATGTTATTTTTCTGCGAGAAGGCTCTTGAAATATTAAAGGTAATTCCAGGATTTGCATCTACGCTTGTAATGAACTTTGAGTTTTTATAGGCATAATGCTGGGCACCGCCGCTGGCATAAACAGAAATTGCAGGTCCGATTTTATATGAAACCGAAATTGAACCGCCAACATTAAAGCCCGAAAGAGGAGTTGAAGATTTATTGCTGCCCTTGCCGGTAGCATAGTTTGCATAATAGTAACCAACACCTGCATCAAAATTAAGTCCGAGTCGGTCTGTTATTGAAAGATAGTAGCCTGCACCGGCAGTTGCATCCATTACAGAAAGATTTCCAATGCTATTGGCTGTATCAAAAGAAAACTGTTTGTAGTCTCCCTGAAGGAAAATGCCAAAGTAATCTGTTGGTTTATAAGTCAAACGCAGACCACCACCAAAGCCAGTGGTAAGTGCGTCATCAAATTTTACAACCGGGAAAGAAAAATGAGGGAATAAACTTACAAGGAATTCTCCGCCTTCTGCTGCTAGCGGAGATGCACAAAGGATTGCTGCAGCTGCACCGGCAACTGCTTTTTTAGAGATTTTCTTTGATCTTCTTACTTTTTTTGATTGCTTGCCTGACATAAACTTTCTTCTCTTTCCTTTTTGCTAATTCTCAAGTTCACTTTCGATTCGGTTAAGGTTAGCCTTTGCCGTTGCATTTTCCGGATCAAGTTCCAGAACCTTCTTATACCATACAAGCGCTTCCTGATAATTTTTCTGAAGCGATGCAATATTTCCGAGGTTGTTCATAGCAGGGATAGAACCCATCTTTGCAGCCAGCTGATAAACCGGAATTGCACTTGAGTACATACCGGCTCTTACGTAAAGCATACCAAGCTGATTATAAAGCTGTACCGAAGCGCCTTCTTCTACAATCTTCTTTTGAACTTCTGCAATCTGAGGTCCAAACTCTGCTGTGATATAGCGCACAATGGCTGTTTCTACAGCATCAGAAACTGTTTTTTCTGACGCTTCAAGGGCAACGTTTTCGCTGCTGGTAAAGCCTGCAGGAGGATACATTGTCCAGGCATCGGCAATATCAACAAAGTAGTAATCTTCTTCGTTTTCGGTTGCGTAGTTGATTTCTTCTACGGCCTTGTACCAGCTGTTTATAAAGCCTTCGCTAAGAGACTTCATAGAAAGTGGCAGCCATACATTTTCTTCATCAAGAACTACATAGCGTTCATCGCTGTTAAAGAAGTTTGCGGCACGCTCTGCTTTAATTTCTGTATTGAAAATAACAATAAAATCATCTGCTGTGGCAATGAAAGAAGATTTAATACCAACAGACTGAAGCAGAGACATGAAGAGAACTCCAAGATCATCCTTGTCGCCTGACTTATAAAGCATTGTCTGATACGGATACTGAATATAATCAAGAATCGAAGCATCAAGGT
The DNA here is from genome assembly GCA_946535985.1 of uncultured Treponema sp. Lineage (GTDB taxonomy): Bacteria > Spirochaetota > Spirochaetia > Treponematales > Treponemataceae > Treponema_D. The sequence goes on along the minus strand of CAMNDY010000009.1, from coordinate 26,880 downwards.
GATAAGAATCATAAGGTGTAGCAGGTTCAGAATCGAGCTGGATTCCTGCAAGGCGCATACCTTCAAATACGTACATGGCAAACTGCATGTTGCGGTTAAGACCTGTACGAAGGTAACGGCGTGAAACACCTACAAGATATTTAGAGAATTCCAGAACTTCCTGAGAAGAGGTTGAAACATAACTTGCAAGAACAGCAGGGTCTGCCCAACGCATCTGGTTACGGTTATAAACAGGAATAATAATCTGCGAAACTGCAGTTCTCTTTTGGCCAAGAAGGTCGTATTCAATAACAACTTCGGCAGGAATCTGTCCGTTTTCTGTAAAGTTGAGGATTGCTTCTGAAAAGTCTGCAATAAGAGGAAGACTCTGGGTTGCATGTTTTGGAAGAGTTGGAATTACACCACATTCAATTTCTGAAGCTGTATATCCATCTGAGCGGAGAGAAACACGAACGTTTCTGATTTCGGCAGTTTCGTCGTTTGAAACATAAACTGTACCAAAACTTTCTTCTTTGTAGATTGTGTACAGTACAGGAAATACGTTGTCGTCAAATTCTGCAGTAGCACTTACACTACCCGATGATTTTTTAGTATCAAGGCGATAGGTCAAAGAAAGTCCGGCTGTAAGGCCCTGCATAAGGGAATTGCCAAACCAGGAATCAAACTGATAATCAAGCCATGAAGCAGAAAGTCCTACAGAGAAAGACGGATTAATACGGAAGCCTACGACAGCCTCTGCCTTATACCATGGCTGATAATGAAGGGCATCTCCCGAAATTGCAATGCTTGCACCTGCAGAAAGAGCGCCTCTTAATTCAATACGTGAAAAAGGATAATAAGTTCCGCCAGCCTTGAGGCCAAATGGAACAAAGAAAACATTCTTTGCCTGAGTGCTGCCGAATTTATCGGAAGACTGCTTTGGCACTGCATAAAATCCGGCGCTTGTTCCAAGGTTCAGATAATTAAATAAGGTAACGCCTGTATCAAGCATTCCGCCATAACCGAGAGTCTCGTATTTCTGATTTCCTTCTGTTAAAAAAGGAAAAACCATGTCTGGTGTTAAAGAAAAAATAAGTTCTATCGCCGAAGCAGGTAGACATAATGATAGCAACAATAATGTAGAAACAAATAATTTTTTGACTTTTTTCATAAAAAACTAAATCTCACCGTTGATGTAATTATCGGTAAATTCCCCTATTTACCATAATAATCACATCCTTTCTATTATAATATTTTTTTTAAATTAGTGCAATATATAGAAAAAGAAAATGTAGAGGAATTAAAAATCAGCCTTTTGTCATTGTCGGATAGGCCCTTTGTCATTGTCGGGCTTGACCCGACAATCTCTTCTTTATTGCCTGCAGCGATCCAGTGCCTGTGTAATATTTTCAAAAATATTTTCGCGGCCAAGTTTGTCTGCCATACCGGTTTTTTCCAACAGGAGGTATGGCTGTGTGTGGATTCCGCTTATGACTATTGTGATTCCTTTGCGGTCACAGGCGGCTTTACACTGTTCAAGGGCGCGGATTCCACCTGCATCAAGGTAAATTGTGTTTCTCATGCGAAGAACAAGGTATTTACAGTCTGTTCCGGCGCGTTCTGTGGCTAATTCAAACTTGCGGACAGTACCAAAAAAGAGGGGTCCTTCAATTTCGTAAACAAAGGTCTGTGGCGGAATATCAAGATTTTCGGCCGGCTGGTCTTTTTTAATACCACCAGTAAGAATCTCGCGTTCATTCTGCACTTCAGAAAGATCAATCATCTTTTTAATAAAGAAGAAGGCTGCAAAACCAAGTCCAACTTCGATGGCAACTGTAAGATCTACAAAAACAGTAATGAGGAAGGTCACAGCAAATACGGTAATATCCGATTTCTGCCCCTTCAAAAGCGAACGGATAGCTGGGAAACCGGCCATATTCCAGGCAACATTGATAAGCACAGCGGCAAGAGCGGCCATTGGAATGTAAGCGGCATATTTTCCTGCAAAAAGAAGGATAAGCAGCAAGGTTATTGCGTGAATTATACCTGCAATTGGAGTACGGCCACCATTTTTGATGTTTGTAGCGGTACGGGCAATGGCGCCGGTAGCAGGAATGCCTCCAAAAAGAGGACTTGCAATGTTAGCGACACCCTGGGCAATGAGTTCTGTATTTGAATCGTGCTTTGTACCAATCATACCGTCGGCAACAACAGCGCTGAGCAGGGATTCTATGGCGGCTAAAACTGCAATAGAAATTGAAGTTGGAAAGAGTGTTGTGATTGTTTTTATGCTGAGACTCGGAAGCTGAGGCTTTGGAAACGTGTTTGGAATTACAAAATGAGGACTTCCGTCTGCAAAAGTTCCGATTGTGTCGGTGCGCAGGCCTGTAGTTTTTTCTAAAATAATGCTGATTACTGTAGCAGCAATGATAACTACAAAGCTTCCCGGGATTTTTTTAATGAATTTTGACCATATAAATATAAAGGCAAGGCAAACTGCAGCCATAATTGTTGAATACCAGTTTACAGAGGCTGCGGAGCGTATGTAAACGATGATTTTTGGCAGGAAATCGCCCGGCATTTTGGAATATTCTTCTCCAAGAATTGTCATTGGGGTTGAAAAATCAGGGCGCAATCCAAAAAAATCTCCCAGCTGACCTGCAGCAATAGTTACTGCAATACCGGCGGTAAAACCTGTTACAATTGTATAAGGAATAAACTTTACAAGACCACCCATTTTAAAAGCGCCAAGAAGAATAAGGATGATTCCTGCCATCATTGTTGCAGTTGCAAGACCTCCAAGCCCGTACTGGGCAACTACGCCATAAACAATTACTGCAAAAGCACCGGTTGGTCCGCCAATCTGAACGCGGCTGCCACCAAGTGCCGAAATACAAAAGCCTGCGATTATAGCTGTAAAAAGTCCTGCTGCAGGATTCACGCCCGAAGCAATGGCAAAAGCAATAGCCAGTGGAAGCGCAACAATTCCAACAATCACACCGGCAATAAGATCACTTACGAATGTCTTTGAATTATAAGTTTTGAGCGAATTAATGAGTTCTGGTTTAAACATGATGGTGTGATTATAACGAATTCTATAAAGTATGTCATTCATGTTATAATACCTACATGAATAACACTCTTTCTGTTGCCCCTGGGCAGCTTCAAAATATTTTTAAGAAATATCTTCCGGATGAAAACGTTCTTTTTGTATTTTCTACGGATGTTGTGATGAACTCCTGGGTGGACTGGTGCGTTTGCCATGAAGAGGAGTCGGGAGTGACGGCGGTGCCGCTGGAGAGATTTGTTTCCTGGGATAAGTTTAAGGGGCAGTATGCTTCGGCTAACCAGAAAGATAAAAATGTTATTCCTTCGCTTTTACGAAAAATTTTTGTGAGCAATTTAATCAGGCGGAATGCGGAAGAAAAGTTTTTCCAGAAAATCATAAATCCCGATTTTGCAGATTCGGCCACTTCTTTCACAGACTGGATTTCGAAAATCCTTCCTTCTCTCAAGCTTTGGCACGACCTTAGAGAAAAAATCCCCCCTTCCGGCTACTACGACGACGATGAAGAAGATGCCGATTTTGAAACCCTTTACCAGGAGTATAATTCCTTTTTAGAGGCAAACAACTTTTTTGAACCGGCCTGGGCTGTTCCGGATTTTTCGGAAACAAAGAAAAAGGTTCTCATAATTTATCCGGAAACTCTGGAGGATTTTGCAGATTACATTGACGTTTTTGATAAGTGCCCGGCAATTACTCTTGTTACAATGCCTGAAGATGAAGGTCCCCGCCCTGCCTGCATAAAATATCAGGACTCCCGCAAAGAGCTTCGCATGACAATTCTGGCAATCAGAAAGTTAGTCGCAGATAACAAGGCTGCCTGGACAGACATTACCTTAAACGTACCCGACCTTGAAACCTACCGTCCTTATCTTGAGCGGGAGCTTAAAACTTACTGTGTGCCTTTTGTAATTCGTGCAGGCTTTCCGCTTATGACAAATTGTGCCGGAGTTATTTTTAAAGAAATTCTTGACTGCTACACTTCCGATTTTTCCTATGCAAGCGTAAGGGCTCTGCTGCTTGATAATTACATTCCCTGGAAAAAGGAATTTGACCAGGTAAAGGAGCAGCTTATCCGCGAAGGTCAGCGCATGCATTGTATCTGCAGTTATGAAAATCTTGAAGGCAAAAAAATTGATATCTGGAAAGAAGCGCTTTCTAAAATAAACCGGGATGAACGAGAGCTTACTTTTTACAACAGCCTCAAAAAAGATATTAATGCAATCTGCAAGAGCAATACCTTTGCCGCAATTCATGTTGCCTGGATGGCTTTTAAAAGCCGCTATCTTGAGTCCTCTGCTTTTTCTGAAACTGCAGATAAAATCATAAGCCGTTGTATTTCGGAATTAAACACTCTGATTTCTATAGAAAAAAATTACTGTCAGCCTATGGGGCTTAGCGTGGACTCTCCTTATGAATTTTTCTTAAACGAGCTTAGTTCAAAAACTTATACTCCGCAAAACAGCGCGACTGGAATTTCTGTTTTTCCATACAAGCTTTCTGCAGCAGCGGCTTTTAAATATCAGTTTGTAATTGATGGCAGCCAGAATAATCTTGAACTTCCTTTTAAAAGACTTTCTTTTTTAAATACAGGCAAGCGAAGTTATCTTCAACTAACAGACGAAGACAAAAAATTTAATGCATCCAAAACTTTTATAAGGCTTTATGCAAAATCGGGTCAGGGGCAGCTTCCTTTATTCTCCTGTGCCGAAGATACTTTTGCAGGCTTTGCAATTGCCCACACTTACCTCGATACGCACGAAGCAAAAGACTATGCAGCAATTTTGGACGGGCTTGAAAAAGAGGATTTTATTCAGAGTGAGAAGAGATGGTTCTTACAAGAGGTGGGTTCTACAGACTCAGGGACCGCAGGAACTGGTTCAGGAGGTGCAGGAGTGGGGTCCCTGAGCCTGTCGAAGGGCCAGCAGGAGCAATTCTTACGCTGGTACAATTTCAACAAATCGCGTTACCAGGAAGCAGTCCCTTACAAAACTCCGCCTTCTCTTCAGAAAAAAATCGAATATCATCTTATAGAAAACAGAAACAGACACATAACGCCGGCAAACGATGACGACAAAAAAATCACACTCTCGCAGTCTGATATGAAAAAGTTTTTCCCTTGCCCCCGCCAATGGATTTTTTCTACGGTACTTAAACTGGAACCAGACAACCTTTCTACTTCGCTCATAGGTACTTACGACATGGGTAACCTGCATCACAAAATTCTTGAGCTTTACGGCTCTTATCTTATGCAGAATAATCTTCCGCTTCCAAGGTTTGATATCCAGAATGGAATTATCGAAAATCAGTCTGAGCTCATTCCATTAATTAATGATTTTGCATTACAGGCTATCAGAGATCCGGAACAGGGCTTTGGAGATAGTCCTCTTACAGTTCAGATGCTTGAATCTCAAACATCAGCTATTACCCAGACAATAATTGATTTTCTAAAAGATTTTTGCAGTAAGTTTGGCGGCTATAAGGTAAAGGGTGTAGAAAAATGGTACCGGGGAAATAAAGCAGACAGGGCATGGAACTACACCGGAAAAATTGACTGTCTTCTTAGCAGCGGCAATTCGACTTCTGAAGATTTAGGTTGGACCATTGTTGACTACAAAAATACAAGCGGCGCAATGCCAAAACAGTATCAGGCAAATGTGCAGGAGGATGGAAGTCTGGCCGATTTCCAGATTCCAATGTATATCACTCTTGTACGCGAAAACGAAAAAGTTCAGGACATCAGCCTTGCAGGATTTTTTGCAATAAAACCAAACGGCAGTCAGAAAAATACAATTGTTGTAGATGCCACAAAGGACGCAAAAAAAATTGAAGGCTACCAGTCAACGCTTGAAGCTTTTGAAGAATACGCAGAACGCTTTGCAGAATGTGTAAAAACTTCCCAATATCCTCTTAAAGATGTAGACAGCTTTGAAGATTGCAGCGGCTGTTCCTATAAATCAATCTGCAGAACAAATTATACAATTGCAGGGAGGGCAAAATGAGCGACTACCAATACCTTGACCTTCTTGGACAGATAAATAAAAAACTGGATTCAAAACAAAGGGCTGTATGCTGCAGGACAGATAACACAATTGTAGCAGCAGGAGCGGGTTCCGGAAAAACTCAGGTTCTTGCAACCCGCTTTGCCTGGCTTGTAATGTCGGAGCATATTAAGGCTTCGCAAATTCTTACACTCACCTTTACAAAAAAAGCCGCAGGAGAAATGTACGAGCGCATTTATAAAACACTCTCTTTCTTTGCACAAAATCCCGAAACTCCTCCTGCAGAAAAAAAACGGGCCCAGCAGGCTCTCGAAGAATTTTCGGATACTCATATTCAGACCCTGGACTCTTATTGTAATTCCATTGTAAAGCAGGCTGCCAACCGCTACGGAATACGTCCTGATTTTACTGCAGGTGGAAGCGACTCCTTTGAAGATATAAAAAAACTTGCACTTCCTTATGTGCTTAAAAACAAAGACAGACCCTGCGTTCAAAAATATTCACAGGCAGGTCAGCTGGAAAATTTTGCCTATTCAATTCTTGCACAGGCAGTGAGCCAATATACAACTCTTGCCGACCCGGAGGATTTTTTTGTTTCGAAAATTGATGCGCAGAAAGAAAAGCTTCTTGAAGACTGGAATGTGAAGATTGTAAATCTTGGTGAGCTTCTTGATGTCTTTGGTAACGATTGCAAACAGGCGCTGGCTGCAAAAGGACAGAATGAATACATAGCAATGTCTTCTGCAGTTTTTGATATGCTTTCAAAAATCTCGACCTCTCAAACCGAAAGTTTTGAAATTGCAAAATTATGTGCCGGGGAACTTTATGAGACTCTTAAGAAAATTTCCAAAATGAAATTTCCTAAAGGCGGTTATACAAAAAATCTTCAGGGCTCAAAGAAAATCCTTCGTGAAGAATTTATTGAACCAATAATGCCTTTGTGTGCCTACATGGCCCAGATTGATGAAACAATTGATTTATACAAGATGTTTGATGATTTTACTGCACTTGTAAATGCCTCTAAGAGAACAAGCGGTAACCTCACCTTTGCAGATATCTCTGAACTGGCGCTGAAAATTTTGAAGGAGCAGGAAGACATTCTTCTTCAGGAACAAAATGCATATGAAAAAATAATGATTGATGAATTTCAGGATAACAATGCAAAAAATAGAGACTTGTTATTTTTGCTTAACAAAACAGATGGAGTGGATTCCGAAGACGGACAGAAGCTCTTTTTTGTAGGAGATGAAAAACAGTCAATTTATAAATTCCGCGGTGCTGATGTTTCTGTCTTTAATAAGTTAAAATCAGATTTGGGACCGGAATGCTTTTTGCAGATGAACTACAACTACCGTTCTGACAACGAGCTGCTTGCCACCTTCAACCGCATCTTTGGAGAAAACGATGAGATTTTTGACAGCACGACAGATGCCTTGTACGAAGCACATTACACAGTGCCTGCAATAAAATTTGATCCTATTAGCCAGACAGAACTTCCACAGCCTTCAGTAAGTCAGGCGGACAATAAGCATTTTGATGTGACACTTCTGGAAACCAAGGAGCTTGACGCAAAAGAATGCTTTGGCGAAAAGGACCAGCTGGCAATTCACATAGCACAAGAGATTTTAAAATTCAGACAGGTGGCGGCAAAAAAAGGCATTAATTATCCTTTTTCGAATTTTGCAATTCTTGACCGTGGACGAACCGACCGCCGCTACCTTATAAAATGGCTTAACGCTTTTAATATTCCTTACACGCTGGACATGAATACTTCGATTTTCTCTGACGGGCCTATTAATGATATTTATAATTTTATCCAGCTTTGTGTTTATCCTCAGGATAGGATTTCGCTTGCGGGATATCTGGCTTCGCCTTTTGCAAATCTTAAGGAAGAAAGTGTCGAAGCAGTGCTTGCAGGAGACAAGCCGGAGGATATTCCGGATGAAAATGAAAGGTCAAAATATATTGCTGCAATGGATTTTTACGAAAAGCAGAAGCTTTTAACTTTGAGCAGGCCTTTAACAAAAACGCTTGAAGTTTTGTGGAACGATTGCGGCTACCGATACGAAACAATGTTCAGCTATAAAAAATCCCTTTATGCAGAACAGTTTGATATGCTCTTTGAACTTGCCCGCCAGACAGACATGAATGACAAAGGCATTGCCTGGTTTGCAGATCAGCTGAGTCAGATTAAAGATAAAGAGATTTCTTCCTTTGGAGACGATGTTGAAATTAATGTTGACGAACTTACCTACCCTCTCGAAAAAGGCGATGCGGTAAACATTATGACAATTCACAAAAGCAAGGGCCTGCAGTTTGGATTTGTTTTTGTTTATGGCTGTACAAATGTTACAAGCCGTTCATCAAACTCTCAGTTTTTCTTTGACCCTAAATATGGATTAACAATTAAGCCCGGCGATGGAACAAAAAATTATTTCTTTGCCCGCCAGGAAAAAGAGGCCGCTTTGGAAGAGCTTGCAGAATTCCGCAGACTGCTTTATGTAGCAATTACCCGTGCCGAAAATTATGTAGAAATTGTGGGCAGCTGGAACCGAGAACCTACAGAGGCGGCAACAAAAGAAGAGTCCTTAAGACTTATCGAAAATCTTGTTCGTTATTATTCTACTGAAGAAAGAATTAATACCCGCCCCTTCAGACTTTTTGCACTTGAACCTGTAAAACGCGAAGACATGAAGAAGGTGCTTTTTAATGCAGATTCTTTTAAAGCAGAAAAGGCTCACGTTCTGGCTGCAGAAAAAATGTTTGAACAGGAGCCTGCAGTAAAATATGAATGGCCCGAATCCAACAGAAAAACTCCTTCCTCGCTTGAAAAAGATTATCTTGCTGCCAAGGCCCAGGACGGTGACAGCGGCAAAAGCTTTGACTCCCCTGAAGACACTTTACAGACAGGCATTTTTACCGCCGCCGATTTTGGTACTTTAGTTCACGCCTTTTTAGAAGCCCAGGCAAATGGCATTCCTTGTGACCAGTTCCAGCCACAGGCAAAGCTTCTTAAAAATCTACCGGACAGTCCTGATGTTATGGCTCAATTTCTGGATTCATGCAAATCAATGTGCCAATGGTTTGCCCAAAGCGATTTAGGAAAAGCCCTTGAAGAATGCAAAGCCGCCGGCCGCTTCTACCGCGCAGAGTGGGCCTTTCGCATGCTGCTGGACGGTTACATTTTTACCGGCTCAATAGATTTGATTTTTGAAAACCCTGACGGAAGCTACACCATTGTCGACTACAAATCAGATACAGAAATAGACACCGAAAAATACCGCGGCCAGCAGGAATGTTACCGCAAAGCCGCCAGCCGCATGCTTGGTGTGGCAGAAGAGAAGATTGAGTGCTGGTTGTATTTTTTGAAGCATAAACAGGCAGTAAAACTATAATTTTCACTTTTTTTAAATAAATTTTCACTTTTTTTCGAAAATTTTGTAAAAAAATTAAATTTTTAAAGGTTATAAACATTGGCGGTAAGGAAGGATTAACATTGCCGATTGTGAAAAACTGTGTTATTCTTAAAGAGTACTGTGAATTCATAGAGATGATGCTTAAAGAAAAAGCTGCCCTCCCCGAAAACTGTACAAAAGAAGATGCACAGGTGGCTTTGGAAAATGTAATCCGGGAATGTATATCAAAAACCATTCTTAAAGATTACCTTACACGGAAAGGTACGGAGATAATGAATATGTTTTTAGATGAATACGATTACGAAACTGACATTGCCGTGAAACAGGAAGAAGCAAAAGAAGAAGGAATTCTTGAAGGTACTCAACAAAAAGCAATAGAAACCGCCATTGCTCTTCTAAAAGAAGGTGACTCTCCTGAAAAAATCGCCAGATGTACCGGTTTGTCACTCGAAAAAGTCCTGGAATTGCAGAAACAACTTCCTGAAAAAGAATAATTCTAGTTCTGCATAACGGGGCTCATGAGGACGGTGCCGTCGGCAAAGTGGACTATGATGGCGTAGTAGTAGTCATCGGGAACCTGATTGGTGTTGTCCCAGGTATAGGTAAATGATTTTTGCTTCATTACGAGGCCTGTTTCAATACCACCATCGAGCCAGGCTTCCGGTGTATTACCAAGCTTATGCGGACAGTACATTGTATGCACAAAGCACGGCTGATCTGCCAGGACATTTAATCCTGACTGACCCATACAAATATCTTTTAAATCGCAGACAAGTGGATTATTTGTATCTTTTGCCATCAGGTAAGGTGCATAGAAATATGTTGGAATGTTGTTAATATTATAAGAATATATGCCACCACTATAACCAGTCCAAGATGGAATTATTCTGATAAACGATAAAGTCTCTCCATTTGTTTCATTCAGATTGTAAGTATATTCTATAGTATCAGAATGATAAGCAGGAGTATCAGTTATCTTTTCCCATTTATTATTCTTTATAAACTCATGTTTTGAAGGTGAATAACGACTATAAACATTCTCTTTAAATATGTTATCTTGAAATGTAACTTCAGGAATAAAACCATCTTCATAAAAAACAGGCGTATATTTATCAATCGCAAAATTTCCATTATTGTCTTCGGTATATAATAAAATAATCTTTGGCCAATTACCATAACATTCAATATAAAACTCAGTCTCGCTAATAAAGTTTGCGTCCTTTACAAAAGAGTTATTTTTCCATTCATTCTTATTCGTTGGAAGTTGTCCCTCATCATTAAATAATAAATATTGAAGGATTGGCTTTCCATTTTGCTGCTTCAAACCACTTCCACCTTTATCAAAGAAATCTGTTGAAGTATTTATTTTGCCAATAAAGCCTCCGTGAATATATGAACCAAAACCGAAATTGAATAATTTAGGAGCAATATTATCATAGCTTAAATCAATTTGTTTTGCGGCAGATTCTATAAACTGACCGCTTTGATTATAAACAACGACACTAAAAGAATATAAATCTGTGCGGCTTTCCAAAATAAATTCATTTGTTGAATAATATTTGTTATCAAGCTTTATCAGGTAATAATAATCCGGATTAAAATTAAAGGAATTATCATATACTACACGAACTTTACGGGTTCCCGAACTATCAGGAACTGCTTCACTTAATTGTATGTCAAAAGGAGGAATATCATTCTCTGTTAATTGTGCAGTAGAATTACTTACCGGCACCCAGGTTCCATTTGATTTTTGTAATATTAAACTTCGTCCATAATATGTATTAAACCCAACATAACCTTCACCGATGCTTCCTTTAACTACAATATAAATCTTATCGGGCTGAGACTGGTATTCCTCTGTTGCATATGTATAATTAGGTATAACCATATATCCGTCATGATCATCTAATAATAGTTTCTCCCCCTGTTCAGAAAGACCAAAGGCCTGGAACCTAGAATATGGAGGAATTTTTGAACTGATAACCTGGATTCTTGTACAGCTTTTGCCACTTATTTCTACCGGTATAATTTCATATGAAAGAACATCGGAAACGGGCTGAATTTCAAATGACCGGGTATTAGTATTATCAGCAGTATCAATAATATCAGCTTTAATTGTTGATTTTTTATGCGGATCTACATAGACAGGAACATGATATTCTTTTTTAAATTGATTATTACCATCATCAACCGTAACACAGTAATCTTGATTTTGCAAATCAATTAACGTCATATTTTTTTCATCAGGACCATAGCAAATACTGGTAACACTTACTGTACCCGAAAAATCCATTTGATTACTTGTCCAGAATGTATCTGTATATTCATTTCCATCTAAATCTTTTACATAAATCTTTTTTGTATCATCTAATTTTATTACAACATTATAAAGAATATTATTCTTATCTTCAGCATCATCAAGATATTTAATATCGGAATGACCGAATGTCACTTTCAAGTCGCACAGCGTATCTTTAACAAAATCAACAGATTTATTTACAGACTTTCCTGCATAATCAAAAAGTTTAAATGTAAGATTTACAACCCCGTCTTCTAAGGTTCTAAAATCATATTCAAAACAGCCGGTAAAATTGTTTGTACCGGTAAGGTTATAAATACAGTTGGAAGCGTTTGTTGTTTTGTCAATTACACTACCCTGCTTTGGCTGTCCCGCAGTATCACGAATGAGCTGCTCTTTTATTTCCAGATATTCGGCACCACTTTGACTGTCTTCTGCTTCAAAATAAACCCAGACTTTGTTTACATGATGATTCTGAATATTTGCAGCAACCTTTGTACTGTCATCATTGTAATTTGCTTTTGCAGCGTAATGAGAAAACTCTTCTACAGAAATAAGATTGGTTCCATTCATAGCGTCCTGCTGGGTACGGGCTATATTAAGAGTTTTGAGAACAGGCGGTGTTGAATCTTTTTCGCCATTGATTTTATAGGCAAAGGAATATTCATCTTGAGCAAATAAAACATTCTCACCTTCTACTGCGTCTTTTAAACCTTCAAGCTGCAACGTTACCTTTATATCTTTTGATTGATTATCACTGATAAGATAGTTACCACTAACAAACGGAATAACAAGAGTTTTTCCTTCATCTTCAAGATATGGAGATTTATAATAAGGAGTTTTTCCATCCTGAGTATCGAGCAAATCCTGCGAACCGGTTGTAATTATTATGTTTTTAAGAAAACCGTTCTGGTCAGCAAAATCAGAAAGCTTAATTGCTTTGTTAAAATAGATTTTTATAGAAGTATCCTGCGGGTAACTTGTATTATCTTTTGGCGGATACACAGAAGTGATTTTTGGAATAAGCATACATTCAGGACGGATGATAATCTTTTCATTGTCATTAAGTGCTTTTGTTACTTTTACACTTGCTTTGTAGATTCCGGACTCGTTATCATATTCTTCGTTTTCAAAAATTACGCAGTCGGCGGGAGTTTCAGTGGTACCGTTTGAGATTACAGGTACAAACTTTACAAACTTGTAATCCTGTTTTTTAAGAGTAAACTGGATGTCTACGGTGTAGCCGACGGTACATTGTTTTTCTTCGGTGGAAAGGAATTTTCCGTAAGCGTCCTCTGTTTCCGGCTGAACCTTTACAAATTTCTGTTCGCTAAAGTTTTTGTTGATTTTGTAAGTATGAGTTCCCTTTTCTGTAAGGGGCAGCTTGTCTTCATCTACGAGATTTGTAAAATCGTAATCTACTTCTATGGTAAGATAATTCCTTGTATCATTCGGTTTGAGCAGGAGTTCCTTTGGAGAAATATAAACTGTTTTGTTGTCGCTCGTTAATTTTGCTGTGTTAAAATATTGGGCAAGATCTTCATCTGCAAAAATTGAAATACAGGCAGGGTCAAAGGGCGTAGCCTCGATGTCGATTGCCTTATTAAACTTAATTTCAATTGGAAAGTCCTGTTCGCAGCCGTTGGATTCAAACGCTGGAGTTATCTGCGTGATTTTTGGAAGCTCCTTACAATCCGGAATGATTAAAATGTCTTTTCTTTCTTTTAAGATTGTAATGTTGTATTTGTAAATGCCCTTTGCAGCATTGCGTTCGTCGTTGTCAGCGGGTTCGAATTTAACATAATCTTTGAGTGGAGTCTTATCGCTATCGTTGATTACGGTTTTGAACCCTACAAAATGATATTTCTCTTTTGTTACTTCAAACTGAACCTGGGAGGCATAGCCTACTTTAAATGTTTCTTTTTTGTTGACCAGGAAAGTTCCCATTCCTTCATCAGAAAAATTTACAGTACATGACGGAGCGTTATTATAGGCAATTGCATCCAGTATTTCATCGCGAACCTGACCGCCCTTTAGAAAATTTTCACAGGAAGCAAAGACCGTCAGCGCGGCAAGCCCCCCCCCTAACAAAAGTATAGTGGTTTTTAACAAGGAAGGGTTTTTCATTGTTGACTCCGTTTTATTGAAATAATAGTTAATTTTACATTAAGCAAATTGAATTGTAAAGAAATAATTATTCAGGTATGTGGATTGCGAGCGGGGCGTTACGGGGGCGGCGTTTGAGCCCCCGTTCGAAGGGGTAGACCGCAACGAAGTGCGGGCGCAGGGGAAGGCTTTCCCCTCCTTATCCTATTTTATTGATAATAAATTCCGCCAGCGCAACAAAGCTTGGAATTGTCAAAATGCAGAAGACGCTGGAGATTGTAACGACCAGGCTTGCGAAGGATTTGTCGTGATCAAAAACTACGGCCAGGCCAGGGATGGTTGTAGCGACGGGGCACATGGAGCAGATGTAAATTGCAAAAAGCATCATCTGGATATCCTGGACGTTGGCAAAGATTTTGTAGGCCAGAAGGATTACGCCAAGGTTGCAGACTGATGTAACTACAAGACGGAAAAACATTGTCTTTACAAGACGCCTGATATAGGTGCGGTCAAACTCAAAGCGGGCAAAAAGAATTCCGAGCAGCAGCATGGCCATTGGGGTGTTGATGTCGGCAATCATTACGATTGGTTTTTGAAGGAGCTCGGGTAACTTGAAAGGCAGGCAAAACATTACGAGCCCTATTGCAACTGCAACTATGTTTGGATTTGTGATTATTTTTTTTACGTTTGTTGCACCGCAGAACTGATAGTAGCCGTAGGTCCAGATGAGCACGTTGAAAACTATAAGGTAGCCCATGAGGTAAAAAACACCTTCGTCGCCAAAGACGCCGCGGATTAAGGGAATGCCTACAAAGCCGCAGTTGGTAAAGGCAACGGCTACGCGGTCGATTTTTTCTTTGGATGAAAGGAAGCCCAAGAGAATCATTACTCCGTGGAGGATAAGGGCAATAAAAGCTGCAAACCAGAGCTGGCGGAACTTGAGCCAGGAGAATTCCATATTAAAGCTGTTGAGTACCAGGAAGGGATTTATAAAATAAAGCAGGAGTCGGCTCATGAACTTTTGCTGTTCGTCGGTAACTTTGGCTATGCGGGCAAAAATGTAACCTGCCAGAGTTATGATAATCATTATTACAAGTTGTTTAAGTACAAGTAGATACATTGTTTAATCCTTGTTATTCACAGAGATTTTATTTTCCCAGGGCTGCAAAAAGTGCAGTAAAAAGTCCAAGCGAAACTGCCATCATTATAAGTCCTGCAATCAAAACTCCCAGCATTACGGCAATTACTGTATCTTTGAATTTCATGTCTAAGAGGCTGGCCCCAAGGGTTCCTGTCCAGGCTCCTGTTCCCGGAAGCGGAATTGCAACAAAAAGCATGAGGGCTATAAAAATTCCGCGACCTGCTTTTTCCTGCATTTTTTCTCCGGCGGCGGTTCCTTTTGTCAGGAAGAAACGGCAAATTCCGCCAATGCCTTTTTTGTCCTGACCCCATTCCAGAAAGCGTCTTGCAAAAAGATAGATGATTGGGACGGGCAGCA
Organism: uncultured Treponema sp.; assembly: GCA_946535985.1. Classification (GTDB taxonomy): domain Bacteria; phylum Spirochaetota; class Spirochaetia; order Treponematales; family Treponemataceae; genus Treponema_D. The sequence continues at coordinate 11,516 of CAMNDY010000009.1, read as the reverse complement.
TGTTTCCTATGATGCAGATAATGTAGGAAGGCACAATTGGCATTTGCAGAGCCTGAGAAACTGGGATAGCACCGCGAAGTTCAATAAGCGGCACCATAGAAATAAAGAAAATCCAAAGATAATTTTTGAACATAAGGGAATTATAGTGATTTAATTGAGTGTGGACAATAATTATGCTAAAATTATATTTGTCATGCACACCTGGGTAAGCGATTATTACAAAAATATCTTTGGAACTAAGGTTTATAAACTCACCTTTGATGCGGGCTGCACCTGCCCTACCCGGGACGGAACTAAAGGAACCCGCGGATGTATTTTTTGCAGCCAGAGCGGGTCCGGGGAATTTACAGTGCCTTTTGATGAGGCTGGAACAAGGCTTCCGGCGCGATTTAAAGGGGCAGACACTTTTATTGCTTACTTCCAGAATTTCACAAATACTTACGGCGACCTTGAAGGGCTTAAGGCAAAATGGCATAAGGCACTTTCTTATGAAGGAATAAAAGGACTGGCTCTTGGTACACGACCCGACTGTCTTGGGGATGATGTGCTTGAGGAGCTTGATAAGATTAGCAGGGAGCATTTTGTTCAGCTTGAGTTGGGATTCCAAACTTCAAACGAGGCCTCGGCTACATACATAAGACGAGGGTTTTCGAATGATGTTTATTTTGACGCCGTGGCACGCATACACAAGATGGCTCCGGCTGTGCACGTTGTAACGCATGTAATTTTTGGACTGCCCGGCGAAACAGAAGAAGACATGATGAAGAGTGTGCGGGCAGCAGTTGAAGCCGGCACCGATGGTATTAAAATCATGTGTCTGTATGTTCTAAAAGACACCGACCTTGCTCTTGAATATGAGCAGAAACAATTTGAAGTTCTTGGAATGGAAGATTATTTTGCTCTTTTGAAAAAGGCACTTGCAATCATTCCGCCGGGTGTAATAATTCACAGGCTTACAGGCGACCCTCCCAAAGCAACTCTTATTGCCCCCACCTGGACCACCGACAAAAAACGCATGATGGACAGAGTGAAGAAGCTGGTACAAGAATCTTGAGGATTTTGACTGTGCTAGAATGAGCCTACACAGAGCCCTCTGCGTTTTCGAAAAACTCTTTTATTATTTTTTCAAGGACCCTGGTAGAAAGTGGCGCGTTTTGGGTTTCCATTGTGAGAATAAGATTACGCCCCGGAAGAATGCCGTTTTCCTGAAGGAGCCGAAGTTTTGAAGTTGTCTTTTGAGCATAATCGGGGTCGTCCATCATACCAAAGTGTTCCCAGAGAAATTCCTGGCGAGTGTGGACATTGAGACATAAAAAATCCGGATAGATTGTGAGGGCCTGCGAGCCTTTGGTTATTTTAAGGGGATATTCATACCTGTAGGGAATATGATGCCGTGTCAGAGTATCGGCAATAATTACCTCTGATTTTGAACGGACTTTTTCGCCACGAGCCGTCTGGTATTCAGGGGTGTCTGAAGCAAAGGGGTGACCTTGATATTCAACCGACTGCCATTTCAAGGAATATTGTTCATTAGTCAGAGTAACTGGTTTTATATGGTTACGCCTTACAGGGCAAAGCTTAGTGTAAAGTTCTGTGATGGCTTTGCAATTATGCGTGACCTGCAGGTATTTTTGCAAGGCAGATATTTCTTTCTGGAGAAGAGTGAGCAGCTTCTGATTGTAGTCTTTTTGAATGAGTTGTTTTATCAAAGTCAGTTTTGATCGGGGTATGTATTGACCTTCCAGACTCCCACGATCTGTCACAAGATAAAAGTCTGGGTGCCCTTGTTTTTGCGCAATTCTAATTCGTCCGGCAAAAGCTTTCTGGCAGGATTTTTGGGTTTCGTTGAGTTGAGTCTGCAATTTAGACAGACGATTTTCCAACACAGGTCTCAACAAGTTTGGTGAAAGACTTTCTAATTCCATTCGATTTTCTCCTATGAATATGTTATGTTGTTTTTGACCCACTTAACAAAGGATTTTGGTTGTTAAGTGGGAGCAAGTTTCTCCAAAAGCGCGCGACAGCTCCTCTTTTTCCCAAGAACACTCCCACTTAACAAGGCATTTTCCAAGTTAAGTGGGTTCAGGTCTCTCTAAAAGCGCACGACACCCCTTCTTTTTCCCCAAGAACACTCCCACTTAACAAGACTTTTCTCCATTTAAGTGGGCCCAGGTCTCTCCAAAAGCGCGCGACAGCTCCTCTTTTTTCCCCAACCCACTCCCACTAAACAACGCATTTTCCCATTTAAGTGGGTCCAGGCCTCTCCAAAAGCGTGCGGGGTTCCATCTTTTTCCCAAGAACACTCCCACTTAACAAGGCATTTTCCAAGTTAAGTGGGTTCAGGCCTCTCCAAAAGCGCGCGACAGCTCCTCTTTTTCCCAACACACCTCCCACTTAACAAGACTTTTCTCCAGTTAAGTGGGACCAGGTCTCTCTAAAAGCGCACGACACCCCTTCTTTTTCCCAACACACCTCCCACTTAACAAGGCATTTTCCAAGTTAAGTGGGCCCAGATCCCTCCAAAAGCGCGCAGAACCCCTTCTTTTTCCCCAAACCACTCCCACTTAACAAAGCCTCTCCCAAGTTAAGTGGGTTCAGGTCCCTCCAAAAGCGCGCGGCACCCCTTCTTTTTCCCCATCACACCTGAAGAAAAATTCCACATATATAATATGGAATTAAAAATGCACTTATTACAAAAATTCCTGAAAAAAGTTTAAAAAAACACGCATTTCTCAAAACAATAAACTCCACCTCCCACCAAATGACAAAGCTCTTTATATGTGCTACATTTAGGGCGTGTATTTCAATGGAATCAGGTGAAAGGCCTGAGCTGAATGCGCAACGGTATGCAGTCCTGAGCCCCCTGAAGGGACATTACAAAAAACTACAGCCACTGGAATAATTCTGGGAAGGCTTTTTTGTAAATGCTGCGAGTCCGGAAACTTTGGTACACGCCCTTCGTATGAGGGGAAATCTCAACTTTTGGGAATTGCGCAAGTTCGGTTCCCGGGAAGGAAAAAATGAAAAATTTAAAGTTTTCTCGTTTGTTTGCAGCGGTAATGTTCGTTGCAGTTTTGGGTCTGACTGGGTGTAAGCCTGAGCCGGAAGAAGTATTTATTGAAGTTTCGATTTATGGAACCTGGACAGATAATTATGCCGAATATGATGCTTATGACGGTTATGATTGTAAAATCTCTGTAGATTTCATTGAAACTGCAAGTTATGGAAAACATACAGGCCCAGTATATATCACTAAAACGTCCTCAGATTCAGGATATATTTATTATCAATTCTCTGATGATATAACTGGATATGATGCAAGTTTTAACCCAATAACAGTAAATGCAAAAGGCAAATGGTGTGCTGTTGCATATAAAGACTTAACTGCAAATAGTGTAAAAATGAATGATGTTTTTGATGCAACTTATGATTTTCCTTCAACATTAGATGACTGTATTTCTAAATACACAATTGAAAACGGTTCTTTTGGAAGCTCATTTACACCTTTAAAAAAACTGTAAAAGGTACCTTCGGGGGCATTGCGGGGGTGTCCCCCGCTGGGGTGGGTAGTGACCAACGAAGTGGGCACTAGGGAGGGGGCTCCCTCCCCCTGAATTTTCATGAAACATTTTCTTTTTTTAATTTCAATTCTAAGTTTTAATTTTCTCATTTTTGCTCAAAACGAACACATTGTCCTGCCCGACCTTACCACATACATTTACTCTTCGGCGGAACAAAAACTTGTAATTACTGCCCAGGACATTGAGAAGGCTCACTGCGAAAATCTGACTGAACTTGTGGAGCGCTGTGGAATTCAGATGCTGCAATATGGGCCTTATGGACTTGATAACAAAGCAAGCATCCGGGGCTTTACTGATGAAACTGTGCGCGTTGTGATTGATGGCATTTGCGTGAATAATGCTCAGTACGGAACCTTTGATCTTTCTTCCATAAATCTTGCAGCTGTTGAAAAAATTGAAATTGTACGCGGAGGCTTTACAGAAGGCGTTGAAGATGAAGGTGCGGTTGGTGGTGTAATTTACATTACGATGAAAAAGCTTGAGCTTAAAAAATCTTTGAAGACTGATCTGGCACTTAAAACTTTTTTTAATTCTGAACTGCCGCTTGATTCTGGTTTTGGAAAAATTTCTTTTGCGGGACCTCTTGGCGAAAAAACTTTTATAAACACGAGCGGTACCTTTAATTATGCAGGCAACGAATATTTTTATAAGCTTGCAAAAAATTATTCTCTTTGTGAAGGACCTTTTGGCGGGAGCATAACGACAGGAAAAGATGGTGGCTTTTACAAAGGCAGGGAAGGAACTTGGAAAAGTGAAAAAAATGCCCGTGTAATTGACGGTCATGCCAATGCCTACCTCACTCACTATTATGGTGATGGCAACTATTTTTGCTTTGGTGATATTTTTTACGGCGGCTACAAAAACACACCGGGAGCAACCAATTCTAAAGACCAGGGGCTTCAACAGGATTACAACAACAATCTTTCTTTTACGCTGTGGAATCCTGGACTTGCTGATCTTTTTAATTTGAAAAACAACATTGTCTGGCTTTGCAATAACCGCTTTTACGAAACTTTTAGCGGAACAGAAAAGAGCAGACATTTTATAAATACAATTAAATATACTGGAACGGCAGATTTTACCTCGCTTGCGGGCGGACATTTGCAAGAGACTGCAGGCCTTTCTGCAGACTTTACAAAACTTGACTCTACAAATGACGGCGACCATATTCAGTTTTCGGGCGTAATAAAAGAGACAAGTAAAATTGCGGCAGGCGGTGGCTGGAGTTTTAGCATTCCACTTGCGGCAAAATTTTGTGTGAACGATAATAATGCAAATTTTGCATTTGTGCCTAAAGCAGGCGCCAGCTGGGAGAAAGATCTTTGGCGTGTTTGTGCAGATGCTTACAGAATGGTCCAGTTTCCAAACATGGATGATTTATTCTGGGAAGGGGGCGGCTACCACGGAAACCCTGATTTAAAACCCGAAAGCGGCTGGGGTGCAGATCTTGGATTTGAAATTAAGGAAATAAATGCCGGCTCAGGTAAGAGTCAAGCTTTGATTAAGGGAGGACTCACTCTTTTTACTGATTATTACAAAGACAAAATTAAATGGGGAAGCGGAACAACACAAAATCTTTCGAGCGCATTTTATTGTGGCCTTGATTTTAATTTTGAAGCAGAACTGTTCCAGGGCTTTTGGACTTTAGCTTTGAACGGAGAATATCTTTACAATCGCCTGCTCGATAAATCAAGCGAATACACCTACGGCAAGCGCATCATGTGGACTCCGGACCTTGTATGCAACCTCACCACTGCCCTGCACTTTGAAAAAGCAGACATTTCCCTAACCGCCACCTACACCGGCCGCCGCTACACCGACAACATGAACCTGTATTATTTACCCCCATATGTTCTTATAAACTTGAGTGCCCAAGGCTCTCCTATTCACGAGAAAATTGTTCCGTACATCAAAGCTGATAATCTTTTAAACTGGCAATACCAATCCGTAGAAGGCTACGCCATGCCAGGGGTATCGTTAACCATAGGTTGTAAATACGATATTTTATATGATCCCGTTTCTTATATGTATTGAAAAAACCCTGTATTTACGATATTATGGTTTTACCTGCCGGGATGGCGGAATTGGTAGACGCCCAGGACTTAAAATCCTGTGTCGGGCAACCGACGTGCCAGTTCGATTCTGGTTCCCGGCATGCAGGTCTTCCGCAAGGGAGACCTTTTTTATTTTGGATTGCCGCGCTTCGCTCGCAATGACGAGTGCAGAAGGAGTTCTCTATGGAGTTTCATTCATATTCATCAAAATGTCCTTTCAAATCTATTGAAGATATTAAAGACAAAAAAATCACAATCATGGGTCTTGGACTAAACGGTGGTGGCGAAGCTGCGGCACGATTTTTCTTGAACAAGGGGGCATATGTTACCGTCACAGATATGAAAACTCCGGAACAGCTGGCTCCAACAATTGAACGCCTTAACCAGGACAAATCACTGGACCTCTCTCGCCTGACCTATCATCTTGGGGGCCACGACCTTGCCGATTTTGAAAATGCCGACTGCGTTATTAAAAATCCTGGTGTAAAGTATGAAGGGAACAAATATCTGGCAGCAGCAAAAGCAATTGAAACAGACCTCAGCATTTTTTTACGTTTTACAGCTTGCCCCATTATTGCTGTAACAGGCAGCAAGGGAAAATCTTCTACAGTAAGCGCAATTTATTACGGTTTACAGCAGGCTGGTTTTAAGGCATTTCTTGGCGGAAACATCACGGTTAGTCCCCTCACCTTTTTTGACCAGGTCAGTACCGACACTCCGGTTGTAATTGAATTTTCTTCCTGGCAGCTTGCCGACCTTCGTGGACGCGGCGTTTTAAAACCTCACATTGCTGTAATTACAAAAATTGTTCCAGACCATCAGAACTGGTATAGCAATATGCAGGACTATGTTGCAGATAAGCGCCTTATTTACGCAGACCAGACCCCACAAGATTTTTCTATTTTTGATGCTGGTCAGGACGAACCTGGAACCGGCCCGGATTGTGGCGGCACCTGGGGAGACCTTTTTGCAAGAGAAACAAAAGCTCAGGTAATCCGCTACAATGCTCCAAACCAGTATACAGTTGATTTTGAAAATCTCCTTGTCCCGGGCGAACACATGAAGCTCAATGCACAGAATGCAGCAACAGTTCTTCAGCTTATGGGAGTTGAAAAAAATCGCGCTAAAGAAATCTTACAAACCTGGCCAGGTATTGCTCACAGACTTCAGTTTTTCCACGAATGGAAGGGCTACAAATTTTACAACGATTCTGCAGCAACGGTTCCGGAAGCCGCTGCTGCTGCAACTCAAGCCTTTGGTCGTCCGGTAATTCTCCTCACTGGCGGAACAGAAAAAGGTCTTGAACTTGATAAACTTACAGAAGTGTTAGACGGTACTAACAAAGAAGCACTTGCACCAAAAGCAATCTACCTTCTTGCAGGTACTGCTACAGACAAAATCATCCCGGCGCTGGATAAAGCGGGAGTTATATACAATGGCCCATACCCAAGCCTCAACGACATGCTGGGCAAATTAAAATCAGATTTAGAGAGTGCTCCTGAGGAAGCGACAGACATAAAACCACCTGTTGTTTTTTCACCGGGAGCAACTTCGTTTGGAATGTTTAATAATGAGTTTGACCGCGGAGAAAAGTTTATGACGGCGGTAAAAAATTTATTGCGCTGACAATTGCGGCAACACCGGCGCGTCCAACGTTGGAACTTTTACCAACACCCCAGACAGCTTTTCCATCTTCGCGTACAATCTGAACATAAGAAATGGCATGAGTGTCGGAACCGGAACCAATAGAGTGTTCATGGAAGGAAGTAATATTAAAACGAGGAGCCGAGGTTCTTTTCATAATATTTACAAAGGCATCCAAAGGTCCGTTTCCACTCGCAGTAATAACATAGCGTTTCCCAAGCCATTCAATTGTTGCAGTTGCATTTACGTGCTCTATTCCAGGACCACCTCGCTCGCCCTCCACATGCTTTTCGGTAATTTCTAAAACATTAAGAGGAGATTTTGTATTAATCCATTTTTCTTCAAAAAGCTCATAAATTTCTTCCGGAGAAAGTTCACGCTGCAACTCGTCGGCCTTTGACTTAACCACCTGACCAATTACAGGATGCATTGCTTTTGGAGGAATGAGTCCAAAATTTTGTTCCAGAATAAAGGCTGCACCACCTTTGCCACTCTGACTGTTTATGCGGATAATATCTTTGTATTCCCGGCCAATGTCATGAGGGTCAATCGGTAAATAAGGAATATCCCACCAGGCACCTTCATCAAGCTTTGAACGCGCATCCATTGCTTTGCGGATTGCATCCTGATGACCGCCGCTAAAGGCTGTATAAACAAGCTCTCCTGAATACGGCTGACGTGGAGGAATAAACATTCCTGTAAGACGTTCATACTTTTCGCAGATATCATCGATGTTAGTCAAATCTAACTTAGGATCTACTCCCTGAGTATACAGATTTAAAGCAAGAGTAATTAAATCTATATTACCGGTTCTTTCGCCGTTTCCAAAAAGACAACCTTCTACACGCTCGCCCCCTGCTAAAAGTCCAAGTTCACATTGGGCAATTCCTTCGCCCCTGTCATTATGATTATGAAGCGAAATAATGCAGGAATCACGGTCCGGAATATTTTTGCAAAAGTATTCAATCTGATCTGCAAAAGCATTTGGAAGACTGCATTCAACAGTTGCCGGAAGATTCAAAATCACTTTGTTTTGAGGACTTGCTCCCCATTCCTTCATAACGGCTGTGCAAACCTGCAGAGAAAAATCTTCCTCGGTCTGGGTAAAATTTTCCGGAGAAAATTCCAGGGTAATATTTGCTCCACTTTGCTTAAGAACTTCAACAGATTTTTTTACAGCACGAACCCCCGATACAACAAGCTCAAGCATTTCTTCTTTAGATTTACAAAAGTTGTACTTGCGTTGAGCCGGAGAGATTGCTGTATAAATATGAAAGATTACGTTTTTAGCACCCTTAAGACACTCAACAGTTTTTTGTATAAAAGTATCTCGTGCCTGGCACAAAACCTGAATTGTTACATCATCGGGAATTAAGTTTTCTTCAATAATGCGGCGAACAAATTCATATTCGGTATTGCTCGAAGAAGGATATCCAACTTCAATCTGCTTAAAGCCAATAGCAACAAGCATTTTGAAAAATTCAATTTTGGCATCAATACCCATTGGGACAACGAGTGCCTGATTTCCATCACGCAAATCAACGGAAGACCAGACAGGGGCAGCCTCCAGCCTTTTAGAAGGCCAGCTTCTGTCTTGAAGTGATACGCCCTGAAACTGTCTGTACTTTCCGTCAATTATTTTCATAAGTCTTATTTATTCTCGCAAAGTCCGCTGAATATTCCTTTGATTTCTTTTGTAAACTCTGCAGTATCTTCGCGCAGTCCTACCAGGAATGAGTTGTCCTGCAAAGGTCCGATAACTGCATCCATTTCTTTACGATTACGATAAGTCATATTTCTGTAGTAATCAGTGTAGTCCTTTTCGCGGGAACCAAATGCTGCATTGTAAATATCATATGCGCAGACTGTAACATCATCAGAAATATTGCGGTACAAATCAAAGGTAAAGTCTTCGATTGGACGTGAATAAAGTTTTTCAAGAAGATACAAAGAATAGCGAACCTTGTACTTGTCGTATTCCTTCTGGCATTCATTATAATAATTATGAACACTTTCCCAGTCGGCAATTGAACCGTCTTTGATTTTTGCAAAGAGTTCCTGAACTTTCTGAGCAGGCATAATCTGTCCACCAACGTTTTCCCATTCTGTAAAAAGAGGAAGTTCGCGGATCTGCTTAATCAAATCAAGAGTAAGACATTCGGCACCAACAGACTTACAGTATTCCATAAGAGAACGGGTTGCAAAATATTTTACAATCTTGCGGTACATCTTGTAGGCCTGAACAGGTTTGTGAATTGTTGCCCCATATTTTTTCTGACAAATAGGATCTTCCAATACAAAATCGGCCTCTGGATTCTGATGAAGATAATCCTTTGCCTTCTGATAAATGGAGGCCTCGTCAGCAGCACCTTCCATTGCTTCGTTCTTTGTATTAAGAAGATACTTTGAAGAAAGTCCGATAATTCTATCAAGAGCAGCCATTATTTCCTGCATAGTATCCGGAGCAAATGGATCTGTTTCAATGTTCTGAACTTTGATTGCACGCTTATCACGCTTTTTGAATTTATTGTTGTTGCGGGTAATAGCAAACATATCATACATAAACCAGAAGGCCGGAATAATGCGGATAGACTGCTTTCCATTTTCTCCCGGAGAAACAAGAGCAAAAGGATATGGAATATCTAACTCGTTCTGATAGCTTCCTTTAGAAACAAGAACAAAAGATGCAAAGCGGCTGTTATGCTTAAAGTCAGAACACAAGCCTGGCCAGAATCCACGTTTTGCAAAAATCTCTCCATCAGGACTGCGGCTATTGTGGTTACTTCCAATTGTTGCACCAGAAGCAATATTTGACTGTCCCTGAATTGTTGTTGCAATAAGGAAAGAAGAGTTGTGGTGCTGCTCATGGAATGGGAATACAAGATTGTTCAAAACTTCACAGCAGGAAATTGTTGAGTTATCGCCAAGTACCGAGTTCAAAACGCGGGCACCATACTTTACCTGACAGTTGCGGCCAATTACAAAGCGAACAGCAATTGCCTGATAGAAAGCGCGGCATCCATAACCAAGAATACCGTTTACCATTTCTACACCTTCACCAATCTGGGTTGGTTCTTCCGGAGAAGAAAGAATTGAAACATTCTTGAGTTTGAAGGCGCCTTTAATGTAGGCACACTTTCCGATTTTGGCATCTTTAATAATGCTGGAATTTTTAATTACACAATCATCATCAATAAAGCCGTAAGTGTTGAGTTTGCGGTCGTTACCTTTTTCTGTGAGCTCTATAAATTTATTCAAAAGCTCAGGGTCGTCACGGTAGTGAGACCAGATGTAGGCATCGGCAGGAATCATGCTTTCAAAAGGAAGCACGCTTCGTCCGTCGTTTTCGTTTGCAACACCAATCCAGATTCTGTGCTCTTCCGGTTCGCCTTCTTTAAGAATACCGTTTCCAAACTTAGAGTGATTTGTACAGCACAATTCGTTGATATTAAAAAGTATTACGCGGTTTCCAATACGATAATTATCAAAGTAATAAACATTGCGGATAACATCATCATCGCCAGTTACAACATTGTTCAAACGTGAACGGCGGATACCACAAGTGAGTTTAAGATCGTTATATACAAGATTTACTTTGCGAAGTTTACCTAATATTATGAAGCCGGAGAAGAAAGAAAGATGAATTAAAGTAGGGTCAAAGCAGCCTTCTTCTGCATCAACATAAAAGTTTTCCCAAGTTGGGTCATCGTTATGATTGAGATTCTTTTCAAGAATTTCAATCTCATTTTTGTTCAGGTGGCGTTTTCCTTTCAAAAGTTCCTGTGGAATGGCCACGTCTTCGTGTTTTTCTACAAATTCTTCGACTTTCACCATAATATTATAATTTTACAGTATTTTTGCAAAAAAATATAGAGAAAAGATATCAGAGCTTCTAACAATATAGGGCTTCCGCATTATAAATAAAATATCACTATTATAGTGGCTCCCAGTCACAAAACGGAGGTCAAAACCGCGGCTAGCCGCTTGCCGCTGACTGTTGTAGTGGAACTATTAAATGCCGCTCCCGCGGCATCAACAGTCAGAGTCATTTTGCCCTCCGTTTTGTTCCTTCGCGCCACTAGATTTTATTTTAATATTTATAATGCGGAAGCCCTGAGATAAAATAAGAATCTCCATATTTTCTCTTGTCTTTTAATCCTTTTAGACTTAAAATAGATATAATATAGAAAACTTCTGGAGTTCAAGACATGAGAAGGAATAAGACTTGTATTTATTT
>CAMNDY010000008.1 GCA_946535985.1 uncultured Treponema sp. | reverse complement strand
CATTCCCTAAGAACAATCTGGCCGCAAGCCCAATGGATGAATGTCCAAGCCCTGTTGATGAACAGCAGCTTAAAGATCTTCACATCAATTGCTATGATGTAGAAAAGGATTAAAACTTTATTATTTTAGGTGCAGCAGTAAAGCTTGAAATTGTTGCTGTTGCATTCTTAAAATAAAGAACTTCGGTATTGTCGTCTGTTGCCGAGTACATGTTCTTTAAATCCGGATAATGGTTAAGCATATCTTCTTTAGCTTCAATGCGGTCATCGCGTACAAGCTCTCCTGCAAGACGCAGCCATTCAGCCCCCGCAAAACAAGAAATTTCTACCTTTGGATTTTTCAGAATCTGCTTTGAAACCTCTTTTACTTTTCCGGTCTGAATATAAAGCTTACCTTCAAAAAGGTTTATTGTTCCAAAAGGTCTTACTCTTGGCTGGTCACCTTCCACAGTTGCCAGATAGTAAGTTCCGCACTTTTTTATAAATTCACAAACTTCATTAATATCGTTCATGTGAGCCTCCATTTGTATTATTTTAGCATGGAAACAATAATTAACAAACAATTATTTCACAAAAGTCCATAAATTCGTTATACTTAACTATAATACAAAAAAATTTGGAGGCTCTCAAATGATAGAGGTTTCCCACGTATCCCGAAAATTCGGGTCATTTCGTGCGGTTAATGATGTGAGTTTTTCCATTCCTACAGGACAGATTGTTGGTCTGCTTGGTCCTAACGGTGCTGGTAAAACTACAACAATGCGAATGATTACAGGCTTCCTGGCTCCTTCGGAAGGTCAGATTTTTATTGACGGAGAAGACATTACAAAGGCTCCTGTAGAATCAAAAAAGAAAATCGGTTATATGCCGGAATCGGCTCCACTTTATGGCGAGATGATTGTAGAAGATTATCTCAAGTATATTGCCCAGATGCATGGCGAAGACCCTGCCGAAAAAGTTCCTGCCCTTTGCAAGGAATGCGGACTTAAAGAAGTAATGAGCAAGAATATTTCGGAACTCTCTCGAGGTAACAGACAGCGTGTATCTCTTGCACACGCCCTCATGGCCGACCCGGAGATTCTTATTCTTGATGAACCAACTTCTGGTCTTGACCCTAACCAGGTAGAAGACGTTCGTGCAATTATCCGCGAAATTGGTAAAACAAGAACTGTTATTATTTCAACACATATTCTTAGCGAAGTAGAAACCTTGTGTTCTCGCGCTATCATTATTTCCGGCGGAAAGGTTGTTGCCGACAGCTCAATTGAAAATCTTAAAAACAGCATTGGTTCTTCAACAACTGTATTTGTTGAGTTTGACGGAAATGCAAAAAATGCAGAAAGCGCTGCAAAAGCAATAACAGGCGTTTCAAATGTTTCTTCAAACAAAGTAGAAAACGGACACAACGAAATTGTTGTTTCTGTAAACGAAGAAAAAGAAATCAGGCCTGCTCTTGTAAAGGCTCTTGTAGAAAACGGCTGCGATGTTTATGCAATGGCAATGCAGTCTAACTCTCTTGAAGATGTATTCCATGCTCTCACGGAGGCAAAATAAATGAGCGATAAAAAAGTTAAAGCAAAAAATCCTGCCTTTGTAATTTTGCGCAGGGAACTTCGTTCTTATTTTTCGGGACCAATTGGTTATATTGTAACAGGCCTCTTCCTTGTAATAAACGGTCTGCTTTTCTTTGCAACCTTCTTCCTTCAGAACAGAGCAGAGCTTCGTAATTTCTTCTCTCTCTTGCCAATTCTTCTTTCCTTTTTTATTCCTGCAATTACAATGCGCGTATTCTCAGAAGAAAAACGAGTTGGTTCTATTGAAACTTTGATGACTCTTCCGGTAAGAGAAATTGATGTTGTTACAGGAAAATATCTTGCAGTACTTGTTGAAGCTCTTGTAATGCTTGCACCAACTTTGTTCTACGTAATTACTGCCGAGATTTTTGGTTCTCCAGATTACGGTCCGATTATTGGAGGATATCTTGGAGCAATTTTTATTTGTGCAGCATATAGCGCAATCGGCTTGTTCTGTTCTTCAATTACAAAAAATCAGATTATAGCATTTGCGGTTGCCATGGCAATTTGTCTGGCACTCACTTTTGTAGAATCCTTCTTAGTCTTCCTTCCGGATGGAATTGTAAAATTGTTTTCTTTCCTTTCGGCATCGGTTCACTTTGGTTCAATTTCAAAAGGTATTCTTGATACCCGCGATTTGCTTTATTTCGTTTCGCTTACGGCCCTGTTCTTCGTGTGCACAGTTCGTGCCGAATCAAAAAATAAAATGTAGGAGGTGAGAAAGATGAAAAAGATTATTGAATGGTTTAAAAGCTCGGCTTCTGATTTTGTTTTGTTTTTAATTCTTCTTGTTCTCCTTAATTTTGTTGGAAGCAATGCATATGTTCGTGCTGACCTTACAAAGCAAAAATCATATTCGCTTTCTAAGGCAAGTAAATCAATTGTAAAAAATCTTGATGAACCGGTTTCTATCCGTGTCTTCTTTGATAAAAAACTTCCTGTACAGTACAGTCAGGTTGCTCAGTATGTGGAAGATCTGCTTGAAGAATACAAGCGTGCTGCAAACAAGAATTTCTCTGTTTCTTTTATGGATTTGTCTAAAGAAGAAAATCAGAATCTTGCACAGAACTACGGCTTGCGTCAGGTTCAGATTCAGGAAGTAAATAATAATGAGATTGGTGTAAAACAGACTTACATGGGTCTTGCAATTTCTTATGGTGATATTGTTGAACTCATCGATCCTGTTACAAGCTCTGAAGGTTTTGAATACAAGCTCACTTCTACAATCTCAAAAATGATTAATACGGCTGCTTCTCTTGAAACCTTAAAAGGCGACGACAAGATTCAGCTTAATGTAATTATGAGCAGCGCAATCAAGTCTCTTAGAATTTCTGGAGTTGATGTTCTTGAAGATTCTATTGAAAAAGTTTGCCGCGAAATTAATAAAACAAAGATGGATAAGCTTGAGTACAATGTTATCCATCCTGCAGTAGACGAAGTTAATGGTTACATTGAGCGTTATGGAATTCAGCCTATTAATTACAGAAATGCAAACGGCATTCTGGAAACAGGTTGTATTGGTGTAGTTGTTGAATATGGCGAAAGATTCATTTCTCTTCCTGTTCAGATTCAGGATATCTTCTTTAACAACTATGCAATTGTAGGATTAGACACAATTGATGAATCAATCAACGAAGCAATTCAGAGCCTCATTTCTAAGCCTACACAGTTTGGATACATTGTTGGAAACGGCGAACTTGATCTTGCTACTAAAGAAGGCGCTTCCGGCTTTAATACAGCCCTCTCTGATTTGTATGAAATCAAAACACTTGATTTGTCTACAGATGATATTCCTGCTTCGATGAAGAGCATCGTTATAAACGGTCCAAAGCAGGATATGACAGAAGAAGAGCTTTACAAAATTGACCAGTTTATTATGCGCGGTGGAAACGTTTTGTTCCTTGTAGATCCTTTACAGGAAATGCAGACAAACAATTCCTTCTACGGCCAGCAGACTACCTATATTGAAAATGATGTAAACATCAACAGACTGCTCGAAAAGTATGGCGTTACAATTTCTAAAAAATATGTAATGGATTCTCAGTGCTGCGAAACTTATCATAATCAGTATGGAATTCTTGAGCTTTATTGGGCACCTCTTTTGCAGAAGGAACAGCTTAATAACAAGAATGCAATCACAAGCAATCTTGGAAACGTAATTATGCTTCAGAGCGCTCCTTTGGAAATAAAAGAAAATGATGGTGTAAAATCGACTGTTCTTGTTGAATCAAGTGCAAAAGCCTGGACACAGGATCCTGAAGGACTTATGCTTAATCCTCTTGTTCTTACTCCTCCGGAAGATACAAAGTCTCTTGCAAAGCGAAACCTTATGGTCTTGCTCGAAGGCGAATTCAACAGTGCCTTTGACCAGGCTCCTGTTTCAAGCGAAAAGCAGGAAGAAGGTCAGGGTGATTATTCAATTTCTACACATCTTTCAAAGAGTAAGCAGGCTGGAAAAATCATTGTTGCAGGTACTTCAATGATTACAACACCTCAGGTATTCCCGGATGACGCTTCGCAGGGAATTGCACTTTTGCTTGTTAATGCAATTGATTATTTGAACGGAAATGAAGAGCTTTGCAGAATGCGTACTAAGGGTGTAACAATCAACGTTCTTGATACACAGTCAAAGGCAAAGGTAACCTTCTTTCAGCTCTTGAACGAATATGGTCTTGCGATTTTTGTTGTTATTGCAGGACTTATTGTCTGGAGACTTAGAATCAAGCGTAAGATTAGAATCAACAGAACTTATAATCCTGATGATGACCGCTTTGTAGAAAATGACAAAAAAAGTGAGGCAGACAAATGAAAACAAGAAAGATAGTTTTAATTGCAGCCGACGTAATTCTGCTGATTGTCGGAATTGTTCAGATAATTCTTAATTCAAGAAGTACTGTAAAGTCTTTTACATTTACAGACACTCCAGATAAGATTTTAATCGAAAAGGATGATGGTAATCTTTCTATTGTAAGCGAAGATGGAAAATGGCTTATCAACAACGAAAAGTTTGAAGCTGTTGAATCTAATATCGATTCAATGATTTCTTATGCCCAGAACATCAAGGCTCTTGATAGGGTTGCCAGTCTTTCGAATGCCGCTTCTGTAGCAAAATATGAGTTTGATGATGCTAACGCAATCAAGGTTACACTCAGCGCAGGAGACAAGGTTCTTAGAACCTTTACTCTTGGTAAGGATTCTTCTACCGGTATTCAGTGTTATGCAACTGTAAACGGTACAAATGATATTTATCTTGTAGACGGTGACTACCGCAATATCTTTGATAAAACAGAAGATCAGGTTCGCACTAAAACAGTTTATTCTGTTCAGTCTGTAGATATTTCTTCTGTTTCGGTTACACGTCCTGGAGAAGAAACCTGGGCTGTTTCAAGAAGTGGTGAAGCCGAAAATCTTGTATGGAATATTTCTGGTGCAAATATCACGCTTGATGCACAAAAAGCTGCAGACTGGCTCAACTCTTTCAATGCACTTACTACAACAAAGTGGCATGGTAAAACTGATGATATTGGAGGCGAGCCTTACATTGCAGTTCAGGTCGGAACTACAACCGGACTTATTACTGTAGAAACATATATTGTTCCTGCAAATCCGGAGGATCAGGGCTCTTCAAACCTTTATTATGCAAAGTGTAATAAATCTCCTTACTGGTTTGAAATTCCTTCTTACAACATGTCTAAGTTCCAGAAGAAGCCGGAAGATTTGCAGAAATGATAAAGCTTGTTGCCTTTCTTGGGAATTACGGAAGAGAATACGAAAAGACTCGTCATAATGTTGCCTGGTATTTTGAGGATTCTCTTCCATTTGCATCTCGTCTAAGCTGGCAGAGCAAGTTCAAAGGAGAGATAGCTTCTTTTACTTCGACAGAGCTTGCTCAGTGGGCCTGCGATTATAAGATTTGCTCTAAAAAAGACGGGTCTCCTGTTCTTGTTCCCGAGGAAGCTCCTGCACATATCTACTTTTTAAAACCAATGACTTATATGAATCTGAGCGGCGACAGCATAATCGAAGCCGCCTCATTCTATAAAATCCTGCCGCAAGAAATTCTTGTTGTTCATGATGAGCTTGAACTGGCCCAGGGTTTTGTTAGCCTTAAATGGAGTGGCGGCCTTGGCGGTCATAACGGGCTCAGGTCTACAAAAGCTGTTCTTAATACTGCTGATTTCTGGAGATTACGCTTTGGAATTGGCAGACCGGAAAATCCAAACATTGGTGTGGCAGATTACGTTTTGAGCCGCTTTTCAGAGGAGCAGCAGGAAATTATGCAGAATGTATTCAGTCAGACAAATTTGCTGCTGGTGAAGCTTTTATTGAGCAAAGACCCTCAGTCTTTAATTCAGACCTGGGGAAAAAAGAAATTAGTTTAACAGGTGGTCCTTCGACAGGCTCAGGAACCACAACTGGTTCGTGGTCCCTGAGCCTGTCGAAGGGCCTCGCAAATTGCCCGTGCTGCATTCTCTCCATCCATTGCACTTGAAACAATCCCTCCTGCGTAACCGGAGCCTTCTCCTGCGGGATAGAGGCCTTTAATTCCCATACATTCAAATGTCTCTTTATTGCGAAGAATGCGTACAGGAGTGCTTGTGCGTGTTTCCGGAGCAATCATAAGGGCTTGTGGACATATAAAACCTTTCATGCTCTGGTCTATCTGACGGATGCCCATGGCAAGTTTATCTGCAATTTGAGCAGGCAGCCAGTCATTAAGATTTGAGCTTACAATTCCTGGGGTATAACTTGTTGCAGGAAGCTTTTCGGGCAAGCTTTTGCGCTTTTCAAGAAAATCTGTGAGAAGCTGGGCTGGAGCTGCTTGTCCCTTGCCATTGATTTTTGCATCTTCTTCGATTTTTGTACGAAAAAGAAGGCCTGCAAGTGCCGGACTTCCTGCCTTGCGTGCAGACTCAACATATTCCTCCGGGATATCTTCCGGTCTGGTTTCTACAACAATAGCCGCATTTGACCATTTAGAGTTACGTGCCGCTGCAGACATTCCGTTTACAACAATTTCATCCGGGCCGCTTGCCGAAGGAACTACAAAGCCGCCTGGGCACATACAAAAGGAATATACTCCCCGGCCATCAACCTGAGTAGTAACCCTGTATTCGGCTGCTCCAAGATTTTGTCCGCCTTCCTGATTTTGTTTTCCGTGATATTGCAGCTGGTCAATTATCTGTCGGGGATGTTCCACACGAACGCCCATTGCAAAGGTTTTTGCTTCAAGAGCCTGGGGAGCAAGACGGGCTAAAAGTTCATAAATATCTGTTGCAGAATGTCCTGTAGCAAGAAGAACAGCATCGCATGAAATCTCTGAGCCTGTCGAAGGGGTCGAAGGGCCACTTTCACAAACCACACCCTTCACTCTGCCATCTTCAATAATAAAATCAGAGCACCTGGTATTAAAGCGCACCTCGCCGCCAAGCTCAATTATTTTGTTCCGCATGGCATTTATGATTTTTGGAAGCCTGTCTGTTCCAATATGAGGATGTGCGTCTGTAAGGATTTTCTCATCGGCGCCAAAGGCATGAAAAATCTGAAGGATACTGCTGATGTCTCCGCGCTTGTTCGATCTTGTATAAAGTTTTCCGTCAGAAAAAGTTCCCGCACCACCTTCGCCAAAACAATAGTTGCTTTCGGGGTTTACAAAATCCTCTTTGCTTATAAGGGCTATATCTTTACGACGTTGTGTTGTGTCTGGACCACGTTCAATAATAATTGGTTTTATTCCGTATTCTAAAAGCTTCAGGGCTCCAAAAAGTCCGGCCGGTCCTGAACCAATAATTACAACTGTATGCTTCCCGTCGGCCTTTTTCCAGACAGGAAGTTTTGTCGTCAAAGCCGGAGCTTCTTCATCAATATAAACATCATAACGTAAATGAATTTTTACCTGACCATGTCGCGCATCAACAGAGCGTTTGCAAAATACAAGAATATTTTTGTTGCCGCGCTTTTTCACCTGCGAAATAATAAGTTTTTCGATGAGTTTTGTGTTTTTTTCCTGTTCGGGTTTTACGGTTATTGTAACAGTCTCTTTCATACTTGGTTTTTAAAATATAAACTTTTTGTTTACCTTTGTAAATCTTATGTTATAATTGTAAATGAGGAAAAACTATGAAAAAAATTCTGTTGTTTATGGCAATTATTTGCCTTGCGCTGCCTCTTTTTGCAGCGCCAAAACCACAGTATGTCGCAATTGATCCAGCCCCTCTTAAAGCAAAACCTGCGGCATCATCTAAGAAAGTTGGTTCAGTAGAATATGCCTCTGCTGTTATCGTTGTAAAAACCGAAAAATCCTGGGTTTATGTTCAGGCAGTCGATGATAAATCTTTAGAAGGCTGGTTACCGGCTTCTGCACTTACTTCAAAGAAAATCAAAGACAAAGCAAATGCAGCTTCTGCAAATGCCGACGAAATTGCTCTTGCCGGAAAGGGCTTTAATTCTACAATCGAAGCAGTTTATGCCGAAGAATACTCAATGAACTTTGATATTGTAGATTACATAGAAACCCTTGGAGCCACTCAGGAAGAAGCAATTGCTTTTGCCAAAGCAGGCGATCTTAACGACGGAGGTGCAGAAGAATGAAAGGTATCCGTTCATCAATTATTTTAGGCATTTCTGCCGCTTTGATTTTTGCAGGCTTTACTTCTTGTGTTTCTTTACCGGTTCCTGGTGGAGACGAAGGCTTTAGCACAGAGATGGCTGTTCTTGGAGCAATTACATCAAGTGTAGAATCAATCGAAAAAGCTTCTGAAACAATCACTCCGGAAGAAGAGTATTATATCGGCCGTTCTGTTGCAGCATCTATTGCAACTCAGTTCCCGGTAGATCAGGGAAATCTCCAGATGACAAGTTATCTGAATAAAATCTGCGAAACCCTGGTAATGAATTCAGATAAACCATATCTTTTCAAAGGTTACTATGTTGTAATTCTTGATACAGACGAAATCAACGCAATGGCAACTCCTGGAGGCCACATTTTTGTAAGCCGTGGTTTAATTGACTGTACAGATTCGGAGGATGCTCTTGCAGCTGTACTGGCTCATGAAATTGCACATGTTCAGCTGGGTCACAGTGTTTCGGCCATTAAAGCAAGCCGTGTTCGTTCTGCAGTTTCTTCTACAACAAAAGCTGTTGCCGTTACCAGTATTGCTGTTGCCAACGAAAGAGCCGGTGCTTATGGTGTAAAGCTTTCTGACAAAGAAATGAAAAAGGTTATGGAAGCTGTAGATACCTTTAGCGACATGTCTAACGAAGTTGTAAAAACTCTTGTAAATACAGGTTTCTCGAAAGAACAGGAATTCGAAGCAGATAAAAATGCTTTGTATATTATGCAGAGTGCCGGTTACGATCCTTATGCCATGCTTGATATGCTTGGACAGATTGAAGAATCTTCAAGTAATTCAGGCTGGGGTTCTACACATCCTTCTCCAAAAGATAGAATTAAAAAGGTTAACAAAGAACTTGCTGCTATGGCAAAAGCCGGAACTATCGAAAAACAGGGAAAGGAAGTTCGTACAGAACGCTTTACTGTAGAATACGATGAATACAAGATTTTTGAGATAGATTAATGAAAGGAAAAAACAACAAACTTTGGTTCCGCTCCGTAATTGTAGCGCTCATCTGTTTTATAATAACAATGGCGCTGCAGCTTACGGGAGTATTTACCTTTTTCGAAAATAAGACTTACGACCGTCGCATGGTTTTTGCTTCAAAATATAAAAGAGCCTGTGATGATATTTCTTTAATCATAGTTGATCAGGACAGTATAGAATGGGCAAAAGAAAACTACGGCTGGGGATGGCCATGGCCTCGCGAAGCTTATGGAAAAATGATTGACTTCATTACAGCAGGAAATGCAAAGTCTGTTGCTTTTGATATTTTGTATACCGAGCCTTCTGTTTATGGTCCCTCCGATGACCAGTCTCTTGCACTTGCCCAAGAAGAAAGTGGCATTGTAATTCAGGCCTTGAATGTTCTTATTGATTATAAGAATGATAAAGCAGTTGGTCAGCCCCCGATTGAGCAGATAAAAGATACTGCTGCAATGCTTGGTGCCATTGTAAGTGCTAAGGATGATGATGATATAATCCGCCGTGGACGACTTGAATATGAATTTGAAGGCAAGGTTTATCCTACTCTTGGAACTGCTCCAATTTATATGCAGGGTCAGGAGGATGAATTAAAAAATCTACCCCGCTTAAAAGATGGAACAGTTCTTTTGCGCTATCAAAAAGATATTGATGAATATCATCCCTACAGTGCCTATGATATTTTTTACAGCGCTGACGTTCTTAATGGCACTATAACTCCAGGCGAAGATGATTTTTATTACGAGCCTGATGAGTTTGAAGACAAATATATTTTTGTAGCCTATTATGCGCCAGGTCTATACGATATCTTTTCAACTCCGGTTTCTCAAGTTTATCCGGGAGTTGGTGTGCATATCACAACACTTGATAACTTTTTGACCGGTAAGTTCCTGCGCAAAACTCCAGCTTTTATAGTTTACCTTTGGATTTTACTTCTTTCACTTCTTGGTTCTTTCTTTGTAGCTTTTGCAACTACACGTAATTCGCAAAAAACTACAGTTATTTTTATGGCCCTAGGCTTTGTGCTTGGAATGTTCCTGGCAATTGGAATTCCATATTTCTTGTTTGCAAAGGGAATCTGGCTCCTGCTCATTGCTCCAGCTGCGGCTTTCTTCTTCTCCTTCCTTTTGTGTGTAGCCTTGAGCCTTTCTATTGAAGGAAAACAAAAGCGCTTTATAAAATCGGCCTTCAGCCAATGTCTAAGTAAAGATGTTGTAAATCAGATTATGAATGATCCGTCATCCTTTACACTTGGTGGAAAAAACTTCCAGATGACAGCAATCTTTACAGATATCCAGAAATTTTCTTCCTTCAGCGAGCTTTTGACTGCCAGCCAGCTTGGTAGTCTTTTAAACTACTACCTCACAAAAATGTCGGATATTATTATAGACGAGCATGGAACTGTAGATAAATACGAAGGAGATGCTATAGTTGCACTTGTAGGGGCTCCAGTAGAAATGGCAGATCATGCAAGCCGGGCCTGTGCCGCAGCCATTAAAATGAAAAAAGCCGAAGTTCTTATGAATAAGGAAATTGTTCAGATTGCTCAAGGCGAAAAACCGGCAGCCATGGAGCAAGATTTATATGATGCTTTCAAAATCATGGTTGCCAACAAAAAAACAATCTTCACCCGCATAGGTATGAACTCCGGCGAAATGATTGCAGGCTACTTTGGTTCTGAAAATAAAAAGAACTACACCATGATGGGAAACAACGTAAACCTTGCCAGCCGTCTTGAAGGTGTAAACAAGCAGTATCATACAAACGGTATTCTTATTAGTGCTGCAACCCGCGATTTACTTGGAGATGCATTTATTGTTCGAAGTCTTGACCGGGTAAGAGTTGTAAACGTAAATACACCGATTCGTCTTTATGAGCTTCTCGAAACAAAAGAGGACGCTTCTCCGGAACTATTAAAATATGTTGAGGATTGGGAAAAAGCCTTTGCAGATTTTGAAGCCAAAAATTATCAGAGTGCCGCAGAACAGATGCAGGCTCTTGCTGCTCAGAATGAAGCAGATAATGTTGTGCGCTACTATCTTGAATTGCTTAATGATTTCTTCTTAAAAGACAAGTATCCGCTAGCCGCAGATGACGTTGGCGTTGAATATAATCCCGAAGACAGCGTATTTAAGTTGTTACAGAAATGACCCTTCGACAGGCTCAGGGACCACTACAATCCTCTTGCCCAGGCGTAGGTACTTAAATATGGGTCCGGGCGGATTGGATCTTTTGTAGACCACACTTCTTTTATCTGGCCTGCTGAATTTATTTTTCCAACTCTAACAACCTTATTCAAATGCTGGTTAGAGCCTTCGATTGTTACATATCCTTCCGGTCCAATATAACTGAGGTTTTTACAGGCGATTCTTACCGCTTCAATATCAAAGGAACCGGCTTTTTCGCAGGCAGCAGCCCAAAGATAAATTGCAAGGTAGCCTGCTTCCATTGGGTCTCCTACATGTTTTTTACTACCATAAATGTCTTTGTATTTTTGAACAAACTTTTTGTTTGCACTTGTATCCAGAGATTCAAAATAATTCCAGGCAACATAGTGGCCTTCAAGAAATTCCGGACCAATTTCGTTAATTTCGTTTTCGGCAATAGAAAAACTCATAATTGGAAAGTCTTCGGCATCAAGTCCTGAGTTATGGAATTGAATAAAGAAAGATACGTTGGAATTTCCATTTAGTGTGTTAATTATAACATCAGGTTTAAGGTCCTGGATTTCTTTAATTATAAGCTGGAAACGGTCTTCGTCCATGTTTACGTAAGTTTCGCCGACAACTTCACCGCCAAGCTCTTTAAGCTGAGCCTTTATAATTTTGTTTGCAATTTGCGGGAAAACATAATCGCTTCCAAGAAGATAAAATTTCTTTCCTAATTGTTCAAAACAAAAATCAATGGCGGGAACAACCTGCTGGTTAGGACAGGCCCCCATATACATAATATTAGGACTTGCTTCCATGCCTTCATACTGAACAGGATACCATAAAAGATTGTAATGCTCTTCTACAATATTTTTTACAGCCTTGCGAGAATCCGAAGTCCAGCAGCCAAAAATAGAAGCGACCTGATCTTTTTCTATGAGTTTACGGGCCTTATCTGTAAAATCCCTGAAATCACTGTTGCCGTTTTCCTGAATTGCTTCAATTTTACAGCCTAGAACTCCGCCGGCTTCATTTATTTCCTGAATAGCCATAAGCTCTGCATTAAGAACAGAAGTTTCGCTAAAGGCCATGGAACCTGTTGTAGAATGAAGGAGCCCGATTTTTACAACTCTTTCATTGTCTCTTGTACAGGAGGTTCCAAAAAGGAAGGCAGAAAGTGAGGCGGCTATAAAAAATGATTTGCAAATAAAATCACGCTTTTTTATCATAATCAATTCCCGGTATACTACTGTATAACTTCAAAGGTCTTCATAAGGCCTTTACCTTTAATCTTACATTCAATTGGTTCTGTAAATTCAAAGCCCTGGCCCTGAAGGCGGTTCCATAAAGCTTCTGTAATTCTTATGGCTCCAGGGTTAGCGGCAGTTTCCATTCGGCTTGCAACGTTAACGGTGTCGCCCCAGACATCATAGATAAATTTATGAGTTCCAATTACACCTGCAGTTACAGGACCGCAGTTAAGACCAATTCTTATATTAAACTGAATTTTTGCAGTTTCGTTGTATTTTGCAAGATCCTGGTACATTCCTTTCGCAAAGTTTATCATGATTTTTGCATGATCTTCGTTTGCTTCAGGAACACCGCAGGCAGCCATGTAAGCATCTCCAATTGTCTTGATTTTTTCTACACCCATCTGCTTTGCGCGTTCATCGAACATACTGAACAATTCATTAAGGGCAGTAACAATTTCCTTAGCAGTGTGTCCGCTGGAAACTTTTGTAAAGCCTACAATATCAGAGAAGAGGAGGGTAACGTTTTCAAAGTTCTCTCCAAATGATTTATTACCGGTAGCTTCTTTGAGCTTGTCTGCAATTTTATCTGGAAGAATAGAACGAAGAAGATTATCAGATTTGATTTTTTCCTGTTCCAAAGCGGCTGTTCTAACTTTAACAAGAGCTTCAAGGCGCAGGTTTTCTTTCATAATTCGTTTTTCACGCTGGTAGAAGTAGAAAATACCGCTTCCAACAAGAACAATCAAAAGAATAACCCAGAAGCCCGCACGCTGGTAAATATAAGGGCGCTGGAAGAAGAACATCATTTCATCGTTATTTGATTCTATTCCATTTCCGTTTATTGCGTATACCTTAAAGGAATGTTTACCAGGCGCAAGGTTTGTGTAAGAAACAACGCGCTTCATATCTGGAGCAGTGTAATCAGATTCAAAGCCTGTAAGCATATGCTTGAACATAAGACGCTCAGGTGCATCAAAACTGATTCCTGTAAATTTAATATCAATGCGCTTGGTCCCCGGTTTAAGATAAATGGTGTCGCCGTTGTTTTTGTGTTCAACAGAATCAACCGTAATAGTCTGAATATGAACAAGCGGAGTAACCGAAGTATCCTGAGTTTTTGCGGGGTCGTAAATTGCAATTCCATCAACCAGGGTAAACCACAAGCGTCCCTGCGAATCTACAATTGAACGGGCAGTTGAACTTGGGCCTGCAGAATCAAGACCATCGTTTTTGCTGAAGTATTTTGCATTTACAATACGCTGCTTATTTGCAAGGAAGTTGGACAAATCACTATTGGAAATCATAGCAATTCCGTGATTGTTTGTAATCCAGGCGTTGTTGTTAATATCAAAAAGAATCTGGAAAACAGAGTTTGTGCCAAGACCTGTTTCGGAATTGAGAGTAGTGCATTTGAAGCGCAATCCTTTTTCGGGATTAAAATCTTCTATGCGGGTAATACCGCTTCCTGTACAAATCCAGTAGTTGTTTTTTTCATCCTGTGTAATTTTAAAAATTACGTTTCCTGCAATGCCATAGGTAGAGGTGAGGTGAGAAAAGATTTTCTCATCTTTCATAAGATAAATACCGCCGCCATCTGTACCAATCCAGATAATACCGTGAGTATCTTTATAAACAGCCATTACATATTCTGTTTCAAGACCTTCTGCCTGCTTAAAGTTAGAAATAGAGCCATCCGGGTGAATTATACTAAGACCAGTTGTGGTTCCAACGTAATATTCCTGAGGAGCTGTTTCAATTGCAACACGCACCTTGTCGCCAACAAGCCCTTCTGCAGTAGACCAGTACTTTATGGATTTTCCGTCATAAATAATCTGACCCGGAGCAGTATAGCAGCTTACAAGGATTTTATTGTCAGAAGTAACTTCAACATGGCGGATACGAAGGCCTTTTGTATATTCTGTGAGCATGTTCTGTTCGAGCTCGTCATCTTTATAGCATAAAACTCCGTTATCGGTAGCAGCCCAAACCCTTCCATCTTTATCTTCATCAAGACCATTCACAGTAAGATTTAATCGGCTAAGCTTGAACTTACCGTGAGTCATTTTACCAATACCGTTACGGTCTGTTGCAAACCAGATATTGTCTTCGCGGTCCTGGATGATTTTATTTATATTTGAATTTGCAAGTTCTGGAGCCCCCTGGTATTGAAAGAACTCTTTGTAGTTGTAAACAACAAGTCCTTTTTCTGTTCCAAACCAGATGTTGCCGTTTTTATCTTCAAGAATTGAGGTTGTAGGAATTGTATCAAGAATGGTATTTGACTCCACCTTTGTGGCAACGCCCTTTTCCATGCGGTACATACCACGGTCGCCAAGCCCAATCCAGAAAATATTATGAGAATCCTGAAAAATTGAGGTAACAAAATAGCGGCCAAACTTTTCAAACTCAATCAGCGGGCGGAAAACCCCGTTCATATGAAGAAAAAGACCGTTTTCGTTAGAAATTGTAAGCCAAATGCGGCCAACAGAATCACAAAAGATATGAGAAGCAATAACACCACTTGCAGTAGTTCCCGGTGCAAACTGAGGGGTAATAAGATGGCCCTCCGGAGTAAGATAAACAACACCACCGGCAGTGCCAATCCAGATATTACCATCCTGATCTTCTTCAAGGGCGCGGATTGAGTTATTTGGCAGCCCTTCTTCGATAGTATAAGACACCGATTCTTTTGCAGAGATCTTGTGGAGACCTTCATCGTTAGAACCCAGCCACAAGTTACCCCGGGAATCCTGCAAAATAACGCGAACCGAAACAAAGTTATAGTTTCTGTCTATAGCCCTGTTAAGCGCTGTAAATTCAACCCCATCAAAGGTAACAAGCCCTTCGTAAGTTCCAATATTAATATATCCGTCTGCTGTCTGGTAAATGTCATTAGCCGTAGTTCCCGTAAGCCCCCCAAAGGCGCTCCAGGACTGATAAACATAATTATCAAAAAAAGAATTCTGTGCAAATCCCCGCAAAAAAATGAGAAATGATAATATATTTATAAGAAGATACTTTTTTCTCATAATAGTATATTATCTTGCAATTTAACGAGAAATGCAAATGAAATTTATTTTTTGCGGTCTATTTAGTTGGAGATCTTCAAAGAGTAGAAGTCGGTGTCGCCTTGTCCTAAATATGCTTCAAAATCTTCTTCAATGGTAAAGGTAGCATCTTCTGTTTCATTCTTTTCGCCAAAGGTTTGAATATTTCTTAAGGCTGTAGCAGAGATTGTTGCAGCATCATGAAGTTCTTTCTTTGTGTTTGAAAGAGAAACTGTATAGAACAATTCTGTTGAATTAGAAAGATTTCCTTCTACTGTGGCTCCACAGAATACAAGCTTATAAGTATCTGTTGGTTTAAACTTTGGAACGCTGATTGTTTTAAAATCATCCTGTGGAACTCTGAAGAATTGGCTATTTCCGTCAGGGAAAATCAAGAATCCATTTAATGAAGCATTAGAATTTCTTGCAGGACCTGCATTAAATGTAATTTTTGTTTCTCCACTAAATACGCGGATTGGAACAAAATCTACCCAACCTGTGTCATTAATAATTTCAATATTAATTTTTGTATCTTTGTAGGCTGCGTCTGAAAAATCTCCAATTGTTATCTGAATGTCTCTTTCTTCTTTTTGGCCAGGGTTAATTGTTGGAACAGAGAATGCTCCTAAATTTGGCATATCTGTTTCATTGCTGGATAATGTAATAAAGGTATCGCCTTCATTAGGAGAAATAGATAATACGGAGTATTCGGCAACTACTTCACTTGTGTTCTTGATTTCAAGATGCATAGTATAAGTGTGGCCGGCGTACAAATAGCCATTTGTCTTTTCGGAATCATCAATTATACCTGTAATCTTAAGACTGTAATCATCTTTTCCGGCAATGGCAACGGTTCCCATATAATCACCAGAGTTTTCTATTTTAAGATTATCAACAATAATACTTCTTGATTCTTCATTCCCAGAAGCTGGAAGAGTAATAGAAACTGTCTGGATATCACCTTGAACAGGAGCTTTAAGAGAGACTGTTCCATCTGCTTGTGTTTCTCCATCGCTTTCAAATGATTTGAATTTCTTTGATGTACCTTTAACTGCCAGACCACCAAGCCCCGATGCGGCGCGAGAAACCAAATCTGCATTTCCAACAACTTTTAATGTGTAATCAAGTTGTGTACCGCCCTGTCTGTAGAATGGAATAACTGCATTTCCTTCTTTTGCTTCAATTACATTCTGAGTTTTTTTAGTAAACTCTGAAATTCCAGAACCAATTGTTCCATCAATAACAAGTTTTTCTGAAGTAGAGTCCCGTGTGATATCATAGGTATAATAACCGGATACCAGCTGTTTATCTTCAATAATAATCTTGTTTCCGTTATCCATACGAATCCAGGTTCCCCAGAAGAATTGATCTGCAGAACGGGCAGCTGGTTTCTTAACAACAATTTGTACAGAAGCATAGATAGAATTGTCATTATCTAATTTAACATTTAGATAACCGCTTCCATCCGAAATTCCTGTTACAGTACATTTTGTAGGATCGTTTTCATTAGGAGCAAATGTAAAATATGATGATGAAGAAGTCCAGGTCAATTTTGGTTTTGCATTACTTGGAGTTACAGTAACAGACACAGTTGTTGAATCACCTCTTTCTATGCTGACAGAAGAAGGAGAGAAAGATAATCCTGTAACTTGAATATATTGATTATTACTTACTGTTACTTCGCAGGTTGTGCTTACGTCTGGATTATCTCTAGAAGTAGCAGTAATTACGGCAGTTCCGCTCTTAATTGCCTTAACAAGACCTCCGGAAACAGTTGCTACAGCTTTATTACTTGAAGACCATGTAACATCATCACGAGCAGTACTTGGAGTTTGAGTAACAGAAAGGGTTGCTGTTTCTCCAATATCAAGGAATAAGTATTCATTAGACATAGTAAGTGAAGTAACCTTGTATTGAGGAGTATAACCATCGGTAACTGTAACTGTACATGTTGCTGTAACAGAAGGATTATCAACAGAGGTAAGAGTAATTGTTGCAGTGCCAAGTTCAGTACCCGAAGCTAAATACAAATAGTTACCAGAAATAGAGGCTGTTACAATGCTTTCATCCGAAGATTTACAAGTAACTTCGGTATTTGGTGCATAATAAGGATTTACTCTAAAATAGATAGAATCACTGCATTCTGGAGACAATGTTTTTGTTGTGGTATTAAGAACAATACTTTCTACAGTATATGTTGGTCCTGAAACATAAACATCATACCAGATATAACCAGTTCCATTTTTTGGTGTAATAGTAATCATAGAGCTTCCACCCATAAGGGCTGTTATAACTCCATTAGAAGAAACTGAACATATAGAAGGATTGCTGGCTTCTATTTTAAAGAGCGAATAATTACCTGTTATAGAAACCTGATTAAAATTAGAAGATGTAGTGCTATAATACCAATCCAATTGATACTGTTCATCTGCTGAAAGATGTATACTATTATTATAATCAATGTTGGAAATACTTGTAATTTCTGAATAAAAATTACTGCTAGGAAAGCAGCTTGATAGAGCTAGTATAAAAGTTGTAATAATCGTACTAAAAAATAATTTCGTAAGGATTCTTTTCATAGATAAACCTCCAAATATACACTAAATATTTTAATACATAGAAATATTTAATTCAATAAAATCACTTTTTGAGTATTATCTCTTGCGGGCCGAAGCCTTTTGGCGCAGAGTTTCCGCTGGCAAAATAAATAGTTACCGTTTTTTTAGATGTTGTAAAATGCGAATAATTATTTAGATTTTCATTAAGTTCATGATCAATGTATGAATCTACATAATTACGAGATTGAGGCTCAACATCTTTTAGATTAGATTTTACATATTTACGGCAATATTCCATAAGCTCTATACTTGTAAAACCTGTAACTTCTTCTATAGTAACAAGCTTGTTTAACCTTTTATCCCAGCAAAATGTAATAAAGTAATCATCTTCCATGCCAGGCCCGCAGTAAATAAATTTCCTGATTAAGATATTAATATAGTCCTTGTTCGAATGATCTTCAAAAAGAGTGCGATAGGTGTAAATGTCTGAAGGATCATATTCCCATTCCAACTGGGCAAAATCTTTGTATTTTTCAAAATCGGTTCTGAGCATTGTATTAATTTTTACAGATAAATCAGGATAGTCGGGATATTCTGGAAGCTGCAGGCTGTATTGCAGGTATGGAAGATTTTCCTGTTCTAAATTAATAGAAATATTTTCTTTTTCATTACATGAAGAAAATAAGAGAAGGGAAAAAATCAAAACAAAGGATTTTATAATCTGTGATTTCTTTAGCATGACAATTCCTGATTATCAGTTAGAAACTTCGTTTCCCAAAAAGTCGGCACTTACAAAACGAATCTGTTTGTTATCCGCATCAGTAAGCTGAAGAATATAGGTTCCAATTGTGTTTGGAATGATATTCAAAGCTGTAGCCCATTTTTTGTATGAAAGGTTTTCCCAAAGTTCATTTCCTTCTGAATCAAAGGCAATAACAAATGGTAAAGGTGAATCTTTGGCTTTAGTATCTTTGCAAGTCTGGCCACACATAACAATCATGTTGTCGTAAGTACAAAGCTGATTAAACCATGTGTTTTCTTTTGCACCAAAGTGGTACACAGGATTTGTATTCTGATCTTTTTGCAGCATAGTTGAAGAAACATAACAGCCTAAAAGCTTTCTGTTTTCCATGCAGTATTCACCGCAGGTATACCATTTATTTCCATTTCCGCTAATTGTAAAGAAAAGGCATCTGTCTTGTGTGTATATTTCTTCTGCGTTAGATAAATCTTTATCAAATTTATAAACAATGCCCTTATGATTTGCAGGGTTATAGTTTTCGTCAAAATCGGTAAAACCGCAGACATAAATATTTGTGTCGTCATAATAAGCAGAACAGAACTGGCTTTCTTTTTCAAAAGTTGTCTGTAAATTATATGTGTGACAGCCGTCATCGTTTTTGATATTCAACTGGCCATCAGAACTTTTTGTTGTATAATCAAATACTCCGACATAAGGAGAGAATACGTATTCTGCATTAGAATCTTGTGGAGGAGGGAGAATTTCTGCTCCAACAACAACAACTTTGTTATCTTCTAAAAGGAGAAGTTTATTTGCAGAATCAGCACGGAACAACATTGTATTTGGGAAAGTGGATTTCCAGAGCTGCAGTTTTTTTTCAAAATCAAAAGCAGCCAGCATATGTTCTGTATATCCTTCTTCTGTTTCATACGAAAGTAGCATAACAATAGAACCATCTGACTGTTCTGCAAAATCTACAACATTTAAGAGAGATTCTGCTTTGGAATTGCTGTTTTGTAATGTTCTGCAGAACTGGCCTATAGTTGTACAAGTTCCATATTGATTAATCTTAATTACTCCAACACTACTGATATCCGATTTAAGAGTTCCCATCATAATGCTGCCATCTTGTTTAGAATATGCAGTTTTTATTACAGGTTTTATTCCATCGTCCCAGTTATACAAGAAATCTGAATCGCTAAAGCTCCACATTTTTTTTGCTGTATCAATATTAAATGGAGAAACGGCCTTGAGAGTTGCTTTAATTTTTTCTGTTGCTCCGTTTTCGGTGTTATTTACAACTGTAACAGTGTAGATTTTTCCAGATTCATAGGTGATGGAAGGAAGGGCGTAATTAACGCTATCCATATTAATTGTAGCTTCTGAAGCAAGGCGCTTATTAATTCCAGAGTTGTTTTCACCTATTTCATAAACACCTGTTTGACCGGGTTTTATATAAACATCTTCACTTTCATAAGGTCTGATTCTTGAATTTTTTAATAAAATATAAAAATCCGAAGATGTGTTATTTTCTACAAAAAGAAATGATGATTTTGTTTCGCAGTTTGTAATTTCATCAATTGTAATCTTATTGTCTTTTGATAAATCTACAACTTTATGATTCTGGTCTGAATTGTCTGGATAATAAGGGAAGTAAATATTTTCCTGTCCAAAGGTCAAATTATAAACAAAATAAAATACAGCACCTTTTTCTTCAGTTAAATATTCTAGATCAACATTTTTAGTTGTTTTAGCAGGAAGCTTTGCAATAATTGTATCGTTAATATTTGGATTATTTGCATAATAAACATCTACTATATATGAGCTGTTATTAGTTATTTCCAGAGTTTTAACTTTTTTCTGAGACTCGTTATCAGGATCCTTTTTTTCAGGAGTATTCGGGCCAAAGCAAGATACTAATGAAAGAATAAAAAAACAACAAAATAAAATAACAAGATTCTTTTTCACAAATCATCTCCAAAAAAAATGCCACCCTAAAAGTACTGTATTCAGGGTGACATTTTGAAATCAGGCAATCAGCCAGAAATTAGAACTCGTAAGGTACTGCCTTGAGAACTTTTTCTGTAATTTCTACCTCTTCATATTCAGCAGCGTGTTCAACACCTTCATTGTCAAAGTATTTTGCAGTTTTGAGTTGTTTTACTTTTGCTCCGACTTCTTCTTCGTCAGGAGTTACAAGATAGCCTTCTTCCATTCCGCCAGATACAGTAAATGAATAAATATAGCCACCTTTGAGAGTAACTGTTTTGTCCTTAGTTCCGAACAGATAAATTTCAGATTCTCTCTTGTTTCCAAGGCGATAACCTGCTACTGTTTCTGATTCTTTATATTCAATTTCTGATATTTTAGTCATAGGAATAGGGAACAACAATGATTTACCAGTATTAATTACTTTTCCACCAGTAGATGTTGTTTCTGCAGGTTTATTTGCACCTGTAAAGAAGTTTAAGCCCTGATCAGCATTGTTTGTAATCTGAATATATGCAGCACTTGGAGAGAATTTGATTCCTTTAACCCATGTTTCAGCGTTAAACTGGAATTCAGAGTTATCTTCATCAAAACCAATTAATTCAGATTTTACTTCGCCAGCATGCTTTCCTGTCTGGTATTTTGGGAATACATCAAAAATTTCTTTTGTATTTGAATCATATTTTCTGAATACAGGGAAAAGCATAACCTGGCCATCATTGTCGGCAGCGGCATCATCAACATAATAAGTCTTGTTATATGTACCTGCCAGGCTGAAACAAAGTGAGTCACCATGTGTACCCATATTTCTTAATTCAACATTGTATTTTGTTCCGTTATCAATAATAATCTTGTTTGTTCCACCAAGAAGACCAGAAACTCTGTAAATATAATCAGTGTTCTTAGAATTATCATTATAAACAGCATAGAATGTTGTATATGGAGCACCATCCAATACAGATAGATTTGCAAAATTCTTTCTATAATCATCTGCTGTAACTACATAAACAACAAAATCTCCGCTGGTTGTAAATGAAGAATTCTTTTTGAGGGTTGTTGTAGATCCAGCTTTGATTCCGCCTAAAATATTTTTCTGTGAAGGTAATCCTTTGAAAAGAACAATATTATTCTGTGATTCGTTTTTAACAGTAATAAGAGCATTTGTAGGGTAGTTACCATAATCAACTCCATCAATTATGTTTTTATCACTATTACCGCCTGTTGTTGGTTGACAACTAATCAAGGCCATACCCATAGCCATCAGAGCAAGTACTCCAAGTATCTTTGTTTTAATCATATGATATCTCCTTGTATATATGAATATACAGTAATTATAATATGCTAATATTTAAACGTCAAATATTTATATTGGTTACGAAAAAAAAAGATAAGAAGAATATAATTGGCTTTATTAAATGGGTTAACGCGATTTTTCGGGTAAATCGTCCATAGAACCTGAGGTCTGGGTCGGAGGAGTTTCAAATTTGCCAAGATTATACCAGTAACCAGTTTCTATTTGAATCCATAGATAATAATCGCCCGGAGATACCGAAGATGCTGAAACCTCGTATAGTTTATACCCGTTACTTACTTTGTAACAGTTACGTTTAATGCTTACGCCGTCGCCATAACAGGTTTCCTGATATTTTGAATCAACAGAAAGACAATAAAATTCATGATCTGGTGAATAAAAAGTATTTGCATCTGTTGATAAAAGAAAGCACATAGGATTTATACTAAGATAATCTGGAATTGCCCATTGAAATTTTAAATTATTAAGATCAGAAGCATCTACATTAAGTTTGATGTAATTTTGTATTGGTTCTATGGCTGTTTCTGTAGAAGTAAATTGTCCAAGATTATAGAAGGTGTTTTCTATTTGCACCCAAAGGTATAGGGTAATACCTTCAAAGCGGTAATTGAAATTTATAGAAGTGCATGATGCATTTATGCTAACCTCATCGCCATAATCTGGATGTCGATATTGAGCAGGTATTTTTTTGCAGTAAAAAGATCCATAACTAGAAGAACCAGTTAGGGAGTCGGAATCGTTATCAGATAAACAAAAGCGGATTGCATGAGAATCCAAATGATTAGGCGTTGTCCAGGAATATGTACATCCAGAATCTGTGAATTCATATGTTAACTTAATATTTTTTCTTATTGTAGGGACATCAGCTGTGATAATCTCACCAATTCCACAAGATAAAAACAGCAAAGAGAAAAGAGCTGAAGCTAAGAATATCAAGGGACAAATCTTTTTATACATGACAATATCTCGGACTAATTAAGTATAAAAGTGTATAAGGGAATTTGTCAAGATTTTCAAAATCCTTGCTTTGTGTTATATCGTTAAGGAGCCGGAGCTACACTATCGGGACCAAAGGTTATCCAAAAGGTACCAGTATTATAATTTGCCAATATATAATATGTTTGGCCGCTGACAAGTGTTCTGGAAGTTTTGTCGATTTGACCTGCTTCCCATCCATAACCTCCGGCATCAAATCTGCTGCCAATCTGGTTAAGATCACTGTCGTATATATATAAATCTAACTCTGTACAGGAACTGAATTTTACAAAGATATATTGTGTCTCATCTGTTGCAACAAATGTAAACCATTGCTCACCAAGACCGCCACTGCTTTGGCTCTTGATATTTCCCTGGGCCCATTCGTTTTCGGTTAATGGAGAAATGACAGCTTCTGGAGTAGCTGGGAAATCTGTAAAACCAATCCAGAAGTTTCCTGTGCCATAGTCGGCTTTAATATAATAGGTTTTACCAATTTCTAAAGATGATCTGTATGTGCTGAAAATTTGACTTGCTACCCATCCATAGCCTCCGGCATCTATTCTATCGCCTATCTGGTTATAATTACTGTCATATATGTATAAATCTAAATCTGTACATGTACTGAATTTTACATAAATATACTGGGTATCTTCTGTTGCAACAAATGTAAACCATTGCTCTCCTGTTCCACCATTATTTGGACTTACAATATTACCGTTTGTCCATTTATTCTGTGTTAATTCAGTAAAAACAGTTTCTGGGCGAGCAGGAAAATCTGTATATCCAATCCAGAAGGAACCGGATGTATTAGTATAATTTCCTTCGGCTTTTATGTAGTAAACTTTACCAGGCTCGGCTTCCCATTCTGCATAGAAAACCCTCCCGGTATCTCCATCAAAATCATTTCTGCTACCTATTTGTTCATAAGCGCTGTTAAGTATATAGATATCAAGATTTTTAACTGTATCCATTTTAACATAAATGCGATGAGTTGCTGCTCTTCTTGCAAAAATTATATAATACTTAACACCTGCTGTTTCTTTTCCCGGAGAAATACTGCCTTTTTCCCATTTGTCCATGGTTAAAGATATTGGGTTATGTATAGCACCTTCTTTCTTGTCATCCCATACACAACCTGTAAATGTTACACAAAGCACTAATGACAACACAGCTATTTTCAAAAAGTTTTTCATATACTTTTTCTCCATATTTAATTATTCAAATAAACTGGTGGCTTCAAGGTTCAGTAATATTATGATTATAACATGGAAGAGGCATTTTTACTATTTAAAATAAAAGTGTTTTTTTACTCCACCGTAACCGACTTAGCCAGATTCCTTGGTTTATCAGGGTCGTTTCCGCGTTGAACAGCACAATAATAGGCAAAGAGCTGAGCCGGAATAATAGACAGCATTGAAATAAAGCTTTCGTCGGTTTCCGGGATGGAAATTACGGTGTCGGCGCTGTCGCCAAAACTGCCGGATTTGTCCTGGGTTATGACGAGGGTTGCGGCACCGCGGGATTTTACTTCTACGATGTTGCTTTTGAGTTTGTCAAAGAGGGCTCGGCTGGTGGCTGTGGCAACAACTAAAGTCATGCGGTCTATGAGGGCAATCGGGCCGTGCTTAAGTTCACCGGCGGCAAAGGCTTCGGAGTGCATGTAGCTTACTTCCTTTAGTTTGAGGGCACATTCCAAACTTGTTGCGCTGTCGAACTGACGGCCAATATAGAAGACTTTTTCCTTGTTAAAGTTGCGGGATGCAAACTTCTGGACATCAGCCTGATTATCGAGGATTTCCTGAGCTTTTGCAGGAACAGTTTCAAGTTCATCAAGAAGACGGCGGAATTCTGTGTCATCAATTGTTCCACGCAAGTGAGCTGCTTTAAGAGCAAGAAGGCACAAGCACATAAGCTGGGTTGTATATGCTTTTGTAGAAGCAACTGCAATTTCGGGGCCGGCCCAGGTGTAAATAACATCATCGGCTTCGCGGCTTACTGTTGAACCTACACAGTTTGTAATTGCAATAATGCGGGCACCGGCTTCTTTTGCAAGACGGAGGGCTGCAAGGGTATCGGCAGTTTCTCCGGACTGGCTGATTACAATAAAAATATCATTTTTGTAAAGAATCGGGTTGCGGTAACGGAACTCGCTGGCAAAATCTACAACAACAGGAATGCGGGCAAGCTTTTCAAAAGTATACTTCGCAACAGCACCGGCATGGTAAGCAGTTCCACAGGCAGTAATAACAATGCGTCCTGCATTTTTCCAGTCATCACCGAATTCTACTTCGTCAAATTTTATGTCTACGTTGCGGGAACCTTCTTTTACAAGGCGAGGGCGCAGGGTGTCGTTCAGGGCCTTTGGCTGTTCATAAATTTCTTTGAGCATGAAGTGGGCAAATCCGCCTTTTTCTGCGCTGGAAATATCCCAGTCTACGTGGTAAGGCTCTTTTATAATTTTTTCACCTTCGTCGGTAAAAAGATCTACGTGATCTTCATATAAAACGGCCAGCTCTTTCTGATCCAGGAAGTAAACATCGCGTGTGTATTCAAGCACAGCCGGAACATCGCTGGCAATAAAATTTTCTCCCTGACCAAGACCAATAATAAGAGGACTTTCTTTACGTGCTGCAATCAAGCGGTCAGGATAATCCTTGCAGACAACACCAAGAGCATAGCTTCCTTCCAGCTTATGAATTGCCTTGATGATTGCAGAAAAGATGTCGTTGGTTTGTTCGTAATAATAGTTTACAAGATGGGCAATAACTTCGGTATCGGTCTGGCTGCGGAAAACAATTCCCTGAGCCTGAAGCCAGCTTTTAAGCTCCATATAATTTTCTATAATACCGTTGTGGACAATAGCAATAGAACCGCTGACGTTTGTCTGAGGATGGGCGTTGATGTCGCTTGGTTCACCGTGAGTTGCCCAGCGGGTGTGTCCAATTCCAAGTGAACCTTTGATGGTTTCATCGGCAATTTTTTCTTCAAGAAATTTGAGGGCGCCCTTTGTCTTGCGAACAACAATGTCTTCTCCATCAAAAACTGCAATACCGGCACTGTCATATCCGCGGTACTCAAGTTTTTTCAAGGCATTAATAAGAACAGGTGTTGCCTCTTTTTGTCCAATATAACCAACGATTCCACACATAATTTTTCTCCCATAAAAAAAGCGAGTTCCTATAGTAGAAACTCGCCATTAAGATTCAAAGTATAATAGTATGAATTGTTCTGTTCACCTTGAGAATTACAATTTTGGAACTTTCTTCAGATTTCATACTATGAAGAAAATATAACGAAAATAAAGATTTTTTTCTAGTGGATTTCCCCTATGAAATATTTATAAGTTTTTTAAGGCCTTATTAACTGCTTCTTTTACCTGCGAAACAACTTCCTGGGTAATTGTGTCGTAAATCCCTTTTGTTTTTTCGTTTTCCTGAGCAGAAGGAATAAAAAGTTCGTGGACATCCACCTCAAGTGCATTTGCAAGTTTGACAAGAGTTCTTTTTGTAAGCCAGCGTCGACGTCCCTCAATATCATTCATCATTTGTCGTGAAATATCAGCTTTATCTGCCAGTCTTTCCTGTGAAAATCCCTTCTTTTTACGTAAAGCACGGATATTTTGAATGACCCGTGTCTGCAACTCATCTTCTGTCATAATATAACTTTACGCAAGTATTTTTGAATTTTTTACTAGCAATATAGTGATATTGTGATACATTATGTAAACAAAATGCAAGTGAAATTTGGAAGAAATATTACATTGTCAAATAAAAAAAAGCCGTGCACTTCACTACGAGCTTGAAGTGCACGGCTTTTTCAATTAAAATTATTTGTTTATTTTCCCAAGTCTTCAGAAATCAAGAGGAGCTGCTCGCGGATATCGGCGGCACCTGGTGTTCTTTTCTGTTTGTAAACATTGGCAATGTCTTTGAAGTAAGGCTTGAGTTTTGCAGCCTGTTCCTTGTCATTGATATTTGCATCGTAAGATGGGATAACAAGCTGAGCACCCGGACTGATGAGCTCTGGATCGCTTACATTCTTTGATGCTACCATGATAAGAGGGAAGTAGTATCCGTTATCCTCGCCATATTTTGCCTTTGCGATAGAAGTAAGGGTGTCTCCTTCTGCTACCGTGTAGTCTTCTGCACCGTCAAGATTAACGATTCCAGAATAGGTTGTGTATACTTTTTTGAATGATTCATTTACAGCTTCCTGGTTTCCAGTAGACTTACAACCTGCAAGCACAAGAGCGGCAATCAGAGCCATAAAAATTACAGATAATTTTTTCATAAATCATCCTCCTGTAAAAATAATACCCAATTATACCAAAGAGAAGAATGATAGGGAATAGGATGGGATCAGGCCAGGGCTTCCGCATTATAAATAAAATATCACTATTATAGTGGCTCCCAGTCACAAAACGGAGGTCAAAACCGCGGCTAGCCGCTTGCCGCTGACTGTTGTAGTGGAACTATTAAATGCCGCTCCCGCGGCATCAACAGTCAGAGTCATTTTGTCCTCCGTTTTGTTCCTTCGCGCCACATAAATATATTTAATTATTTATAATGCGGAAGCCCTGGGGATCAGGCGGGAACATATATAGTTCCAAGGCGTTTAGGCGGTTAACCGCCGATTTTTCAAGACGGAATTCGGCTGGAAGCAATTTTTTATATTAAAACTCATGTAATTAAAAATGCTGTTTATTCCCATCCGAAGGTTGCTGGTGGCTTGTTGGTTGCGTCAAAGTAAAGTGCATCAACAAAAGGCAGCTCCGCAATTTTATGAACAATCGTTTCCAGCAAATCTTTATCAAGCATTGCAAAACGGGCTGTCATTACATCTTCTGAAACAACCGGACGCAGAACAAAGGTTGAATGATCCGGTGTACTTGCATATGGCAATATAATAGTAAGATGCTGGAAAATCTTGTCATACCAGCCGCTTTTATGAAGTTCTGTAAGAACAATATTGTCGACTTCGCGCAGCTGATCCAGACGGTCTTTTGTTGTGTAACCCTGCTGGATTTTAAGGTCACTGTCTGCAATTCCTGCACGTTGGAAAAGTTTAACACAAGTGCGGTTTATATATTTTGCGCTGTTCGTAATTGTACTTGAACAGGCTTCCAGTTTTTCGCGTTTGCCCGGGAAGTGGAAGAAGCCGTTGCCCTCATCTGCAAATGTCAATAATGCCGGGAAGCGGTAGGTACGGAAGTCTCCCTGAACACCAACTGAGCGTACAGGAAGAATACTTCTCTTAAGGCTAGCAGTGCAGTTTTCGCAGAACATGTCGAGTGTAATGTTATCCAGTTCCTTCTGGGCAAGTTGTATTTCTTCTTTATCTTTATCACTAAGCTGACCATCGCTGCAAAGAACGTTAATGCTTAAGCCTGGTCCCGGGAAAGGATGGCGCATTACAAGTTCATCTGGCAGGCCAAGCTTTTTACCAATTGCACGAACTTCATCTTTGTAAAGATCGCGCACAGGTTCAATAATCATTCCTTTTGCAATGAGCTCCTGAATGCCCTGAACTCTGTTATGATGAGTTTTAATTGTGTGACTGTTTTTTGTTCCACCCGATTCGATGATATCTGGGTAGAGTGTGCCTTGTGCAAGCATCCACTTGTTTGGATCAAGATGCTGGGCTTCTACAACGCGGTCGCGGACTGTAATAAAGTTTTCGCCAACAGCCATGCGTTTTTTCTGAGGATCAGTAAGCCCTGCAACAGCCTCCAGGAAGCTCTGGCTGGCATCTTCTGTTATGAAGTTAGTCATGCCAAACTTTTTGTAGGCAGCGGCAACATTGGCACTTTCGTTTTTGCGCATAAAGCCGTTGTCAATGTGAAGACCAAGAACACGGTCCTGACCAAGAGCCTTATTAAGCAGAGCAAAAGTGATTGTAGAATCTACACCGCCGCTCAGGAACAAAAGAACATTTTTGTCTCCGGCATCTTTTTTAATATTTTCAAGAATATAATTTAATACAGTATCCTGATCCCAGTTTTTCTGCATGCCGCAAAAATCGGCAAAGTTCTGGAAAATCTGATTTCCGCAAGGAGTATCTTTTACCTCGCAATGGAACTGCAAAGAGAAACGCTTTTTACTAAGATTCTGTGTTGCCGCAAATGGACAATCCTTTGTGCTTCCTACTGTTTCAAAGCCTTCACCCAGTTGAAGAACTCCATCCTGATGGCTCATCCAAACCTGCTGGTCGCCTTCGATATTTTTGAAAAGCGGACATTTTGCATTTGCGCCGTTCATTCCGTCATTAAACTTGAGTGTAGCAAAACCAAATTCACCGACATCTGCTTTTCCAACTTTTCCGTTGTAGCCAGTCTGAACAATGTAGTGGCCGTAACAGAGTCCAAGAATTGGGATGTCTAAAGTTAAAATCTGACTGTTAAATTCCGGGGCGTCGTCATCGTAAACAGAAGATGGACCGCCGGAAAAAACTACGCCGCGGGCATTTTCAAAAGTATCAAGGCCTGCGGTAGGCAATGCAATTTCGGAATAATAGCCAAGCATGCGGAAGCGTTTAGCAATAAGGTGGGCATACTGGGAACCAAAGTCTAATACAACAATTTTTTCGCGTTTCATAAAAAAATTATAATGAATTCAAAAGAGAATGTCATTAATGCAAGATAATTTGTTATGGCAACAATATAGATTGGAACATGTAGAA
The DNA here is from genome assembly GCA_946535985.1 of uncultured Treponema sp. Taxonomy (GTDB): domain Bacteria; phylum Spirochaetota; class Spirochaetia; order Treponematales; family Treponemataceae; genus Treponema_D. The sequence goes on along the minus strand of CAMNDY010000008.1, from coordinate 34,308 downwards.
AAAATAGCTTCCAGCCGAATTACGCCTTGCAAAACCGGCGGTTCACCGCCTATGCGCTACACTGCCTTGTAATTATATACGTTGCCGCTTTCGCGGCAGCAGTGTAGAGCATTTTTGTAATCTGCAATTCGGCTTCGCGCTATTTTTTCAATGCATTTGGTAATAAATATTTATACAATTATTTTACAGAATTGTATTCTTTTTTGATGTTTTCAATATTATAATTTTTTTATAAAATACGAAGAGAAAGGAGGTTGGAAATGGGGAAGGAAATTGAGATTAAGATACCTCTTACGGATTCGGAGTATGATAAAATTTTTGCGGATATAGAGGGGAGGGCTGAGCACCTTAAAAAATCAGATGAATATTATTCTAAATATGACACCCGCGAAGAACGAATAAAAAATAACGAACCTCCGGTAATAAGAATCAGGACGGAGCAGAATGTAGATAAAAATCAGACGGATATTTATTTTTGTGTTAAGCGAAAATCGGTGGAGAATGGAATTGAGTTTAACAGCGAAAATGAAACTCAAATCCAGGACGGAAATCCGCTAAGATATTTCTTTGAAGCCGCTGGTTATAAAAAGTTTTTTGAAAAAAATAAGGATGCTTTTTCGGCATATTTTAAGTGCTCAACAGGGGAAGATATTGATTTTCACTTAGAGCTTGAACAGATTAACGGCTTAAAATATGTAGAAATAGAAGTTACAGACAGTAGTCTTGCTCCGGATGTTGTAAAGGCAAATCTTGAAAAGTTTGTTGAGCAGCTGGGACTTGATACTTCTAAACGCGATTCCCGAAGCTGGATGGAGATTCTGGGAAAAGCATAACAAAAAGTGGAGTAATTGAGTTTGTCGAAACTAACCTATAAAAGGTAAACACAGGAGTAAAGAATGAGAAAAAATTTAAAAGCGCTTTTTACGGTTGCAATTGCATCGGTGTTGATGCTCACGGCATGTAACAGTAATGCTACACCGGGAAATCAAGGTGGAAACACAGGAACCGACAACTCTGGTAGCGATCAAGAAAACTGGCTCGAAGCACCTTCTTTAAAAGAGGCCTATGTTGACAGTGGTATTTTTGACAGATTTGGATTTGCGTGTGAAACACGTGAAATCTCAAATGCAGATACTGTTAAAGGTTTAGTTCGTCATGGAAACACAACTACGCCGGGAAATGAATTAAAACCTGATTTTGTTTTTGCCTGGCCTAATTCAATTTCTACAAAATCATATACTGATTCTGCAGGAACAAAGATACAAGTTCCAAGTTCAATTAATTTTGCAGAAAGAATGGATCCTTTCTTAAATTCTGTAAAAGCGGCTGGACTTCAAATGCGAGGACACGTTTTAGTCTGGCATTCGCAGACACCGGAATGGTTCTTTAGAGAAGACTATAATGCTAATAAAAGTTTAGTTGATAAAGCCACAATGACAGCCCGCCAGGAATGGTATATAAAATCTGTCTTGGAGCATGTTGCTGAATGGGAAAAGAAAAATGGCTATGGCGAAGGAAATCACCTTATTTATTCATGGGATGTAGTGAATGAAGCTGTTGCCGATGATGCTTCTAAGAGTGGTACAGACTTTCTAAGAGGTTCTACCCCTGATACAAAAGATAAGTCCCCTAGTGATGGTGGTTCCCGCTGGTACCAGATTTACGGAAGCGGTGAATTTATCGTAAACGCATTCCGTTTTGCAAATGCCTATGCTCCTGCCGATGTAACTCTCTGCTACAATGATTACAACGAATATATGGATTGGTCTGGTGACCATGGTGCATATAAAACAACAAGCATTGAAAGGCTCATAAATCTCATTAAAAATGGCGAAGCAAAAACTATAGACGGAAAACTTGTAAAACCACGTATTGATGCAATTGGAATGCAGTCTCACGTTGGTGCAAGCTGGCCTGAAGTAAGTGGTTATGAAGGTGCACTTAAAAGATATCTTGCTCTTGGTATAGATGTTCAGGTAACCGAGTTTGACCTTGGAACTTCAACAAAGGATGACACTTCAAACTGGTCAAGCTATTTTAAGATGCTTAGAAAATATGGCAAGAATGGTTCTGAAGCTTCAAAGTATGATGGACATTGTATTACCGGCGTTACAATCTGGGGTATAAACGATGAAAACTCATGGATTAGGATTAGTAATGGTGTTACACAGTATCCGTTGTTGTTCAAAAAATCAGAAAGTTCATACCTTACAAAGAAATGCTTCTACTCTGTGTTAGAGGCTACTAACTAGTTTATCTTAATATTTGTAATGGTTGTCTGGTCACCAGTGAGTGCCACATAAACGATATCGGAATTGTCTTTAAGGGTAGTAATACTTGTAATGGCAATTCCGTTATTTTCGGTATGAATGGTGACTATGTTTCCTTTTCGCTGGATTTTTACTGTACAGTCCAGGCCTTCCTTAAAACGGTTCTTCCAGAAATCCCAACCTAAAAAGTCATCATTTTTATTTACAATAATCTTATTTGTAGCATGGTCATCGGCTTCCCAGTTTTCTCCGTCAAGGCGCAAAAGAAGATATTCCTTATAACCGGGGCCTTCAATTTTTTTGTCATCAGAATAAAAAAGACTTACAAATGGACAGTGCCAGATTAAGCGGGCTGTTGGAAGACTCTTTGAATGAAAAGAAATCTTAAGGTCATCAACAAGAGGTATTCCTTCCGAAGCTGCAGATCTCCATCCGTCTACCTGAACGTTCGGAATGTCTCCCGCAGGAACATCTATATAACTGATTTTTGGTGCAATGCGAGGAATATAATTTTCATCAATTGCAGCTTCATCTTTTTTAATGTCGACATTTGAAATAAAACAATCCTCGCCGGTAAGGGCTAAATAGGCATAGCGCGAACTGTCCTGCATTGCAATGGTAATTTTAACTGCTCTGAGTTTATTCGTAATTTTTAAAAGAATATGATCCATGAATTTTACAGCTTCAATTTCGTAGTCCAGGCCGTCTTTATAAATCTGGGCCAGATTTGTAGTTGCTGTAATTGAATCATTCAAAATTGCTGTCTGGATTTTTCGGGTAGCTTTATTTACAGTTTCGCCATCAAAACGGATTTCTGCAAACTCTGTAAAAATCATTTCTCTAATTTTATCTTCTGTTTCGTAAATACGACCATCAAGAGAATCAAATAAAATAAAAGAAGGAATTGATTTTTTAGAAGGTTTATCTGAGATTGCTTTTGAATGCAGTTTTATTCTTGTGATATTTGGAGTTAGGATTATTCCTTCGGAAACTGACGAACGGTAGTTAGTACAAGTCATCTCGTTCTTACCGGCAAGCTCCTTAACTTCTTCTCTTTCCTTCATTTCATATTCAAGATCAAGATCTATTAAATGAAGCATGAGCTTTGCATAAACAGGATCAAACTGGGTATCTATTCCCTTTACAATTTCTTCGCGGACTTTATCCTGTGGAATTGGATCACGGTAGCTTCGTTTAGATGTCATGGCATCGTAAGCATCGGCAACTGCAATTATGCGGGCAATGTCAGGAATATCGTTTCCTTTGAGACCTTCAGGATATCCCTTGCCGTCATAGCGCTCGTGATGATAGTTTGCACCAACACTTAAATATGGAGATTTTGAAATGCTGGAAAGAATCTGGCGGCCAATTACAGGATGCTTTTTAATTTCGGCAAATTCTTCATCGGAAAGGCGGCCCTCTTTTTGAATGATATTATTTGGCACACCAATTTTTCCTACATCGTGGAGGAGGGCAGCATAATAAACTTCATCACATTCTTTTTTTGATTTTCCTGCAAGAGATGCAATTCGCTTTGAATATTCGGCAACGCGGTTTGAATGACCATGTGTATATTTGTCTTTGGCATCGATGGCGTTTGCAAGAGCTTCGGCTGTCTGCTCAAACATTATCTGCATGTTTCTTTGTTCATCTTTTAAAAAATCAATTTCGAGCTGATTTGCGCGTTCGACTTTATTGTTCATATCAACAAGTTCGAAGCAGTAAAGAATCACAACAAGACCTACAAGAGTCATGTTTGTAAGAGAAAGTCCGTATACAAAAATCTGACAGAAAGTAGCAACAATAGGTAATGTAGAAAAGAGGACGATCGAAACCCTGATGAGTCTGTTTACTCGTTTATTATATTGTATGACAACCGAAAGTTGCAGCAGGATAATTAAAAGCGGCATGGAATAGCATAGTAAAAATCCGTCGGCACGTTGATACTGGTTGAATTCGTCAAAGGTATAATAAAATCCTGTAAACTGAGAAATTACTATTAAAACTTCTCCAATAATAAATAAAGCTGTTGCAAGTTTTAATCGTACGGGGATATTGCTAAGGTCGCCTTCGTTCATGTACAAATCAATAAGATAAAGATTGAAAGCAAACTGAACTAATAGCGAAAGGGAGAAAACCAGAAAATTGCAGATGCGCACCATCCACCAGCCCGTGGTGGAGACATCTCCTCTGAAAATATAGGCCCAGCGGTCTGCAAGCAGCAGGAACATTGCGCTAAGCTCCATAAGGATGAGGGCAAATTTTCTGCGCTTTGAAAGGATTTTGGTGATGCAAACAAAAAATACGAGAATACCACAAATCCCGCTGAAAATGAGCATTATGTCCAGCTGGTTCTGCCTTAGGAATTCCATACAATCTCCAGAATGAAATTTATTATATCATAAAATAAGAAAATTTGCATTGAAAAAATGCTCACGCGGGAAAGGCCTTTTAAAGAAAAAGTTATGGTACTCCCGTGGAAAATGTCTGTGGGCTGCTGGCTGAACTTTTTTTTGGAAGAAAGTCTGCGGTTTGTTGCACAAATCCTCAACTTTCTTCTATGGCTAAGCGCCAAAAAAGTTCAGATGCAGCCCCCAGCCCTTTTCCACTCCGTACCATAACTTTTTATATGCAATCCCCCGCTCCGCATTTTTTCAGAGGCCTCTTTCTTTATGTTGTAGAATTTCATCTCTTCTGTTATAATTAAAAACCGTATGAAAAACGGTTTTGACAATGAAAAGTATTTGAAGATTCAATCGGAACACATTAAGGAAAGGATTGCCAAATTTGGCGATAAGCTCTATCTGGAATTTGGCGGTAAGCTTTTTGATGATTATCATGCTTCGCGCGTTCTTCCGGGATTTCAGCCAGACAGTAAATTAAAGATGCTCATGCAGCTTGCTGATGTTGCAGAAATTGTAATTGTTATCAGCGCTGTAGACATTGAAAAAAATAAAATCCGCAGTGATCTGGGTATTACTTACGATAAGGACGTTCTGCGCCTTCGAGATGAGTTCCAGAGCCGGGGCCTTATGGTTGGAAGCGTTGTCATTACTCATTATACCGGTCAGGAAGCTGCAAAACTTTTCCGTTCAAAACTTAAGAAAATGGGAATCAAATCCTACTATCATTATACAATTCCGGGATATCCTTCTAACGTAGCACTTATTGATAGTGATGAAGGCTACGGAAAGAATGATTATATAGAAACAACTCGTCCGCTTGTTGTTGTTACGGCGCCAGGCCCAGGGTCTGGAAAAATGGCTACCTGTTTGAGCCAGCTTTACCACGAAAATAAACGCGGAGTAAAGGCAGGATATGCAAAGTTCGAAACCTTCCCAATCTGGAACCTGCCTCTAAAACATCCTGTAAATCTTGCTTACGAAGCTGCTACTGCAGACTTAAATGACGTGAACATGATTGACCCATGGCACCTGGAAGCCTACGGACAAACTACTGTAAATTATAACCGCGATATAGAAATCTTCCCTGTTCTTGACGCTATTTTTAAGGGTATTTATGGAGAAAATCCTTATAAGTCGCCGACAGATATGGGCGTTAATATGGCAGGCTATTGTATTTATGATGATGAAGCCTGTCGTGAAGCAAGCCGTCAGGAAATTATACGCCGCTACTATGCAACACTCAACCGCTACATGGATGGAGATGCTTCAGAAGCCGAAATTAACAAGATTGAACTTTTGATGCAGCAGGAAAAGATTTCTACAGATGAACGTCGTGTAACTGTTGCTGCAAAAGAACGTGCTGCAAAGTCAAAATCTATTTGTGCAGCTATTGAACTTGCAGACGGAACAATTATTACTTCAGAAACTACAGATTTGCTTGGTACAAGTGCTGCCCTCATTCTTAATGCAACAAAACATCTTGCAGGGCTTGATCACAAGCTTAAGCTTATTCCAAAAGAAATGATTGAACCTATTCAGAAAATGAAGGTAACTTACCTTAGCGGAAACAATCCTCGCCTTCATACTGATGAAGTTCTTGTTGCCCTTGCAATGCTTTCTAAAGATGACGAAAACTGCCGAAAGGCAATTGATCAGCTGCCAAATCTTCGTGGCTGCCAGGTTCATACAACTGTTATGCTTAGCGAAGTTGACCGCAAAATCTTTAAAAAGCTTGGCGTAGACCTAACTTGTGAACCGGTAAGCAAGAAACAGAAACCTTTGATCGGATAAAACATGTCATTGCGAGCGCGAAGCAAGCCATTTTTTAATTGACAAAAATACGTTGTTTTGTCATAATCGCTTCAAATTAAAAAGGAGTACACATTATGGAAAAAAATGTATCTCGTACACGTAAATTGGTTTTAACTGCTGCTCTTAGCGCTCTTATAATTGTTCTTGGTATTACAAAACTTGGTCTTATTCCTCTTGGTCCTGCTGCTTCTATTACTATCCTTCATGTACCTATTATTCTTGCTGCCTGTCTTTGCGGTTTGCCTTCTGCTCTTTTTACAGGTGCTGTATTTGGAATTATGTCTCTTGTTCAGGCTGCAATGAGCCCAAGCGGAGTTCTGGATCCTCTTTTTGTAAATCCTCTTTGTTCAGTTTTGCCACGCATGCTTACAGGTCTTGTTGCCTGGGCTTTGTGGTTTGCATTTAATAAGCTTCCTAAATTGCCAAAAACAGTAAGCGCCGGTATTACAGCCTTCCTTTCTACTGTCTGCCACACTTTGCTTGTAATCGGTTGTCTTTATATTTTCCAGGGCGCTGCAACCCGCGAAGGTATGGGCGGTATGGGCTACTTTGCTGTAATTGGAGTTCTTGCTCCTCAGGCTGCTCTTGAGGCCCTTGCTGCAACAATTATCTGTGTTGCCGTTTATGTGGGCCTTTTTGTTTCAAACAAACGCAAATCTAAGCTTTCTCAGGAAGCAGAAGAGAAATAAAGACATATTCCCCAAAGAATGGTATAATATACTAAAAAGGGGAATCCCATGAAAATAGTAATTGTAGGAGCTGGATTTACAGGCGTTCAGCTTGCCAAGCTCCTCATAAATGAAAAAAACGAAGTTGCAATTGTTGATAATGACGACCACACAATTCGTCATGCGCAAAATATCCTTGATTGTACTGTTGTAAATGCAGACGGAAACAATCTTGAAACATTGGAAGAAGTTGGCATTGCAAAAGCAGATGCGCTTGTTTGTGTAACTTCTTCCGATGAAGTAAACATGATTACCTGCTCGCTTGTAGATGCAGTGTATCCTGACGTTCTTAAAATTGCACGTGTCCGAAACTACGCCTATTATGTAAATACAACAAAAGCCGAAAAAAAGCATTCCGGAGAATTTGGCGGTAAGCATCGTCCTCTGTATGGAATTAACTACATGATTCATCCTGACGTTGAAGCGGCAGATGCAATTGTGCAGGCTGTAGAAAACGGCGCAGTTGGTAACGTAATAACCTTTGATAATTCCGGTCTTGAAATTGCAAAAATCCTTGTAAATAAAGACAGTATTTTTGACGGCATTACCCTTAAAGAAGTGCGTTCAAAAACAGAAGTCCGCTTTCTTGTAGCTTATGTTGAGCAGAATGGAATCACATCTCTTCCAACTGGTGACACTGTTATAAATGCGGGCGATACTCTTGGTGTTCTTGTAGATAAAGATGATATCAATGCAGTACTTGAACTTTGCGGTTCGGTACAAAAGGAACTTAAGAAAGTTGTTCTGATTGGGGCCGGAAGAATAGGAAATATTATTGCCGATAAGCTTATTCAGAAAAAGGCAGGCGGTTTTGCAAGATTGTTCAGCGGCGCCAAGGCACGTCATTCTCAGGAATTTGTAATTATAGACAGTGATGACCTTCTTGCAAAAGCTGCAGCAGAGCGTTTCCCGGATGCACGTGTTCTTTGTGCCGATGCTTCTGATGAAAACTTTTTGCGCGAAGAAGGCCTTACATCTTTTGACCTTGCAATTTGTGCAACACATAATCACGAATTAAATATGATTCTTGCAGCCTATCTTGAATCTCTTGGAGTAGGGCAGTCAATCAGTCTTGTAAAGAGTCATGATTTTGTAGAAATCAGCGAAAAGCACTTAGGGGTAGATGTTGCTATTCCTTTGCGCGACAGTGTAGTAGATTCCATTATGAGTCACCTGCGCGGAAAATCTGTAAAAGAAATTCATACCGTAACAACAGGAGAGCTTGAAATTGTAGAATGCGAAATTACTTCAAGTTCTAAAGTAAGCGGAAAACCTTTGCGCGAAATTGCAGATCCTGGTTCTTTCCTTGTGCTTTTGGATAAAAAACTTGGCTCTCAGGATTATGCAATTCCTTCCGGTGATACTCAGTTTGTCGCAGGAGATCACGTAGTTCTTATTACAAAATCAGAAAACAGCAAAAAGGTTTTGTCATATTTTGCAGGAAAACAGTAGCCGGGAGCAGGTCCTTATGTTTATTGTAACATTCTTAAAAATAGGTTCAATTCTTCTGGCTCTTGTTGGTGCACTTTTTTCAATTCCCCTTGGAGTTGCAATTGCCTGCGGCGAAAAAGCTATGATTCTGCCATTTGTCATTCCTATGCTTGTGAGCTTTGTATTTTGTGCAGGTGTAAATATTCCAACCCGTAAAGTAAAAGTTTCTATGTCTATAAAGCAGACTTTTATAATTGTAGCAATGTCGTGGATTGTAATGTCTGTTATGGGTTCTGTTCCCTTGTTTTTAAGCGGATATTTTAAATCTTATGCAGATGCCCTTTTTGAAAGTGTAAGCGGATTTTCTACAACTGGAGCAACAATTTTAAGTGAAGTAGAAAGTCTTCCCCGTTCAATAAATATGCTTCGCTGTCTTACTCACTGGATTGGCGGTATGGGAATTGTAACTTTAACAGTTGCCCTTCTTCCTCTGCTTGGAGTTGGAGGCTTTCAGCTTATTAAGGCAGAAACAACCGGCCCCGAAAAAGGCAAGGTAACAGCACGAATTACAACTACTGCAAAAATTCTCTGGGTTATTTATGCGGGGCTTACTGCTATAGAAACAATTGCCCTTATGCTTGCCAAGATGGATTTTATAGATGCCCTTTCGCATTCTTTTGCAACTCTGGGAACCGGAGGATTTTCTACAAGAAACGCTTCTATAGGAACCTATAACTCGCTTGCAGTAGAAATCATTACAACTGTATTTATGTTCCTTTCCGGAATTAACTTTAGTTTGTTCTTTGTTTTGCTGCAGGGCAAGTTTAAGGATATGTTTGGAAATGCAGAGTTCAAAGCCTATATAGGAATTCTCTTTATTTCGATTATTGCAATTACAATTTCACTTATTCCTTATTACGGCGGATTTGGTACAAGTCTACGTTATTCTGCTTTCCAGGCAACTTCCATTATGACCACAACAGGTTTTGGTACTGCTGATTATCTTGACTGGCCTGTGATTGCCCAGTTCTTTTTGTTTGTTCTGTTTTTTATTGGAGGAAGCTCTGGTTCAACTAGTGGTGGTATTAAAGTTGTGCGCTGGGTTGTTCTTGCAAAACAGCTCAACAATGAAACAAAAAGAATGCTTCACCCGCATGGAATTTTTACAATTCGTTTGAACGGAAAAGTAAGCAGCAAGGATATTGTATTAAGCGTTACAAGTTTTATGTTTATGTACGCGGTTGTTGTTGCAATTACAGTTTTTGTTGGATGTCTTGGAAAGCTTGATGTTTTGAGTTCCTTTACAGGTGCTCTCTCAATGGTAGGAAATGTAGGTCCTGCTTTTGGACTTTTAGGGCCTACTGCAAATTACGGGGCGCTCCCTGTTTTTGTAAAGCTCTGGTACTGCTTTGCAATGCTTGCAGGACGTCTTGAGCTTTACACAATGTTTATTTTCTTTATGCCAAGCTACTGGAAAAAATAAGTGGTGGTTGAGATTGTCGAAACCACCTATATGTTACTGTGCATAACCAAAGGCTAAAATTGTAAATGATTTATCTTCGTCGCCTGCGGCAGGTTTAATTTCTACCGTGTGCTGCGAAGAACTTGCTTCATCAATAATCATAACAACCATACAGTTATTCCAGCCGCCTTCTTCGTGGCCTGCATAAGTTCCCTTAGATTGTCCGTCTACAAAAACCTCTGCCTTTCCAAAGGAATTGTTGTTTGCATTTTTGTAAATCATTATGAGGCTTTTGCAATTGAGCGTCATTGTAAAGGCTTCGTTGTTTGCGGTCCCTGAGCTTGTCGAAGGGCTGCGGCTCCAGTTCTGAGGGAAGCTTTTTCCTCCGTGCATATATGCCTGAATTGCGTCATCCTTGTGGTCAAAGGAACCTGGCTTTATAGAAACATTTTTGTCCTGAGTGTCGCCATAGATTGTTGCAAACTTTATAAATGGATTTTCGTTTTTATAGCCTTCCGGAATTGCGGCTTTTTCGTCGATTGGAGAAGCGTCAATTTCGTCAATCAAATTAAGAATACAGCGGGCCATAAAGGTGTGACCATTTTTTGTAGGGTGAACCATATCGGTATAATAAACTTTAGAACCATTCTGCTGATTTATACCTGAACCTCTAAGTCCGTCGCTTACACTTACCTGTGGAAGCTTATAAAAATCGGCAACAGGTTTGATCTGAGCCTGCTGGTTATTATAAGTTGCTGCACCATAAAGCATAATTACTGCTGTGTTATGTTCAAGTGCATTGCGAACAAGATATTCCATGGCGCGGGTTTTAGAACATTCAAGCCAGTCGTTTACTGCAAACTCAATAATCAAAAGATCCGGGTCGCGGCCGCCCTTATTTACAACATCCTTCTGGTAGCGGATAAGACCCATTGGCGAAGGTGTTCCACCAATTCCTGCAGGAACAAATTTTACCATATCTTTGTTTGCAGCATATTTTTCTATGAACATATCCTTGAACTGGTATGCGTAGCCCTGTGTATAGGAAGAAGGTCCTGCTCCTTCTGTTACAGAACCGCCGAGTGTAGAAATAATCACTTCTTCTCCGGCCCGCATTTTTTCAAGCACCTTTTTTACAAGATAATTGTTGTTTTTAGAAACAAGACTTTTCTTTATGCTTGCTTCATATTTTTCATCAGAAATACCAAGACCGTTTGTAGAAGGTCCGTCCGGCTCTGCAGGTTTTGGTTTTTTGTCTGCATTTTCCTGACTTTTAAGAAACTTTGTTCCAATAGATTCTTGTTGTTTAAACTGTTCCATTTGCTTTTTTTCCTCTTCGTCGCAGCCGGTAAATAAAAGGCTTCCGGTAAGCAAGATGGCTGCTGTAAAAATCGATAAACTTCTCCAGATGATTTTCTTTTGCATAGTATACTCCTTTTGGCGACTTAGTACTGTAATTATAATTGTTTTTCCTAAAAAAAGTATATAAAAAAAAAGTTGGTAAAACGATTAAAAAAGTTTAAAAACTTAGAAAATGGGTGTAAAATTAACAGTTAAGACATAGAGGATAGGTATATGAGTGAATATTCTAAGGAATCTGTTGCTAACTTATTTTATGAGCTTGTAGATGCTATAATTATTGTTGATGCTAAGAACGACAGTTATCATGTAATTAAAAAGACAGGACTTTTTGAAAATCTGATTGAAGCAGATGGAAATTATGAGAGTCTTGTGGAAAAACTCTGGTTCCATTTTAGCGAAAAGTCCGGCAAAATTGCGGATGATTATCATGTTTTTATTCCGATGATTGGAAAATTCAAAGGGAAATACATTGACCGCATTAAACTGCACGTTGATGATAAAACATATCTAATTCAAATTTCAATTTATCCTCTTGATGAAGAAAACAACAAATATTTGTTTATTCTTGATGAGCTTGATAACAGTGAATATCTGCGGGACTTCCTTACAGACAAAAAGGTCGATACAATCCAGAACTCCTTCCTTTTTTCTATGTATGTAGATTTAATTAAAGACATTTCTTACAGCATTAATGTAACAGAAATTTCTGATAATCCGCAGAACTATGATATTAAATACACAACCTGGCGCACCATGATTGTAAATATGATCTGGCCCGAAGATCAAAAGCTTTTTATGGAACGCACAGATCCTGAATATTTAAAGAAAAATCTGCTGCCGGGACGCACCACTTCTTTTGACTGCCAGATGAAAAATATGGATGGGGTCTTCATCTGGGTTAAACTCATTTTTAGCCGTACCAATACAACAAACGAAGATGACTTTAGATTTGTATTCATGGTTCAGAATATTCATGAGAACTCTTTGCAGCTTTTTGAAACCTTGAAAAAATATGAAGACCTTGCTTCTAAAGATACCCTTACAGGAATTTTTAATCACGGACGAATTGAAACCGAAATCAATAATGCTATAGAAAGCATTAAAACAAAGAACGAAAAAGCCTCTCTTATGATGCTTGATATAGATTATTTCAAAGCAGTAAATGATAAGTTTGGCCACTCTGTTGGTGATATTGTACTCAAGCAGTTTGTAGATTTTGTTGCTGAATTTCTTAAATCTTATAATGACGTATTAGGCAGATGGGGTGGAGAAGAATTCCTTTGTGTCTGCTACGAATTGGATTTTGAAGAGATAAAGCAGCTTGCCGAAAAGCTCAGACAAAGTATTTCAGAAGCTCCCTTTGATAAAATCTACAATCTTACCTGTAGTATTGGTCTTACCGAAATTTCAGCTGCCGACACAGACAAATCTGCATTTGACCGTGCCGACAAAGCTATGTACGATGCAAAAACAAACGGAAGAAACTGCGTAGTAGCTAAATAGATTTAAATAATCCGTGGTGATTGCAATAAGCCAGAAAGAACTTTGCACGGCCAATTTTAAATCTTGCTTCTGCTGCACTTTCGGGATAAAGTTTTACAAAGTCTACACCGTTATCATAAACAGCCGCAATAAAAGAAATATAATGTTCTTTTGTCATCGGGTGGTCAATCGTAAGGTAGTATTCATCTTCAACTTTTTCCAGCTTTATTCTATGTTCAGCTAAAAGTTCGTCATCACAGTCTTCTTCTACTTCCAGTGGAGGAAGTGTAATTCCACAACAGCTTATAACTGCCCCTCCAATTGCCTGAATCACATTGCCACAGACAGGACAGGTGTAAAATAAAATCTTTTTCATGTTGAAGGATTTGTTCTGGTTACGCACTTCGTTTCCGGAAAAAAGCTCAATCACCGAAATATCCAGTGCCTTTGCAAGTGGTTCTAGAAGCGAAATATCCGGTAAGCCATGACCATTTTCCCATTTACTGATTGTCTTGTTGCTTACAAAAATCTTTTGAGCCAGCTGCTCCTGTGTAAGCCCTTTTTCTTCGCGCAGTCTTTTTATTGTTGCGCTGGTAATATAATTATCCATAATAAATCTCCTTATCTTACAAAGCTACGCGTCGTTTTGTTATGGATAGATTATCACCGATATGTCCCTGCAGCAACCTACTTTTCGTAGACATGCAAAAGCATTAAAATAAGGCAAGAGGTTATAAAAATTATGAAAAAAAGAATTACTTGTTTTATCTATTTAATTTTACTGGGATTGTTTTCTGTTTCTTGTGCCACATCTTCTGGTCAAGATAAAAAAGGAATTCAGGAAGAAGTAAAAAATGATGCCAGAGTTGAAAAACAAATCTATAAGGGTGAGGATATAAGCTTAGTAGTTATGCAACCTTGCTTGACTGATGTTTCAGATTCAGAAAAGTGGATTGCAAGATACATACAAGAATCTCTTGTAAACAAGTTTTCAACATTTACACAAATGTATATTGCAAATAGCGAAAATGATGACCTTGAGTATTCTGAGGATTTTTTTACAATTGCTGATAATTATTATGTGAATAATCTTGTATCTGGAAGCATACAAGAAACAATCAATGATTATGAATTTAACTTTTTCATTGTTGACATTCAAAATAATGAAAACTCTTCTTCTGCAGAATGTCATTATTCTTTAGCCGATATCGAAAGTGGTCGTGCTGTAAATGATATTACAATAAAATTGCTGAAAGGTTTGGGAATAAATCTTTCTGCTTCAGATATGAGAACTCTTACTGCAACCAACACAGAAGAGAACACAGCCCTTATTCTGTTAGCAAAAGCCTATGTTGCCGAAAAAGCAGGTAATCTTGTAGAAGCAATTGCTTATTATTTTGAAGTAAAGGGAACTTATCAGGAAAGAGCCTATAGTAATATAAAAAGAATTCTTTATTTCCCAATTCCAAAAGGAAGCTTAGAGGAAAAATCAGAATATCTTCAGACAACTCAAAAAACATGGAGCAAAATGTTTAAAGATTTGGATTCATATTTATCACTTAAACTTCCTGTTGTTATATATAATTTTTCTTCTGTAACAAAAGAATTGAATTCTGATTTAAAAACCGCTCGTTTTACTGTTGAGCCTGGCATGAAAATTATTCCTAATCGACAGGCAATAACAGTATGGAAAGAAATAATGGATGCCTGGGAAGGCATAAAGGCAGAAAAAGAATTTGCTCCATTGGTAAAAAATCTCCATGGGGCTTCTCAACAATTAAGTCAGGTTCAGCATACTTATATTGCTGTAGCCGGATTGGTTGATGAGGAAGGAGTAAGGGCAAGAACTCCCGGCTATGGGGAAATTACTCAGAAAATAATTTTACAATACAGTAAGACTTTTGAAATAAAAAGCCGTAAAAAATATTTTAACGATCGTGAATATCGAAAGCTTAATTTTAATAATGTTCAGCTTTCTGAAGTAGAAGGTGAATTAGTCCCTGAAGTGTTTAGCCTTGAAAAATCTTATGGTGGCGGAGGAACTCCTAATGTTAAATTGGAAACACCACTAGTTTTCAGCGAAGCTGAATGGGAATAAAGATATAATAAAATATTGCCTGCGTCTATCTGGAAGGTTTGCCGCCTCTTGCTTTCCATGCCGGGTACCATTTTGAAAACCAGGCAGTAAATATTCCCATAAAAATCGGAACAAGATTGTTTATGATTGGTATGAGTATTCCAAGTCCTGCACGTCCAAGAAAGAAAGTCCAGATTGTTGTACAAATGTAAAGCAGGCCCCAGCAGGCAGAAAGAATATAGTTAGGCTTCATGAACAAAGGATTTTTAAGGGCAGAGTCGCCGCCATAAGCATATTTTACATAGGCTGCAGAAAGAGGTTCTTTTGTCATGCAGGAAATGAGCCAGAAGAAAGCGAATACAAGGTAACCCGCATTTGAAATGAGATGACCTTTGCCCGTGAGATTTGCTGCAAGAGAAAGACCTGCTACTGCTATAAGAGAAAGCTTGTCCCAGATTATCAGGCGATGCTTTCCCATAATTGCAGGAATGAGGGCACACACTGCCAGCGAAATGAGCGAACCGATTTTTGAGTTTATAGAAACCGAAATCCAGAAAGTAATCCAAGGAATGAGCATGCTTGTCATTGAAGGATTTGTACTTTGACTTGAAGGGGAAGCAGCCTGCGCTTGTCCCGAAGCCTGTGCCGGCCCATGTGCCTGATTCCCGCCAAAGATTTTTCCCCAGTTCATCATCAGATTAAAATCGCCGGTAACTTTGTACATTTGTTTTCCAAGAGCTTCTTCACCGCTGATTTCTTTACGGGAGATTTTTTGCCATAGCTCAAAAGTAGTTTCAATTCTTGTTGTGGCAGTAAGACTTGAATCTGTAACAACTTTGCTGCCGTCTTTGCCAAGTAAAATCTGGTAGGTTTTTCCAAGATCGGTGTAGTACATTTCGAGAACTTTGTCTTTTCCGTCCCAGGAGGCCTTATTATAAAGAGCCGCCATCTGTCTTGTAAAAATCAAATCTTCAGATTCTTTCTGGCCTGTTGTTTTATCAATTCCCCAGCTGGCATCGGCCATTCTTTCAAACTCTTCTTTTTCGTAAAGCAGAGCGCTCAGTTCCTGGCGTGTAGCTTCAGTAATTGCTCCCGAAGCATATTCACTTCCGGCTTTTTTTACAGAATTAAGATAAGCGTCTGTTCTGTCAGAAAGCTCTTTAATTTTGAAAAGTTCACCCTGACCGCAGAAAATAGTTTCAAAAGTACCCTTGCCCAAAAAGTGGTCAAACATATTCAGAACGCTGTCGTAATTTCCCCGGGCAGTATAAAAGCCGCAGGTAGAAACAACAACGTGTTTTATGTTTAAGTTTTCATAGCGTGCCTTATGACTTCCATTTCCATAACCGTCTGTGCGTTCTGCCATAAAAGGAAGAGCCATAGGAAGCTGGCGGTCAATAAGATTTTTAAGGAGACCCGGAACATTAAAATAATAAAGCGGAAAGCTCCAGACAATCAAATCGGAAGCAAGCTGTTTTTCAATAACCATCTGCATATCGTCTTTGATTACACATTTTCCCGGAGTTGCATTCCAGCAGGCAAAACATCCCCGGCAGGCTCCAATTGTAAGCGAGGCAAGCTCAAGCTCGTCAACTTCTACAGAATTTCCGTCTGCTTCTTTAACAGCTTTTACGCCTTCAATAAAACTTTTTGCCAGCCGCAAAGAATTGCTTCTTTTACCTTTTGGACTTCCGTTTATTAAAAGTATTTTCATGCTACAAGGTCTCCATTTTTAAATTACAGTTATTTTTTATTCTACTTTAATATATTCAACAACACTTTGTTTTCCGTCTTTGGAAACTCCGTTTATTGGTTCAATAACAATATCGCCGCCAGCTTCATAAAGGAATGCTTTAGATGATTTTTGCCATTCCGGTGCACTTTCTTTTCCGTTTTCATTAATTTTCTTTTTTGTTTTAAGATTAATACGGAAGATGCCAGAACCGTCATCATCCCAGCTTGCTTCATTCTGGCTTGCACGATCACGAATTCTTAAGCGCAATGGACAGTCTGTTGAAGAAACCTTAACTTCAAGAATTTCACCTTCCAGCTTATCAAACTGCCAGCCGCACTGTGCGTAATTTCCTTTCTTCCAGTTGATTACAGAGTTTTCATCAACTATTGCATTGTCTTTTCGTGAGCCAAGTTTAGCTCCTTTTAACATGAGCTCGTCTGCTTGTGGAGCTTTTATTTCTTCATTAAGCAGTGTAACAGATTTTACAATTGATTTTTGACCGCTTGTTGAAAGGTTGCAATAACGAATCCAGATCTGGTCAATTTTTTTAGAAGGATCCCATTTTCCTTTGTTTTCCCATTTATCGTCAAAATATGAACCGTCAAGGTTTACTTCAATAAAAGAATTTGAAACAGCATCGAATCCAACACCACAATCATTTTTTTCCTGATAAAGGTCAATACGAAGAGGGAGTGTTGAAGCTTCCGGTTCAAATTCAACACGGATTTTTGTATATTCAGAAAAATCAATGTCTTTAACATACCAGCCTGCACATGGATAGCGATCTTCTCCATTCCATATCCATTCTATAAGTCCGTTTTCATATGATTTTGAATTCCATCCTGAAGAACCAAGCATTTTGTCGCCAATCATAACAGCTTCATTTACAGTTCTTTCACCCCTCAAAAGCTCAATGCTCTTTACAACAGTTTTTTCTTCTTTTGTTCTGTCCCAAGACTGGATGATAATTTTTAATCCCTGAGTCTTATCAAAATCAGTTCCGTTGTCTGATACCCAGGAAGCACCCTGTCCAGATAAGTACACATCAAAAACATTTGGTTCAACCTGTGTGTTAAATCCATGCCAGTTATTATGAGTGCTGTCGCAAAGTCTTAAACCAATGTTTTCCCAGGTGGTACTTTCCAGTTCAACGCGAACTCTGTCATATTCAGAAAGATCAATACCGCTTAAATCCCAGCCGGCATCTCCACCTGTATCACCCTTTGCCCAAAGAACTTCATTACCAAGAATGTGAGACTGCCATACTGAAGTTCCAAAAGGTACACCCAAAAGTGTAAGATTCGAAGCATCCGGAATGTCCTCTTTTTTAATCAATTCAATAGATTTAATTACAGTCTTTTTGAATTGTTTTAAGTTACCGCCAATTTTAATTAAAAAGCCTTCTGAAATATCAGGGTTTTTCATGTCGCCCCAGCCTTTGTTTTGACCATTGAAAAGGGCATAGCAAACTCCATCTTTTGCAAAGTTAAAGCCCCAGTCGCCTGTACTTGCAGGATTTTCAAGCCATACATGGTGTTCTTCAAAATTCTGACCTGCAGCAAGTTCAAAACGAAGACCTGCATATTTGCTCAAATCTGTTCCGCGCAGTTCCCAGCCAATCTGCTGAAAATCCCCTTCTTTCTGATTCCAGATAATCTCGCCCTTGTTTGAAAGTGTTACCTGAGGCCAGTTATCGCTTCCAAGTTCAACGCCTTCAATTGCAAATTTCTTTTTTGCATCAAGCTTGATTCCTTTTGATTGTTCTTTTCCCTTGCCCTTTTTTGGTGCAGCAAATGTTAATGACAAAGCTGCAGAAAAAAGAAGGATTGTTGAGATAAATTTTTTCATTTTAGGATTTCCTCTCCATTAAATTGTGATTTTTTTATTTTCGTTTTTCTTGTTGTTATTATTGTTGTTGTTTTCTTTTTTTTTATCGTTCTTTTTTTTATCTTTTTCGGACTGCTTGTCGTATTCCTGAGATTTTTGATCAAGCCAATCCGAAATAGAGTTTGTGGCTTCTTTTGTTGATTGTATTAAAGCCTTAAGGAATTTTTCGCCAAATTCACCTGCTTTAGCTGCTGCAATTGCAATTTTATTTCGGCAGAGTTCAACTGCTTTTGCAACAGCTTCCTGCCAGGCTTCCTTATCCCAGTTGTTCTGGCAGGTATTTGCATAATAAGTATAAGTTGTATTTATTATGCTTTTCTCAAAATCTTCGCTTTTATGACCAAGTTCTTTTTCTACAGCTTTTGTATAAGCGGCAAGTCTGTATTTTCGGGGAACATCTTTTTCTTCTCCGGCAAACATTGCTGCTTCCATTAACACAAAAGATAAAATCATAATAAATAGAAGTTTTGCTTTTGATTTCATTTGCAAGCTCCTTTGGCGATTTTTTTATTAGTTCTTTGGAGGATTCTTAGCCTGAGCCTCTTTAATATCGGCTTCGGTTGCAGGAATCCAGTACTGGAAAACCTGAATTGGACCTACAGTTCCAGCCATTGCAAGAGTAGGGCCAGTTGCAGTATATTTCTTATTTTTTTCGCCGGCCTTAAGATATTTAATTACACAGCCGTACATTTTTCCGTTACTTGGATCGATGATGTTTCCATCCTTCCAGTTTCCTTCAGATTCTTTTTCCATGTTGAAAATCCAAGGAGTTCCAACAGTTTTCATTTTGTTTACAGCCCCAGATACAGGGAAGTTTTTGTATGATTCTTTGCAGGCACTTGCAATAATATCCTGTGGAGAATCTGTTGTTGCTGCAATTGTTCCAAAGAGCTTTCCGCCCTGTTCATAAACCTTCCAGATTGCAGTAACTTTACCGGTTTTGTCATCAATACTTTTCCATAATCCAACAGCAGGATCTGCTGCAAAGAGTTTTGTAGTCAGCAATAAAATTGAGCCTACAAGAATTAAGAGTTTTTTCATATTAAACCTCTTTAAGTTAGATTATTCTGAAAAACAGAATTACTACTAGTTTAAACCATATTTAAAAAAAGGCAAGACGTAAATAGTTACTTATTGAGGCTTTCTTAATTGGCACTTCTGATGCTTATGGCTCGTGCAGAATTATAGGCCTGCTTCATTCCAACGCTGAACAAAACAGGAAGTAGGACTATGAGCATGCGTATGCCTTTTTTTCCGCCACGGGCAAACCAGGCTTTTTTGGACTGAGTCCAGTTTTTTGCAACCTGGGGAATAAAGCATATAAACAAGGCCAGCATTTGTGCTGCGGGGCTCTTGGCGGGCATATGAAAAAATCTGCGTACAGCAAGCTCCATTTGTTCAAGGCCCTGGCGGATTTGCAAAGATGTAGATGTCTTAAAAACTAAAGAGGCTGTCTGCATAAGGCAAAAAAGTTTTAAGAGCATCAAAAGGGTGGGAATAAAATCTGTAAAAAAATCCTTATTCAAGTTGTGGGTAAAAAGTGCCCCGACCAGTTTTGCAAAAATTAAAAGGGCTGCGTAGTATAAAACGGCCTGCAGATCGCAAAGCTGTTCCTGCAAGGTAAGATGAAGAAGAATGCCTGCAAGTGTCTGAAGGCATATAAGTACAAGAGCCAGCTGCCAGGGAAGCATAAATACAAGAATGCTAACTAGCGGAAGAAAAAGGATTTTTATCCAGGCTGGGCAGCGGTGTACAATTGAATTTCCCTGTTTGTAAGAAAATGCTGTTGTCACTTCTTCTACTCCCACACCAGGTCGCCGACACTTTTATACGAAACAAGGGGATTCCTTATATTCCATTGCTCCAGGTTTTGTTTAAGGCCTTCTTCAGGCTCTCCGTCAAAAACTTTTTTGCCCTGGAATAAAACGACAAAATGGTTTGCAAGACCCAGGCATTTTTCAATTTCGTGGCTAAGGATTATTACGGTTTTACTATCTTTTTTGAGCTGGCGGATTAAAGCGTTTACCTGTTTAACCCCACCAAAATCAAGGTTTGCATAAGGCTCATCCAGAATAATCACCGGAGGATTCATGGCAAGCATGCAGGCAACTGCAAGCCGCCTTTTTTCGCCACCAGAAAGAAATCTTGCAGGAAAGTCTTTTTTTTCAAGCAGGCCTGTTTTTTCCAGCGCAGCCTTTACGGCAAGTTCAATTTCTGCTTTTTTCCAGCCAAGATTTTTTGGACCAAAGGCAATGTCTTCCGCAGGACTTTCTCCAAGAATCTGAGTTTCTGCTTCCTGAAAAACAAGTCCAACCTGCGGAGCTTCTACTTTGCCGCAACTGCATTTTTCAAGCCCCGCAATAATAGACATGAGTACGCTTTTACCCGAACCGTTTTCGCCGCCAATAACAAGGCAGTCACCTTCAAAAATCTCAAGGTTAATATTTTCTAAGGCAGTAATTTTTCCTGAGGAAGTTTTAAATGTCTTGGTTAAATTTTCAATCTTGATCTGTGTCTTCATACAAATATTGTGCCAGTACAGGACGCAGCTTTAATGCAAGGGGAATTGCAAGGGCTGTCTTTAAAAGATCTCCCGGTATATAAGGAATAACACAGGCTCCCATTGTGTAAGCCAGGGCAGTTTTTTCTGCAGGAACTTTTCCTGCTGCACTTGCCCAATATGAAAATCTTATTACGCCCGGAATATATAAAATCACCATACCTGCTATAATTGCAAGACTGACACGAAGCGCTGTTTTAAAAGTGATTTTCTTTTCTTCAAGGCTGGGACGGCCTGCAATAAAACCAGCTGCAACGGCTCCAATAAGATATCCCGGCAAAAAGCCTCCTGTTGGACCAAGCCATACAGCAATACCACCACTGCCTCCGGAATAAACAGGAAGCCCTATGAGACCTGCCAGCAAAAACAAAGCAGTTGGCGCTCCTCCCCAAATGCCTCCAAGCAAAACGGCACACAAAATGCAAAGAACATTCTGTAGAACAATTGGTATTACGCCAAGCGGAATTTTAATAAAACAGCCGACACAAATGATGGCTGCAAAGAGTGCAATAAAAGTTGCTTTTAAACCATATTTATTCATAACAAGAATATATCAAAAGATGAGGAAAATGTAAACCAATAAAATGCACTATGGTTTACATTAGCAATAATTACTTTCTTCTTACTTCAAATTCCTGAGTATTCTTACGCGCTTTTTCGTTTGTTTCGTTCTGATATTTATAGTGCTTGTAAAGCATTTCCTGGGCACGCACATGTGCAGAACGTTTTGCATCAATCGGTTCCCAGCTTCCGTTTGGTAAAAGAACTTCGGCATTTGTATTGTCTTCAAAATACATATCAAGCCATGACTTTACCTGGCGGAAGGCTGTCTTATCTAAAATAGGGAACATAAGCTCAATACGGCGGTCAAGGTTACGGCTCATCCAGTCGGCGCTTGAACAGTAAAGTTCCGGAGTTCCTGCATTTTGAAAATAGAAAATGCGGGCATGCTCAAGGTAGCGGTCTACAATTGAAACAACAGTAATATTTTCGCTAAGGCCCGGCACTCCCGGAACAAGCATACAGATTCCCCGGATATTGAGCATTACCTTTACACCTGCCTGACTTGCCTTATACAAAGCGGCAATTACATCTTCGTGAGTAAGGCTGTTCATTTTTGCAATAATCAGACCCGGCTGTTCGGGTGTACTTCGTTCAATTTCGCGCTGAATCATATTTAAGATTCTGTCTTTAAGAGTTACAGGTGCCATTCCCAGATGCTTCATATTCTGCAAAGTTGAATAGCCTGTTACAAGATTAAAGAACAAAGAAACATCATTTGCAATTTCGGGATTTGCTGTAAAGAGGGAAATATCAGAATAAAGCTTTGCGGTTTTCGTATTATAGTTTCCTGTTGCAAGGTGAACATAACGGCGGATTGTATCGGATTCGCGGCGGATTACCATTAAAACTTTTGCATGAACTTTAAGATTTACAAGTCCATAAATTACAGTAACACCGGCCTGCTCAAGCTCGTTTGCCCAGGCAATGTTTCTCTCTTCATCAAAACGTGCCTTTAGCTCTACAAGTACAACAACCTGCTTTCCTCTCTGGGCGGCTCTTTCAAGGGCTGCAATAATAGGGGAGTCGCGGCCTGTGCGGTAAAGGGTCATTTTAATTGCAAGAACATTATCATCGTCTGCAGCATCAGAAATAAATTTTACTACAGGCTCATAAGATTCATAGGGAACATGCAGAATCTTATCGTGGAGTTTTAGAGTATCCCAGTATGGTTCGTCTTCCGGTAAATCAACAGGATAAAAATGCTCCCAGGGTTCAAAGCTGAGGCGTCCAGTTTCGTCGGCCTCGCGCAGTTCAAGAAGGCCTCCCGGGTTTAGCATGCCTTCTGTTTTATAAACATCCTCTTCGGTAAGCTCAAGCTTTTCCATAAGGAAGTCTCTGATTTTTGCAGAAGTTCCATTGCAGCACATTTGAACAGGGAAGGAAGATTTTCTCTGGATAAGAACGTCTTCCATTGCATGAATAAAGTTGGAACCGGAATCTTCATCAACAGCAAAGTCTGCATCGCGGGCAACTTTAAATACAAGAGTTTCTTCAACTTCAAAGCCCGGAAAAAGCTGGGTTCCAAAGGAAGTAATAATATCATCTATCATTGCAAAAGGACGTGTTTTTTTGTCGCTTGGCAGCCAGTAAAGCTTTGGAATGCCCGAAGGAATTTCTACAAATGCAATGCGCGGCTGATCATCATCTCCCTTAAAAAGTGGAGAAGCATTTTTAATTCCTGTAATTGGCTGGAGTAAAAAACCTGCATAAGTATCAAGATTTTTTATATGAGGAAAAGCTTCTGTATCTGTTCTAAGCGGTGTAAGCAGGGGAAAGATTTCTGAACGGAAAAGCTTTTGTAAATAATCGGTTTGCTGGGGTGTATACTGGGCCGGTGAAACATAAACAAGCCCTTCTTTTGCAAGGGCGGGAATTAAATCATTTACAAGACAATCCTGCTGCTGGCGGATAATCTGGTGAGCCCGTGCGCTTATGCTCGAAAGAACAAGCTTTGGTGTAAGCCCCGAAGCATCTGCAAGGTCAGGGTTTGCTTCAAGCTGTCGTTTTGTAGCAGCAACCCGGACCTGGAAAAATTCATCAAAGTTAGAAGTTACAATCGAAAGAAACTGAACTCTTTCCAGAAGGGGCAGTTCCTTTCGAAGTCCCTGTTTGAGAACTCTTGCATTAAATTCGAGCCAGGAAAGCTCACGGTTAAAAAATATATTCTCGCTCATAACAAAATTACCTTATATCCAAAAATACTTTCAAACATGCCGGATTTTTCGCTCATGGCAATCTTTTCTAAAACTGTATTCTTTGATCTTTTTGTCTGCAGGTACATTGTATTGTCCTGGAATTTTATATTGAAGTCATTGAATTTCTGAATGTGTCCGCGGTCCATGGCATCGGCAATGCGCAGAATGGCAGTGAGTTTTAAGATAGTCATGCGGTCAGAACGAGGAAGCATAAGAAAACTGTCTTCATCCTGAGGAACCGAACTTCCTTTGTGATATTTTGCAATTTCGGAAACAATCGTATTATCCTTGCGTGAAAGCCCGAAGATTTCTGAATTACGGATTATATAACTTGAGTGAATGTTGTGATTGTCGTAGCGTATAAAGGCACCAATGTCGTGTAAAATTGCAGCGGTCTCAAGCAAAGTTCGTGCGTGGTCATCAAGGGCAACTTCGTCTTTGAGAGTGTCGTAAATCTTGGTGGCAATCATGCGCACACATTCTGCATGGCTTTCGTCTCCGTGATATTTGCGTAAAAGATTTTTTGCCGAGGCAGTAATCTGCATATCGAATTCTTTTTGCAGCTCTTCATTCTGTGTAGAAATCTGACTAAGAAGAATTCCGTTACGGATATTTGTTTCCGGCACTAAGATTGTCTGAACTTTTGTAAGATGAATAAAGAGATTGTATATGAGCAGGCTGGTCTGCAAGGTTTCTGCTTCGGCGTAAGGAATTTTAAAACGCGCAACACATTCATCAACAGAATACTCCTGAATCTCCTGAACAAAAGTATCAAAGGCATCGCGGTCAATTGACCACAAGAAAGTAGAAACAGGTTTACCAATGAGCAGGGCTGTCATGGTTAAGTCCTGACCAACAGCAAGGAACTGCTTTACCTTAGAAAGGTCAACTTCGCTTTCGAGAGAACCCTTTGTGTTATTTATAGACTCTTCAATAAATCGCTGAATATCGTCGTAGGAGGTTGTGAGGTTTTTCATCTGCTGTTCAATTCGTACAGTTCCAAGCCTCAGGGAATGAACACCGGCCATTTTTCCGTTAGAAATCATCATCATTTCGGTGGTGCTTCCGCCAACAACTAAAATCATTGTGGTGTCATTTTTAAAATCTACAGGCTGATCTTTTATAGCTTCGGTAACAGCAAGATACATGAGTTTATTTTCTTCTACGCCGTCTACAATTCTAACGCTAAAGCCTGTCTGAACAAGAATGCGGTCCATTACAGGGTCGCAGTTTTTTGCATCGCGGAAGGTTGAGGTAGCAAAACAGGTTGTTTGTTCAGGAGTAATGCCCCAGCCCGCAAGCTGCTCCTTATAGCGCAAAAGAGTTTGAATTAAAAGACTTTGTGTTTCCTGAGAAATCTGTCCTGTTGTAAGAGTGTCTTTACCAATAGAAAGAGGAATTTCTGAACGGTCGAGGATATTCTGCTTTCGATCCTGTGTGAATTCGGCAACCAGGAGACGTACCCCAGTTGAACCGATTTCAATGACAGATTCAGGGGTCGCCATAAAAATCTCCTGCTATTACAGCTTGTCTATGAGCATAGAGCATTTGCCAGACGGAATTGGCAAAGTCTTCTTCTTCTGGTCAAGAATATTGATTGTAAAGTAATAGAGTTTTTCGCTTTCCATCTGGATACCCCAGCCACGGTCACTCTTGTTGCTCAAAATTGTGATGAGGTTTCGTTTAAGAGAAAGCTTTTCAATACCCATGATTTCCAGGTTAGGAATAATCCAGTCTACAGTCTTTCGTGGAAGACTTATAGAAAGACCAATGATATTTTCAATCATCAATGCAATAGTTGAAAGTCCTGCTGTAAGAATGTAGCGTTTGCGTGGGAATCCGGGTTTGCCCTTAAGGGTAGCTTTTCCTTCCTGTTTTGGAAGATATGCTTCCCAAAGATCTCCAGGTTGCTTTGTGTCGCTTGGCATGAGTCCGTCGAGTACATAATACAGGTGGCGGATTGCACATTCGCGGGCAAGCTCGTATTTTCCGTATTTTTCAAGGCCTTTAATAACCATAAAGTTAAAGGCAGGGAAAACACTACCACAGTAACCGCTTCCATCTTCGCGGAAATTAGGGTCATCTGCACTCAAAGAAGGGAATGGATGATCTGTTCCAAAAGAATTCGGATCATTTAAGTGATTTACGAGATCCTCTGCTTTGTCGGCATTTGGAATCTCTGCAAGCATTGGCCAGAAGCCTGCAATTGTCTTTGTCTTAAGACGGTTCTGACCCTTGTCCAGATCGTAGTAGAACTTTGTATCGTTATCCCACATGAGGGAATTGATTCTTGTTTTAATAGAAAAATACATCTTGCGGTACTGGAAGCTCAAATCCTTGTCATTCAAAATATCACCAAGTGCCGACATATAAGATGCGTTGATTGCCATACAGGCATTAAAGTCTACAGGATAAACTGCGTCTTTACGTGGAGAGTTTGTCATGCCGCTTGCAACAGCCGGAACTGCATAAAGACCGTTATCTTTTTTAAAGTTAGCGTCAATCCAGTTCATGTATTTGAGCAGGGTAGGCATAACTTCTTTAATGCGTCGTTTGTTTGCAGACTTGTGGTAGAGGTTAAACTCTGCCCATGCAAAAAGAGGCAGGTCCAGACCCTGTGGATTTTTTTTATCTACAATTGCTTCGTTTGTTGTAACGTCATATTTATTGCGGATAGCGCCGTTTGCTTCTTGACGTGCATAAAAATAGTCAAGATTATTACAGGCGTCGAAATTCCTGTTAGAATATACGAGAAAGAATGAAGAAAAAATGGATTCAAACTGGTTAATAATCATCTTTCCATTTTCGGGATAAATAAATAATCCGTCGTTTGCCTGTTCCCCTGTGGCAGGATCAATCCAGAAAGATGAAACCCATGACCAGGTCTTATTATAAATGTCTACAAAATCCTGATCATAAAAATGAATCTGGGGAAAATCGTGCTTGTTCACAATGACTCCTAAACGTTATTTAAATGGCATTACTGCACTATACTATATAGTATAACACAGAATTTGCAAAATTGGGGAAAAAATTGATAAATATTTTATAAATTTTTATTAAAATGTCTAGTGGTCAATCCCGAAGGCCGCGGTTCCTGAGCCTGTCGAAGGAAAAAAAAGCCAGACCTTTTGGTCTGGCTTTCTATTGCTAAAATGTATCTGCGGCTTAGCGAGCTACGATTTTACCAATGTAAAGTGTATAGTTCTTTGGCTGGAACTGTTTTGTATCCTGAACCATAGGCTGGATCAATTCACAGAAGTCTGTTTTACTCAATTTATTCCAAGACTGCTGAACCTCGTGTCCAACTTTTCCTGTCTGTGCTTCTACTTTAAGACCAACTACCTGAGGGTTTGCAATATCGCCATAGCCCTTATCTTTGATAGAAATAGTTGCCTGGAAGCCTTCATTTGGTTTGTCAACATAAACAGTTGCTTCAAACTCTGTACATTTAGACAAATCTACTCCAGGTACTTTGAAAGTTGTATCATAGCCGTAGCACTTAATCTGAAGATACTTAGCTCCGTCTACTTCAACAATCTTTGCGCCTTTTACAGGTGTTACACCTGGTTCAAAGATAACTACTTCTTCTGCGAACACAGCTCCAACCAACAACATCATAGTGATGAGACAAGCAAAAATTTTTTTCATAAAAAACTCCTAATTTTTTGGTCATTCAACCATTTTTTTATAGATTTATTATAATACCAGGTTTGCGAATTCGCAAATAAAAAGTTTAAAAAATTATGCAAAAATGTTGGTTTTTCTATTGGTCGGGACTAATAAAACGTTTTAAATGATGTAAACTGCAAGACCCAATATAACAAGCAGGATCATATTGTAAATGGTGAAGATTCCAAAATACTTTTTACCCACAGGTGAATGGCCTTCTTCTGAATTGCTGTAAAGCTTAAAAGAAATTACGCTTGCCATCGAAGCAATCAGGGTTCCTAGTCCTCCAACGTTTACACCAAGCAAAAGCATGTCTCCGTTTGTGGTAAAGCCGCTGAGTAAAAGGGCTGCAGGAACATTGCTTATAACCTGACTTGTGATTATTGAAGTAAGGTATGTTTTTACCGGACTAGAAAGCATAGACTTTATAAAATCAGAAAAGACCTGGACAGTCGAAAGAGATTTTGTAAAAATAAAAAATCCGCAGAAGGTGAGTAAAAGACTGTAATCAACTTTTTTAAAGAGCCTGAAGTTGCAGATGAGCATTACAAGAATCGTAAAGCCAAGCATGATTATATAATTTACAAGGTGAAAAACTGTAAGCAGGCAGATTATAAAATCAGCAGCATAAAAGAAGGTACGGAAATCTACAGTAAGAAAAGAAAGCTGACTTTGAAGAAGGTTTCCTTTAAAGGCATCGGCTTCATTTTGCTTTTTTCTGGTAATAAAAAGAATGATTACTGCAAGAATCAAAAAAGAAGGAACGGCGATTTTTGCAGTAAGCAGGAAGAATTGGCCGGCAGAAAATCCGTAGTAAGAAAAGAGATAAAGGTTTTGAGGATTTCCCATTGGAGTTATGCAGGAGCCAAGATTTGCCGCAAGAGTTTCTAAAACAACAATTGTGAGGGCAGGCATGCCAATGCGTGTAAAAATGAGCAGCGTGATTGGAACAAAAGTCAAAAGGGCAACATCATTTGTAACAAACATTGAGCTGAAGAAGACAAGATAGGTCAGTAAAAAATAAAGGCCCCGTTCACTTTTACAAAGCCGCAGAAGCTTAGCGGCAATAATATTCAAAAAGTTCTGACTTTGAAAAGCCTTAATTACAATCATCAGGCTGAATAAAATTGCCAGAGTGCGAAAATCTATTGCTTCAAGGCAAAGTGATGGAGAAGGCCTTATAAAAATAAACGCAAGCAGTGCCAGCAGTATTGCTGCAAAAAGCACAGGCTCACGCTTTATAAAAGAAATGATTTTATTCATTTAATGCCTAGATGGCTGCAAGTCCGCGTTTAATGTCTTCAATAATGTCATCTACATTTTCAAGACCGCAGCTGAATCTTACCATACCGCCGTCAATTCCGGCAGCAACAAGCTGTTCATCTGTAAGCTGTCGGTGGGTAGCGCTAGCCGGGTGAAGTACACAAGTGCGGATATCTGCAACGTGAACTTCATCAATAGCAAGCTGGAGAGCATCCATAAAGCGGACTGCAGCGTCGCGGCCACCTTTGATGCTGATTGAAATTACACCGCAGGTTCCGTCCGGGAGATACTTCTGGGCGCGCTCGTAATATTTATCTCCAGGGAGTCCAGGGTAAATTACCTTTGCAATCTTGTCGCTTGATTTAAAAAATTCTGCAACCTTGCGGGCATTTTCGCAGTAGCGTGGCATGCGGACCGGTAAAGTTTCAAGACCCATGTTCAAATAGAAAGCACTCTGAGCTGCAGGATAGCATCCAAAGTCTCTCATAAGCTGGGTGCGGGCTTTAATGATGTAAGCGGCTTTTCCAAATTCCTTTACATAGCAAAGTCCGTGGTAGCTTTCGTCTGGTTCTACCATGTCGGCAAATTTTCCTGTTGCCTTGTAAGCCTTTTCCCAGTCAAAGTTTCCTGAGTCTACGATACAACCGCCCCCCTGAACAGCGTGACCATCCATATATTTTGTTGTTGAGTGAACTACAATATCTGCACCCCATTCAAAAGGACGGCAAAGGATTGGAGTTGCAAAAGTGTTATCTACAATAAGAGGAAGATTGTTGTCGTGAGCAGCCTTAGCCCAAACTTCAAAATCAAAAACTGTAAGGGCCGGGTTTGCAAGAGTTTCTCCAAAAATACATTTTGTATTTGGTTTAATTGCCTTGCAGATTTCTTCGTAGCTTGCGTCAACATCAACCCAGATACATTCAATGCCAAGCTTTTTAAGAGTAAAACCAAAGAGGTTGATTGTTCCACCATAAATTGAAGAAGAAGCAATAAAGCTATCTCCTGCAGAACAAAGATTCAAAACAGAAAGGAGACTTGCAGCCTGACCGCTTGAGGTAAGCATACAGCCAACGCCGCCTTCCATATCGGCAATCTTTTTTTCTACAGCATCGCAGGTAGGGTTTGCAAAGCGTGAATACATAAATTCAACAGGCTTATCAAAAAGATCTGCAACATGTGCGCAGCTGTCAAAGCGGTAAGTTGTACTCTGTACAATAGGAATAGTTCCAGGTCCACCGTTAGCAGGTTTGTATCCTGAATGTAAAGCTTTTGTCTCGATTTTCATTTACGGGCCTCTTTTAATAATTTTGTCATATTGGTGTAATAATAGTGTCATATTCGGGCTTGACCCGAATATCTATTTTTTATAGAGATTGCCGGGTCGAGCCCGACAATGACAAGATAATTATAACAAAAATTAATATAAAAAAAAATACATTTTTTTGTTACCTCGCAGAAAAAGTTTGGTTTAATATACGAAATCAGTACGGCGGGGGACGCCCCAATTAAGTGCAGATTAATATTTTATGAAACCTTACTCAGGAGGATACGATTATGAAAAAGATTTTTACTATTTTTGCAATAGCTCTTGCTATGGGTTTTGCATTTACAAGCTGTGCTTCAAAGAAAGCTGCAGACAAAGGACCAAAAGTATATCGTGTAGAGATTGGAAGAATTCTTGGAGGACCAGTTGAACTTAGTGAAGAACCAACACAAATCAAAATTTCTTCTCTCTTCGAAAACGAAAAACTTCCTGTTGCAGGAGAAGCTATTAGAGTTGTATGGGCCTTGTCTTCAGAAGAAGCAATTGATCAGATTAATGTAAGTCTTGGTGAAGATTCTGAAGCTGTTGTTCTTGGAAAAGAAATACCTGCAGGAAAGATTGTTTATGTAGCAGCAAATATTCCTGTAGAAGAAGATCTTACAGATTCTGTTTATGTAAACTTGTGGACAAACTCTCCTGCAATTTGTGAAACAGCTCCTTACGATGAAAAATAAATAAGGAGAAAACTGCTTACGCAAAAAATGCACCTTGTAAAAAGGTGCATTTTTTTTGTATACTGATATTATGTCATATGAAGTAACAGCTACCCGTAGGCGTCCTCAACAGTTTGACGACCTTGTTGGTCAGGAATTTGTTGCTGCAACGCTTAAAAATTCTATCAAATCGGGAAAAATCGCACATGCATATCTTTTTTCGGGCCCTCGTGGTTGCGGAAAAACTTCAACAGCACGTATTCTGGCAAAGGCTTTAAACTGTCAGAATGGACCTACAGAAACTCCATGCGGAACCTGCTCTAATTGTCAGGAAATCATCAAGGGTTCTTCGCTCGATGTAATTGAAATTGATGGAGCTTCAAATAACTCTGTAGAAAATGTTCGCCAGATTAAGGATGAAATTCAGTTTCCTCCAAGCTCAAGCAAATATAAAATCTATATTATAGATGAAGTTCATATGCTTTCAACTTCGGCTTTTAATGCTTTGCTCAAAACAATCGAAGAGCCGCCGGAGTATGTTGTATTTATTTTTGCTACAACAGAACTTCAAAAAGTTCCTGCAACTATAAAATCGCGCTGCCAGCAGTATAATTTCCGTCTTGTTGCAATTGATAAGGTTAAGGAATGTCTTGCCGATGCTGCTGCCGAACTTGGAATTCAGGCCGATGACGAAGCCTTGTTCTGGATTGCCAGAGAATCAACAGGTTCAATGCGCGATGCCTATACTCTTTTTGATCAGGTTGTTGCCTTTAGCGACGGACACATTACATACGAAAAAATCCGCGACAAGCTTGGACTTGTTGGAATTGATAGATTAAATCAGGTTTTCGAAGCTTGTGCCCAGGGAAAAAATACAGAAGTTCTTGGCTTTATTGATGAATTCCTTCAGAACGGTATTTCAATAGAACAGCTTATTTCTAATAGTGCCGATTATCTTCGCAGTCTTCTTCTTATTAAAAACGGAGTTACAAAAGAGGCTCTGCTTGGAAACAGCGTTGAACGCTACAGCAAGATTGTTCTTGAAAAATGGAACTCTGTTCAGTTGGAACGCGCTCTTTCAATTTTCCTTCAATTATATAGAGATATCCGTTATTCACTTTCTCCACGTTATGAAATTGAATTAACTTATTCCCGTCTTTGCTGGCTTGCAGATTATGTTTCAAATGCCGAAGTCAAAAAGGCAATTGATGCTGCTCAAAGACTTTTGATGGGAGCGGGGACAGGGACAGGTCCTGGTGTTGCAGCCGGATCTGGGGCCGCAAGCCTTGCAGCAGAAGCTCCTCTTGCGAACGCTATTCCAGAAAGCCCAGCAGCTTCTCCTGTAAACGAGCCGGTACGACAGACTCCTTTACCAGATGGAATGCCTCAGTTTTCGGCTTTGCAGGATGAAGGAAATAACGGCCCTTTTCATGATGGCGGACCACTGCCGCCTGAACAATCAGTGGAAACTTCAGTGGCGCCAATAGAGCCACCTGCTGATTATGATGACGGCTGGACAAATACAGATGATCCTCCGGATGATGATTACAATTATGGAGAAGAGATTCAGGCCGAGGAAGCTGAAGCTTCTTATGAAGATGCCCTTGAAAAAGAAGAGACTGCTGCTAATAAAGTAGTGGCTCAACTTGATGAACATATCACCACAGCCGACGGACGCGATATTACAATTGCACAGCTTCGAGGTAGTGTTGTTGCAGAGCTTGCTGTTAATGAAGGCTTTATAGCATCTGTTCTGGAACGAACAGGATTGTGGAAGGTTTCTGAAAATAAGGTTGAAACAACAATTGAATCAGCACTTGATTTGCAGCTGATTCAGAAAAACCTGCGCACAGTTGCAGACCGCATTTCAAAGATTTACGGAAAGCCTATGGACTTTGTTGTAAAAGAAAAACAGGTAGAGCAAACAGAGAATCAGGCTCAGGAAGATGTTCCGGTTCAGGTTCAGGTGCTTGTAAACGCTTTTAAGGGAACAGTTGTAACGGGAGGTAAAAAATGAATCCGTTTGATTTATTAAAAAACACACAGGCAATTAAAGAACAGTCAGAAAAACTCCAGAAGGAGCTTGAAGATATTCGTGCACAAGGTTCAAGTGGTGGCCGCATGGTTACAGTAACTCTTAATGGAAAATTTCAGATGATGGATATAAAGCTTGATCCAATATGTGTTGATAACCGTGATGTAAAAATGCTCGAAGACTTGATTGTTTCGGCTCACAAAAATGCCGTAGACAATGTTCAGGAAATGATAAAAGAAAAATCTTCTTCGCTTTTAGGCGGATTAGATTTAGGTCAGTTTGGATTATAAACTTTGTGCGGTCCCTGAGCTTGTCGATGGGTCCCGGTAAAATGAAATTAAAGAAAATGAACGCATTCGAAGAACTTACAGCAGATTTTTCCCGACTCCCAGGCATAGGCAAAAAAAGTGCAGTGCGCATGGTAAACTGGCTGCTTTTGCAGGACGAAGCTTACGTTCACCGATTTGCCCAAAACCTTGGAGTTTTAAAAGAACGCATAAAACCATGCTCCGTTTGCGGAATGTGGACCGAAACAGACCCCTGCCCCATCTGCACAAGTCCCGTTCGCGAAATGAGCCAGCTTTGTGTTGTTGAACAAAGTCAGGACGTTACCACAATAGAAGCCTATGGCGAATACAAAGGTTTCTACCATGTGCTTGGCGGTTTAATAAAACCACTGGAAGGAATAGGTCCAGCCCAGCTCACAATCAACGCCCTTTTAGAAAGACTCAAAAAAGGAAATTTTGCCGAAGTTATTATAGCCACCAACCCCACAGTAGAAGGCGACTCAACCGCATTATATATAAACAAAGTCATAAGCGAATTGTCCCTGCCGTCGCCGGTAAAAGTAACCCGCCTTGCCATGGGCATCCCAGTTGGTGGCGACCTCGAATACATAGACAAACGCACCCTTTCCCTAAGCTTCCGCGGCCGCTCCCAAATTTAATTCACAAATTTTTAATAGTTTTTCAAGTCGTCCTCTTGACAAGGTCCCCCGAATTCTTTATTATACTCCAACACGACGCGAGGTAGAGCAGTTGGCAGCTCGTCGGGCTCATAACCCGGAGGCCGCAGGTTCGAGTCCTGCCCTCGCTATAAGCTATAAAAGAAAACGCGTTTCCTAGATTACGGAAACGCGTTTTTAATTTAACAGGTATTCTTATAGCGAGGGCAGGACTCGAAACGAAGTGAGTGAGATTTTATATTAATATTGTCTTATCCTGATTTATTGTAACAAAAATCCCAAAAACTATGGTATAATGATTAATCATATAGAACTCTCAATTGTGATATTAGTGATATTTGCGTGATAAATGAAGTTAATAAATAATCAGATAATTCTTTTGGAGAAATAAATGGCAGTTAAAAAATCACAACTCTACAGTTCACTT
>CAMNDY010000007.1 GCA_946535985.1 uncultured Treponema sp. | reverse complement strand
GGCGTCGAGAATTTTTACATCAGCCGGCGCAAATTCCTGCAGGTTGGCAAAGTTGGTTTGTTTAATTTGTGGGTAATAGAGTGGTTGTATAGGCATAGAATATTCCTTTTAATATGAGATTCCCGTGTCAAGCACGGGAATGACAAAATCTGTCCTTTTCGGGAATGACAAAGGTATGTCATTGTCGGACTTAATAAAAGTGTGTCATTGTCGGGCTTGACCCGACAATCTATCTTGTTCCATCAACAAACGGTCCCGGCAACACTTTTTCACCGCGCTTTTTACCAAAATAATCAGTATCAAAGGTAATTGGCGAACCATCCGGGTTTTCATACTTTTGTTCGGGTTCAAAGGCCATCATAATATCATCCGTATGCAGGAGCTTGCAGGCCGGTTCAACCCCGGCAGTAGCAATAACATCATAAAGATTTGTCTTAAGTCTGGAATTTATTCCATCCTCTTCTACTGCAAAAGTTACGGTTTCTCCGCCTTCAACAACAAGAGCATCAGGTTCCTTTTCCTTTGACATTGGACGGGCACCATTTAAATAAAGGTTTCCGCCTGCCCAAACCGGAAGTTCTGCATAATACTTATCTGTTGTTGGAGCGCCCTGTCCACAATATCCTTCGAACTGTTTATTCCAGACATCAAAGGTAGGGAACTTTTCATATACAAATGTTCCTGCAAGAATGTTGCCGTCATCCCAGTCGTTTTTGTTTGCAAGGTTGTGTTCCATTCCCTGTTTAAGAGCCGGACGAAGAGGCTGTTGAACAAAGATATTATTATAAATCTTATTATCTCCGTGAAGAATAGTCATAAAGCCCGCAATTTCTGTCTGATGTGGAACATGGTAAGGTGTATATCTAGGCGACGGTTTTGTTGGAGCTCCATTGTTTGTTCCAAGTCCAACTGCACAAATGCCACCATAAATAATATTGTGAACAAGAGCCACACCTTGAGTTGCAAGCTTAAGTGCCCTGTCAGACAAAAAGATGTTATTGTCGACTAACGTAGGTCCATGACTAACTTCTATAAACAAATCTTCTGCGCAGCCAACCATACTTTCCGGGTTCTGATTATATTCTTTTGGAATTGTATTATTATAAAAAAGATTTTGTGTTACTCGGGTTCCCTGGGCCTGCCAGTCCAGCCACATTCCGCGGGTACAATCGTGAATCACGTTGCGGCGGTAAATACAGTCAATTGCGGCATGCATTTTAATTCCGCCAATTTCACAGCCTGCAAGATTCTGCTTGTTGTTTATATGATGAATATGACAATCTTCAACCAGAGAGAAAACTCCACCAAGATGCCCGACAATTCCTGTCTGACCACAATCGTGAATATTACAGCGGCGGATTATATGTGAACCAATTGTTGCTTTACTCCAGCCTTCCCTCTGTGCCTGGCAGATACAGTCGCGTTCTGTCTGAGCTCCATCCTTATATTTCCACTTGAGCCACTTATTATCATTTTGAGGCTGCAGATACTTACCCAAAGAAATACCCGAACACTTAGCTTCAAAAACTTCACAGTCTTCGATAATCCATCCTTTTGACCAGTGAGGGCCAATCATACCTTCCTGATAAGCAGTAGGTGGTGCCCATTGTGTAGCGGCTTTAGAAACTTTGAAACCGCTCAGAGTAATGTAACCGCGTCCTTCTTCTTTTGGATAAAAGCAAGCCTGACGTACAGTAATTTCTACATCTTCATTATTTGGATCCTTGCCCTGGAAATTTGCGTAAAAAACAGTTTCATCTGTGGCTTCATCCTGCTCGGCGTGCCATTTATAGGTGGAAAACTCGTGGTCCCAAGAAGGAACACTAACCTCGCCGGCCTCAACCTCGGCCACAGAACCTACTTCGTACATAGATTTGCCGTTCAAAAACACATCACCGGTATGTGCCGCTGCAGAAGGAATAAACCAGTCGCCGCAAACAGGGCTTGTATAAGGATTATAATCCCCAAAAATCTTATTAGAAACCCGTGCAGTATAAACTTTGCTGCCTGCCCCTCCATATACAGTCCAGTCACCAAGCTTTTCTGCACCAGTAATATGAGCACCAAGCGGAACTTCAGACTTATAAACTATCCTCTTATCTTCTGTTCCACCATTTACAGGATTTACCCATTCACGGTAAAGACCCGGAGCAACAATAACTTCGTCTCCGGCTACAGCAAGAGCTGCTGCTTCCCCAATAGTTTTAAATGGCTTTTCCTGACATCCGTCTCCGGTCTGCCCTACCTTTGCGTCTACATAGTATTTCATAAAAACATCCTTGTGGTCCTTGAGCCTAGCTTGTCCTGAGCTTGTCGAAGGGAAGGGCCTATTTTATATCTTCTTTTACTTGCTCTGGCGGCTGTTCCAAAACTTCCGGATTCTGCAGAATGCTCTGGAGTTTTCTACAAGCCATTGCAAACTGTACACCTTCTGCTATTCGTTCGTCCATAACAAGACCAATTGGAATTACTTTTTCAAAAACAATTTCGCCGTGTCTTTTTACAGGATCCTCGCGTGTATTTCCCATAGCCATAATCATCGAAGTTGTACCAAAGTTGTAAACATGGTGGAAAATATAGTTGGTACCAATACTGGCAAGATTAGTAATAGTCATAGTACAGTGAAAAGGACTGGCATCAATAACAGCCTTAGGAAGTAAACCGTGTTTATCTAAAAATTTAATAAAATTTACTCCCACTCGGGCAAGTCCTGGAATAGAAAGAAGAATTCCCATGAGCTTATCGGTAGAGTTTGTTTTTCCTGCTCCACGGTTTTTATTAATATATTCATCAAGAACATTCTGAATTTCATAAATAGTCATACCAGGATTAAAGTACATTTTACTCATTGTACCTTCTGTTTCGCCGGGTTTAAGAACAACCATTCCTATTGCCACTTCTTTTCGGGCATAAAGGGTCTTATTTACTACAAATCTATTTAAAAAGGGATAATCTGCAATAGTTCTTATGTATGCAGCAAGCACAACAGCCAGATGACTAAAGGTATATCCTTCATCCTTTTTCTTTCGTATATATTTTCTGATAGGATCCTGCTGAACTGTAAGCTCAATCATATTCATAGAATCACTTCGTTCTACCATGATATGTGAAATAAGCTTATACATCGGGTCGATAGTCTTAATTTTCCTACCATCTTTACGCATTTTGCTACTCCTATTGTTTTTGTTAATAGTAACTTAAATTATACCACGAGAAAGGATATTTGTAAAAAAAGTTTATGATTTTGGCAATTTTCTGAAGAACCAGATCATATAAGGAATTGCTGTAAAGGTACTAAGAAGATCTGCCACGGCCTGGCTGATTTCTACTCCAAAAAGTCCGAACAGCCTTGGTAAAATCAGAATTGCAGGAATAAAATATATGCCCTGACGGTTCATAGAAAGGAAAGTTGCCTGTTTTATATGGCGGGTAGACTGCATGAGCATATTCGTACCAACAATAAGCGCATGAAGCGGTAAAAAGGCTGCCTGCCAGCGCAAGGTAACGCTTCCAATTGCAATAACTTCAGGATCATCGCGGAAAGCTCTGATAATCTGAGGGGCAAATACTACTGCAAGAATAGCAAAGACAGACATCACGCAAGCCCCGCTTACTACAAGGAAAACATAAGCCTTTCGAACTCTGTCATATCTTTTTGCACCATAGTTGTAACCGCTGACCGGACTAAAGCCTTGTCCAATTCCAATCATCATGCTGGCAATAAACATTACGATTTTTAGAACAATAGCCATGGCTGCAACGGCGCTGACACCAAAGCTTGCAGCAGTTTTATTAAGCATAATAGAAGCAATACTTGCCAAACCCTGACGTGCCAGAGAAGGAAGTCCTGTAGAAGCAACTTTTCCCAAAACAGCCGGCGATTTTGCTATATTTTTTACACTGATATGACAAATTGCTTTGCGTCTAAGATAAAACTGAAAAAGCAGCCAGAAGCTTGTAAATTGTGTTAGAAGGGTACAAAGAGCGGCACCGCGAATGCCCAGGCCCAGACCACGTAAATGGAGTCCAAAAAGTGGAAGATCTTTAAAAATAAAGATTGGGTCTAAAATCATGTTGAGTATGCCGCCGGTTGTAAGGGCAATCATGCTTAAAAAGGCCTTTCCTTCTGCGCGTAAATCATTATTCAAAACAAAGGAAGCACACATAAAAGGAGCGCCCCAGAATATATAACGGGCATAATCTTTTGCATAAGGAAGAACACTTTCGCTGGCACCAACAAAGCTTAAAACTGCCTGTGCAAAAAGATTTCCAAAGCATGTAATAAGAATACCAACGCCAAGCGCTGCAAAAAATGCTGTAGAACTGATTATTGAAGCTTCTTCGTTACGTTTTTGACCAAGACGGATTGATACAAGGCTTCCGGAACCCATACCAAGGGTAAAACCGCAGGCCTGAATAATAGACATTATAGGAAAAACTATTCCAACGGCGGCACTGGCCTCTGTTCCAAGCTGCGAAACAAAAAAAGTATCGGCCATGTTGTAGAGCGAAGTTACAAGCATGGAAATAATTGTCGGAATGGCAAGCTTTGTAATAAGCTTCCAGACCGGAGTATTTACCATCTTGTTATATTGTTCGTCTGCGTTTTGCATGTGCCCTGCGGTCCCTGAGCCTGTCGAAGGGCCCTTTATGCTCCAATCCTCTTTAAAAGCGCTGCACCGTTATCATATAAAACAGCCTGTCTTTCTTCCTGGTTCAAATCCAGCTGATTAAAGCGGGTCATTTCATCTTCGTGGTCCCACATTGGAAAGTCAGAACCAAAAAGGAATTTTTCTATTCCATGGGCCTTGAGCATTTTGTTGGCTTTTTCTACAGGCAGTTTCCAAAGGGTGCTTGAAGTGTCAAAATAAACATCTTTGCCAACAAGATATTCCATTGCATTATCCCATTCCGTGTAACCGCCAAAGTGAGCTGCAATTACAATAAGGTCGGGATGTTTTTCCATAACATGGGCAATTCTTTTTGGACCGGAAAAATCATAACGGCAGTCTCCAGCATGAAAAAGAACAGGAATATTAAGAGCTGCACACTTGCTGTAAAGTCCGTCCATTTCCGGCATATCGCACTGAAACTTTTGAAAATCAGGGTGAAGTTTTACACCGCGCAGGCCTGCTGCATAAACACGATCAAGTTCTGCTTCATAATTCTGATAATTCTGATGCATGGTAGCAAAACCAACAAACTGAGGGTATTTTTCGCAGGCACTGATAATAAAATTATTAATTGATTCAACCTGTTCGGCTTTTGTTGCAACAGAGTGGACAATATATTTTTCTACGCCAATTCTGCTCCCACTTTCTATAAGCTCCTGGGCGCGTCCATGCCAGGCCATAGGGGCATCTCCATAAAAAGTTCCAACAGCTGCAGTAGCTTTTTCGGCAATCTTTTCCGGATATATATGAGCATGAAAATCAATTATCATCTTTTTCTTCCTTTTCGCGGAAAAGAATTGCAATGTTACCAATGATTCTTACAAGAGTAGCAGCTGTTTTTTCACAGATTTGTTGGGTAAGCTCCTGTTTTTCATCCTTATATTCGTTGAATTTTACTTTGATAAGCTCGTGCGCGGCCAGAGATTTGTCTATCATATCCATAACGCCGTCAGTAACACCTGCACCACCAACAATAACAACCGGCTGCAAATCGTGGGCAACCCTTTCTAATTCTTTTCTTTGTTTACTTGTTAATTCTATCATTGCTTGATTTTATCAATCTTTGTACAATTACACAAGTAAACATGAAAAACAACATTATCATTGCCGGGGTTCCTCGCGCTGGAAAAAGTACAATTTCTCAACTTCTTTCAAAACGTTTTGGATTTCAACATATCAGTATGGATACAATTATTGCGGGTTTTGAAAAATGTTTTCCAGAGACAGGAGTAAATACTTATTGCGGATTATCCTCTTTGGACACGCTAAAACTCATTAGTGGAAAAATGGCTCCCTTTGTAAGAGCTATGATCGACAGTAAAAAATATGATGTGTCTGAACCCGGCATGGTTTTTGATATGTATCAGCTTTTACCCCAGGATTACGAAAAATATTTACGCGGGGCTAATTGCCAGGTATTTTATTTTCTTACCTCCGACGTAACTCCCCAGGAACGTGTTGAAATTCAGCGAAAATACGACACTCCCAAGGATTATACTTTTAATAGATCTGATGATGAGCTTCTCGAAGGTGCTGAATATATTGTGGAGCAGAGTCTTATTATGAAAGAACAATGTGAAAAACTAAGCATACCTTTTTACGAAACAGCCCGAAGGAGAGAAAAACTTTTTGACGATTTTTTACAAATGATAGAAGAAAAGATAAAAGGAAAAAATGTATGAAAAAAAAGGTATTAATTGCAATTTTGATGTTATTTGGTGCCGCCAACGCTCTGATTTTTGCAAAACCACGCGCTGACCGCCTTTCTAAAACAGAGCTTACATATATCTGGGAAACTTTAGATGACAATTATGCCGGCATTGACGATATGGAAAAGCTTGGTTTTTCACAAAAGGATTTTTTTAAGGCCAAAACCTTTTCTGACCTTACAAAGCTTTTCGATAAATATATGAACGACTGCCATTTTTATATGAGAGTCAGAGATTTTGAATATCGTCAGCCATTTGCACATGATGAAGGCACAACAGAAAGTCTGGATCCTGCAGGACAAACATATTTTGAAAAAGAAACTTCAAATGCATATTATGTGCGTTTTAACAGCTGTATAAGCGATGAATATCATAATAATCTGCCAAAAATATATGAAAAGGTTCTTAAAAAGGATTTTTTAATTCTTGATGCCCGCAGTAACTATGGCGGAAGCGACGGGCCGCAGATTGAATTGATGGGCCGCCTTGATGCCTGGTCTTATTCAGGAACAATTCTAGTTCTTCAAGACAACTGGAGTTATAGTGGCGGTGAATTGTGGCGCCTTTTTGCCTGGCAGAATGAACATCCCTGGAAAAGCATCCTGATTGGCACCCATTCCGGAGGCTGCCAGGCTTATGGCAACTGCCAGACCTTCAAAAATGAAGACTTAAAAATCATTTTATACTTTGGCGTAGACAGCTTCTGGCGAAACCTGCCATCCAATTATTTAGGCGAAGGAAAAGGCTACGAACCCCAGATCTGGGCCACCACCCAGACAATGAAAGAAACCCTGCAAGGTATGGGCGTAGACACCGGGGATATTGTGTTTCAATAATAAGAATAGAGACATTGACCAACCTTTAATAAATCTTTAATATTTAAGTATGACTAAACAGGCAGATGAAATAAGTGAATTTTTAGACTCAAAAACAATCGATGCACTTGGAACTTTTTTGACAAAAGAAAAGGGTTACGAGTCATCTGCAGATATTATTGCTATTGCCTTTGGTTCGGACAAGGGGTTTTCAAAAATCAAAAAAGATGGTGTAGATAAGCTTGTAGACAGCTTTAAGAAAAATCTTACACTTTTAATTCAAAAAACATGGGTAGAAAAATCTGATATTGCGCTTAAAGATCAGCTTTTGTACCAGCTCGAAATCTTCCTTAGCAACGATAACTGGACAGACAATTATACTTTGTTCTTACAGTTAATTAATCAGGCAGTTTTCCTTATGTTTGGTCAAAAACCGGACACCCCAGACTTTGCAGAATATACTCTTCGCATTGACCCCGAATTTGGTATTTTCTGGTGGTACATTTCAAACCTTCCTCCCAAAACTGAATGGTCAGAAGAAAAATGCCGGTTAGCAATGATGTTAGGAATGTACTTCCTGGCAAACTACTAAAAAAGAATATGCAGACCGGAGCCAAAAGTTCCGGTCTTTTTTATTTACGGTCCCTGAGCTTGTCGAAGGGCCCAAGGAGTTCCTGATGGACATTAAAAAAACAACAGATTCCCTGCGGGAAGCCAGTCAAAAGCTTGCTTTGCAGAATGCCTGCCAGAAAAATGCAGCCCTTGAAGCAGTTGCAAAGGCTCTTGATAAAAATCGGGACGCAATTATTGCTGCTAACAAAGATGATTTACACGCAGGCCTTGAAGCCGGAATGAGTAATTCCATTCTTGACCGTCTTATGCTTGATCACAAACGTATTGATGGAATTATTGCAAGTCTTCGCGATGTTATTGGCCAGACAGACCCCGTTGGCGAAGAAGTTGCAGGCTGGAAAACTCCTAATGGAATGAGCATCCGCCAGGTTCGCGTGCCTCTTGGAGTTGTCGCCATTATTTACGAAAACCGTCCTAATGTTACTGTAGATGCCTTTAGCCTTGCCTACAAAAGCGGAAATGCAATTTTACTGCGAGGCTCTTCTTCTTCGTATCTTTCGAATGTTGCAATTGTAAAAGTTATAAAAGAAGCTCTTGCCGGTGTAGAAGGCGGAGTTTCAGAAGCAATAGAACTTGTAGAAGTACACGAACATGACCACAGCGATGTTGATCAGATTTTGAATGCAGTAGGAATGATTGATGTTTGTCTTCCACGTGGCGGTAAAAAGCTCATTCAAAATGTTGTTAAAAATGCAAGGGTTCCGGTTATAGAAACAGGAAGTGGTGTTTGCCACTTGTATGTAGATGAATTTGCAAATCTCGAAATGGCTTGCCGTATTGCCGAAAACGCAAAAATCCAGCGTCCTAGCGTTTGCAATGCAATTGAATGTATTGTAGTTCACACCAAGGTTGCTCAAGAGTTTTTGCCAATGCTGGAAAAGACTTTTGCAGGCCGTGTAAAGCTTCATGCAGATGAAAAATCATACGAAATACTGAAAAAATGCGTGGTAACAAAAGGAACCACTGGGGTCCCTGAACCTGTCCAAGGGCCACACACCATCCTTCTCCATGCCACAGAAGAAGATTTTGGCAACGAATATCTTGATTATGAATGCTGCATAAAAGTGGTGGATTCAATAGAAGAAGCCATAAGCTACATAAACAGCCACAATACTAAACACAGCGAAAGCATTATTTCCGAAAGTCGGGCAAATACAAGACTTTTCCAATCTATGATTGATGCTTCCTGCGTTTATGTAAATGCCAGTACCCGTTTTACAGACGGTGGAGAATTTGGTTTTGGCGCCGAACTTGGTATAAGCACACAAAAGCTTCATGCCCGCGGTCCAATGGGAATAAAAGTTTTGACAACAACAAAATATTTAATTGATGGTGAAGGACAAATAAGATGAGTAAAATTGCAGAAAGCGTAAAAAATGCCCGTAAAATAGTTATAAAGATAGGCAGCAATACCCTTGCCAAGGCCGACGGAACAACCAACATTGATTTTATGCTGTCCTTTGCAGCTCAATGTGCAGAACTTATAAAAGAGGGAAAACAGATTATTCTTGTTTCTTCCGGAGCTCAGGTTGCAGGTGTTTCTACAACAAAGGAATGGGCCCGCAAAAAGGATGTTCACTACCGCCAAGCCTTATGTGCAATTGGTCAGGTTGAGCTTATGCATCAGTGGCGCAAGGCTTTTCAGCAGCAGGGTCTCCACATTGGCCAGCTGCTCCTTACCAAAGATGATTTTGAAAACGAGCACCGCAGTTTAAATATCCGCAACACTCTTTTTACCCTTGTAGACGAAGGCGTTGTACCCATCATCAATGAAAACGACAGTGTAAGCTTTGATGAAATTAAAATCGGCGATAATGATAACCTTAGCGCCCTTACAGCAATCCTCTGGTCTGCAGATATGCTGATTTTATTCAGTGATATTGACGGCGTTTATTCCGATAATCCTAAAACCAACAAGGATGCCAAACTTATAGAAAGCGTAACATCTATTCCGGAATTGCGCAAATCTATTAAGATAGGCGAGACCAACAGTTTTGGTACCGGTGGAATTGAAACCAAGCTCCAGGCAGCCGAAAAAGTAAACGAATATGGAATTCAAATGCTTTTGACAAACGGCGGAAAAGAAAAGGCATTAACAGGGCTCCTGGAAGACGGCGCTAAAGGAACCCTCTTTTCTGATTAAGAATCTTACTGCTCTTTTTTTGTAAAAAGAATTAAATCCTTGTAAAGAGAAATCAGGAACAATGAAAGCAGAACTCCTCCAACTATATCTGTAAACCAGTGTACTCCACAAACAAGACGACCTACAATTGTAAGTGCCATAATTGTAAGAGACAAAATTT
This sequence comes from uncultured Treponema sp., assembly GCA_946535985.1. Taxonomy (GTDB): domain Bacteria; phylum Spirochaetota; class Spirochaetia; order Treponematales; family Treponemataceae; genus Treponema_D. Next base: position 56,095 of record CAMNDY010000007.1, on the reverse strand, counting down.
TTACAGTCAGCAGCAGTTTTGGATTTTTTAAATAATCAGCAGCAAGCTGTAGGGCTGTTCCAAAAACTGTAAGTATGAGCAGGGTGTGAGTCGAAGGATAAGATGGCTCTAGTCCTTCTGCCGGGTCCAGAATAACCGGGCGATAATTGAAAGGGATTTTTTCGAATAAAACATAAAGAAGCATAAGCAGGATATAAACCAGGCCAAGCAAAAGAAGATTTTTATCTACTTTTAAAAGACTTTTACGCTTTATAAGCTGAATAAATCCAAGCACTGCAAAAACAGCTGCCAGTAAAATGGCAATATATCCAAGAACCTGTGTTAGCTTGTACCAGAAAAGGTGCATTCCAAAAAAGTCGTGAACAGAAACATTAAGGCTTGCAAAACCAATGCGGGAACCTTCCGGTCCAAGGGGCTCTACATCAAATAATCTGATCAAAAGGGAAAATATAACAAAAAAGGATCCAAAGAAATATGATTTAGCAAATTTTTTCATACCTTAAAGTTATCGCAGAAGAGGAATGTTTGCAAGGGCAGGAAAAAATGCTATACTACAAATGAGGTGCAAAAATGACAATCGGATGTATTGGAACTGGTGCAATGGGCGGTGCAATTATGCGCGCTGTCTGCAAAAAATATGATGTTAGTAAAATCAAAGTAACTGATAAAAATGCCGCAATGGGAAAAGCCTTTGCAAAAGAAACAGGCGCTACGTTTGTTAAGACTAACAAGGATTTGATGGATTGTGATTATATTTTTCTGGCGGTAAAACCACAGTTTATTTATGATGTTTATAAAGAAGTTGCTGGTTCCATTTCTACAAAATCAGTTTTTATTTCTATGGCTGCCGGCGTTAAAATTGAAAAGTTGGAAATGACTTTTCCAGAGGCCCGCTTTATCCGCATGATGCCTAATGTTTGCGCACAGATTGGGCAGGCTATGACTGCAGTAACTTATGGCAGCAATATTACAGAAGCCGAAGCTAAAACAGCAATTGAGATTTTATCTTCTGCCGGCCGTGTAGAAGTTGTTCCTGAAAAACTTATGGATTGTGTAACAGCTGTAAGTGGTTCTGGACCTGCTTTTGTATTCATGTTTATCGAAGCAATGGCCGATGCTGCTGTTCGCTGTGGAATGCCTAGAGCTCAGGCTTATACTTATGCTGCCCAGACAGTTTATGGTTCTGCCGGAATGGTTTTGCAGGGAGACAAAAATCCTGCAGCCCTCAAGGATATGGTTTGTTCACCAGCCGGAACTACAATTGAAGGCGTTGCAGCCTTAGAAGAAAATGGCTTCCGCAATGCTGTAATTCAAGCTGTAACTGCAGCATGTCAGCGTTCTATTGAGCTTGGAAAATAATTTTTTATTATACAATAGAATTATTACACATTTGTAGATTTTTTTACTTGTATTATAAAGTCCTTTTTTATAAATTTAATGTATGAACTTGCTCGATTTTGAGTATCTGCAAAATAATCTGGATACTCGAAGCCTTTATGGAAGTGATTCCTGTATTGCAAATCTTTATTTGCTGCAGGAAAAATACAACACCTGGCTGAAAATCCACAACAATACTTTGTTTCGATATTATTACGGAGATGAAAACCGTAGCGGTTATGGTTTTCCTATTCCCTTGAAAAAGCAAGTTGAATCTCAAAATCAAATGCTTCCGCAAAACGATTTATCCTGGTTAAAATCAGCCCTGGATTTTATTTTCGAAGATGCTAAAGCTCAAGGACGCAAGTTTTCTTTTTGCCTTATTACCCGGGAGCAGAAAGAATTACTGGATTCATGCCTTTCAAAATATTTTAAAAAATCCCTTTCCTGGAAAACAAATCGTGATGATTGTGATTATCTTTATCTTCAGGAAAATCTTGCGCTGCTGCCCGGTTCAAACTATCAGAAAAAAAGAAATCATGTTTCGCGCTTTAATCGAATTTATGGAAATGACTGGGAATTTAAAATGTTTCCTCAAAGTGACATTTCAAAGGATATTTTTTATATTGCCCAAAAATGGTATGAAGAAAAAAATGGTGATGAAAATCCTGTGCTCAACCTTGAACTTCAAAGTGTAAAACTTGCGCTTGAAAATTTTGAAGTTCTTAAAATCCGGGGTGGAGTCCTTTATGTAAAAGGAATACCTGCAGCCATGACTCTTGCTTCTCCAATTTCGGATTCTGTGCTTGATGTAATTTATGAAAAAGCAATTGAGGAATTTGAAAAGGATGGAGTTTATGCTGTAATTAATCAGCAGTTTTCAAAAGCCTGCAGCAATTTTCTTTATTTGAACCGCGAGGAAGACATGGGCGTTGAAGGACTTAGAAAAGCAAAGCTTTCATATAAACCAAGTATTATTCTTGAAAAATTTTATGGATGTCTGGAGTAGTTATTGTGCTTTCTTCAATTTTAAAAAAATCTGATTGTGCTGCCTGTAAATTTTGCTGTAGTTTTCGCAGGCAAAGCCTTTGGGAAACGCCTGTTTTTTCAAAAGAAATTGCGCAGCAATTAAAAGAGGATTTTCCTAATGCAATGTTTCGTTCTGTTGGAAAATCAAGCATGACTATAGATCTTTCTATGTTATACAAGACTAACAATCCTGATGAAGAAGTTCCCTGCTATTTTCTTGATAAAAATAAAGGATGTCTTTTGCCGGCAGAATTAAAACCTTTTGATTGCAGCATCTGGCCTTTTAGAGTTGTGAATAAAATAGATAATGGAAATACTGTTGTGTTGACGCCAACCTGTCCCGCAGTAAATAAAGTTCCTCGTGAAAAAATTCTTGAGCTTTTAGATTCCGGGCTTAGGGAAAAAATATTGAATTACGCAAAAGAAAATCCTGCTATTATCAAAGAGGATTCTGAATTTTTTGAGGTTCTCCAGTAAACAGAATCCTGAGATTTAATTTTACATAAGCACAAATTTCGCGAACATAATTATGAAGCACATATACCGGCGGACAAGCTGCGGGAATTCCTTTTATATTTGTAAAGCCCATTCTACGGGCAAGACGCTGACTTCGACGCAAATGAAAACGACTTGTAACTATAAGAGTTGGAGTTGAAAGAACTTCTGCATATGTCATGCCCTTATGCTCTGCAAGCATTTTACAGCTCAACTGAAAATTTTGAATTGTATCTTTTGCCTGATCTTCTACAAGAATGCGGTCTGGTGAAACTCCACGAGCCGCTAACTGGCGTTTGAGTTCCGGTGCTTCTGCGTAAGGCAGCCAGTCCAAAGTTCCACCTGTTACAACGCAGATAGAGTCCGGATTTTTGTTTAAATATTCAGCGGCTTTTTCCACACGACTTATAACAGATTTTGGAAGAACTCCGTCCTTGCTGATTCCGCCACCAAGAAGAATTACGTGATCTGCTTTTTCCTCTGTTCCAACTATTGCGGGATTCAAAATGAGTGTCAGGTTTATTATTGAAATAATTGCTACGAGAGCGCCCAAACTAACGACTGTTAGTTTAACCCAGCGCTTCCAGATGCTCCAGAAGGAGTGTTTTGTTTTTAGGCGATAGACTGCAAGAAAAATTAAATAAGCACCCAGTGCCAGCCAGATATGTGTAAATGAAAAAACGTTGTCCCAGAAAGTTCCAGGGTTTAAGAGAATGAGAGTAGCGTCGTATGAAATGCTGAGTGCCCCTAAAACTATTAAAACAATATTCATAATTAATCCTTTTCCACCACCCTATAATCCCAATTATGCTTAGGATACCGTCCTTTCATTTCTTTACAAATATCTACCCAGGCGCCGGTCCAAAAACCTTCAAGATCTTCGGTTACCTGAAGGGGTCGGCTTGCAGGAGAAAGAAGCCGCAGCAAAACTTTTTTTTCACAGATTTGCGGAGTAGTAAAGCAGCCGAAAATTCTTTGAATAATAATTTCAATAACAGGGCGAATCTGGTCCAGCTTTTCGTATTTTACTTTAACGCGGCGGCCATTTTCAAGAGTAATACTTTCCGGAGCAAGCTTGTCTGTCTGAGCTCCCTCCAGATACCAGTAGAGGGCGTCGTAAATTGTTGCAGCGGTAAGTTGAGTTTTTCCTGCCATAAAAGGAATGAGCCATTCCGAGGCTGTAGTTTGTAAACGGGAATATAAATTGTTGTGAATTGTTTGTGCTGTTTGATTGTCTGATTTTTGCTGTTCTATAAACTCTGTTCTAAGCAGCAGGCTTTCGACTTTTTCATTTGTGGGGAGGCAGCTTATTCCTTTTTCTGAAATTTCAGTCAGCCAGGCTTGGGCATAATCTTCTTTTGAAGTCTGGATTTTTTTAGTTGACAGGACAATTTTACCAAAACATTTTTCTTCCTGTTTTTGAAGAATACCGTTTTCGAAAGAACATACCTGACGGATTGTAGAATGTTTTTCAAGATAATCTGTTATTGCTGGTTCGGACAGTTCTACAAAATCAAAAATGACAGCCTCTTTCTGGCCCGAAAGTACATCCGGAGCTACAAGGTATTGTGGGGCAAGCGAGGTTTTTGCGTGGTTCTTTTTGTTACTACGCCCTCCGGCGTTATCATTCAGGTATAATTTTGCCTGTCTTCCCCCTGCAAACTGATATTCTGCAGGATCTTTGCCCGGTTCGCTTGTTCTTTTTGCAAGTCTGTCGGGATATCCGCACAAAATGAGGAAGTCTCTTTTGTTATCAAAATCATTTATATATTGGCAGGCTTTTAAACGGCGCTCAAGGTCATTTATATAGCGGTTCTTTATATCTGATGAAGATTGAGCATAGGAACCAAAATTAATCAAAAGCTGTCTGCCTTCTTCTAAAAGGCTGGCGCTTTGTTTATCAAAAGCTGCAAGTGCAATTCCCGCAAGCCGCGGATGAAGTCCAAGAGTTAAAGCAGCTTTTCCTTTTTGAGTAATATGTCCGTCTGTTTTAATCATTCCAAGTTCCAGCAAAAGCGACTTACTTTCATCCCAAGAAGCTTTAGAAGGTGGGTCCAGCCAGTCAATTCCGTCTACATTAAAAACTCCGCGCTCACTGCATTCAAGTACAAGCGGCACAAGATCTGCCCGTAAAATCTCCGGTGGAAAATCTTTTATACGCGCATCATGCTGGTTCCAGAGACGAATACAGGTTCCGGGACAAAGTCGTCCTGCACGTCCCTTTCTTTGTTCTGCGGAAAACTCGCTTTCAGTTTGAGTTGTGAGTTTTTCCATACCTGTATTCAAATCCAGACTGTTTACACGGGCAAGATCTGAGTCTATTACTGTTGTAACTCCCGGTACTGTAAGCGAAGTTTCTGCAATTGCAGAAGAAAGGATAACGCGACGTTTTTCTGGCTCGCCTGTATGTGGGGGAGTTATTATTCGTTTTTGTTCCTGCAGCGTTATACTTGAATGAAGAATGCAGAGTTCATTGTCACTGTCTGCATCAAAGAGGCCGGTTGCTAAAAGTTTGTCCTGTGCCTTGCGTATGTCGGAAATGCCTGGGAGGAAGACGAGGATGTTTCCATCTTCTACAGTCCCTTCGACAAGCTCAGGGACCGCACTGCTCCTGAAATGCTTGTGGTCCCTGAGCCTGTCGAAGGGCTGCCTTTTGTCATTCCCGGGCTTGACCCGGGAATCTCTCTTTTGATTCAATTCCTCTATAACAACTTCCTCTACACTTTTCCCTGCCTCATACACCACCTTTACCGGAAACTGCCTTCCCGGTATCTTCATTACAGGAGTGTCGTCCCCCAGATACTTTTGTAGCCTGTCTGTATCAATTGTGGCAGACATAATAATTACATATAAATCATCCCGCAGCTGCATGGCTTCTTTTAAAAATGCCAGCGCTAAATCTGTGTTCACAGACCGCTCATGAAACTCATCCAGAATAACAAGGTTATAATCTTCCAGCGCCGGATCGCTTTGCAGCTGCCTTACCAAAATTGCTTCTGTTACAACTTCCAGCCGGGTGTTTTTTGTAATTTTATTTTCAAGATGAATCTTGTAGCCAACTTCATCAGGACTTCCCTCGCAGGCAGTCTCCCACAATTCGCTCACTCTGTTAGCCACACCTAACGTTGCGATTCGACGAGGTTCTGTCATAATAATTTTTCCGCTGAATTTTTGGAGCAAGGCCAGCGGCAAAACAGTAGATTTACCCGCCGCAGTTTCCGCAGTCAAAATCAAATATCGCGAAGGAGATTTTTTAAGACTGTCACAAATCTCATCGAGAAAAGGAGTTATAGGATATTCATCAAGCTTAGAATTCATTTTTATTTCAAAGTAAAAAGATGTCTTCCCGGGGTTTTTGTTTCGTATGGAGTGATTTCAAAACCGTTTCCCTTCACGGCCTTTTCTATCATGGTTTTTGTAAGACCTGGAACAGTCGGGTCTTTTAGCGCTTCTTCTACAGGCATCCAGATAACTTCGCTGTTTTCATCACCATCGGAACGAGGTTGGCCTTCTACGTAATCGGCTGCAAAAACTGCGTACCAGTCTTTGTCGCTAAAACGCATTCCCAAAAGCTTTGTGGCTTTTACTGTAACACCGGTTTCTTCAAGGTATTCCCGGACCAAAGTTTCCTGGGGAATCTCGCCAAACTGAACGTAGCCACCTGGAATTATGAGCATGCCTTTTCCGTTGCCATAGGTGTGTCTTGCGAGCAGAACCTTGCCGTCTTTTATGCAGACGCCTGCAACAGATTGGCTCCAGTTTGTCTTGTTTTCTTCTTCTTTTGTCATACGGTTTTACCATCCCATTCTTTACTATGCTGGCGCTCAAACTTTATGGCAGCATCAAAGTCTACCTGTGGAGCGCAGTTTTTTTCTATGTTCAGCGCCGTTTCGTGCAGACGGCGTATACAATCCGATTTATCTTTGTACCCAAGCTTTGATTTTTCTATGCTGTCCCGCAGCATCCGGATTGACTCATCGTAAATCTTAAGAGGAACCGGGAAAGGATGTCCGTCCTTGCCACCGTGTGCAAAGCTGAATCGGGCCGGATCGGTAAAGCGGCTTGGGGTTCCGTAAATTACTTCGCTTACAAGTGCAAGGGACTGAAGAGTACGCGGGCCAAGTCCAGGGGTAAGCAGCAGGCTTTCAAAATCTTGTGGCTGACTTTCGTAAGCTGTGGCTAACACTCCGCCTAAACGCTTGAGGTCTACATCCTGAGCCTGTACGTCGTGGTGGGCAGGCATGATGATGGAGCGGCCAGTAGATTGGATTTGGCTTGGGGTGTTAGTTTCTTCTAACTCGGGGAAGAGAGTACCCTGGATTATGTCATTCTCAGACAACTGCCTGTCATTGTCGGGCTTGACCCGACAATCTCTCTCAAAAAGAGATTCCCGGGTCGAGCCCGGGAATGACACAGTTTTCTTTGAAACCGTCCCTCCCTGGAGCAAAATAATCTCACTCGCCGGTTTACCAATCTGCTCAATTTCTTTTATCATGCGCTCGGGGTTTTCATGAGACATTTCAAGAATTGAATTGCGCGCCCCATCAGCTTTTTTGTCGGTGAGGTTCAAAATCTTTCCACGATTATCTCCAACTACTGCGGTGTGCGGCTCCTCCACAAAAGAACGAAGGTCCGACGAACACCAGTGATAACGGCGGGCCTTTTTTTCTGCGGTATTCATTCCCTGTTGAACAACGGCCCACTGCCCGCTGCGCGTTAAAATAAAATTATGCTGATAAAGCTGAAAGCCATCCTGCACGGCATTGTTATCTACCTTGGCAACAAGCTTACTGTTACGGACCAGCTCGTCTCCATTTAAGCCTTCCTGTCCTGCAATCTGGAGAAGCTCGTCCGGTGTCATGCGAGAATATTTTCCCCGGCCTCCGCAGACATAAATGCCAAGCTCCTTTGCCCTGGGATTGAGCCCACGCTTAAGAGCATACATAACGCTTGTGGTAATTCCGGAGCTGTGCCAGTCCATACCCATAACCGCGCCAAAGGACTGAAACCAGAGGGGATCGCTCAGACGCACAAGAACTTCATCAGGTCCAAAATTTTCCACCAGAGATTCTGTGATGAGCGTACCAAGCACCATCATTCTGTCGGCCAGCCAACGCGGCACTGTACCCGTATGAAGAGGAAGATCTGCATGTCCGGAGTTTCGAGGCATGAAAATATTATAACATATTTTTGAACTAAAGGTTATGTCAAAATTATTCTAAATCTATATATATTTTCACTACTTTTTTTAATAGAGATTCGTTATATTTAAAGTATGGAAATTGAAAATCAGGAATATGATCAGGAAAGAGCTTTATATGATTCTCGGGGTGTGATTGCGCGAAACTGCCGCTTTGACGGGCCTGCAGACGGCGAAAGTGCCTTTAAAGAGAGCAGCGATATTGTAGCCGAGCATTGTTATTTTAATCTGCGTTATCCTTTCTGGCATAATAATGATACGACAATCGTAAACTGCGAAATGACCGAAAATTGCCGGGCAGCCCTCTGGTATTCAAAAAACCTGATTATTCAGCATTCCATTTTGCATGGCATTAAGGCTGTGCGCGAATGCTCCAATGTTTTTATAAATGAATGTGATATTGTTTCTCCGGAATTCGGCTGGTCTACAAACAAGCTGGCAATTAAAAATAGCAGCACCACCAGCGAATATTTTTTGATGAACACAAAAAACGTTACAATAGAAAACTTAAACCTTACCGGAAAATATTCTTTTCAATACATGCGAAAGTCCAGCGTGCTTGATTCCCAGCTTGATACAAAAGACGCCTTCTGGCACGCAAAAAATGTGACCATCAAAAACTGCAAAATCAAAGGCGAGTACATCGGCTGGTATTCAGAAAATCTTACTTTCGAAAATTGCACCATCAGCGGAACCCAGCCCTTCTGCTACTGCAAAAATCTGCGCCTTATAAACTGCCGGCTTGATGATGCAGACCTGGCTTTTGAAAAGTCGTCGGTGCACGCCACACTCACAGCACCCCTTGTTTCAATAAAAAATCCCGCCTCAGGAAAAATCATTCTTCCAAAAGCGGGGGATGATGAAAATATGAATCAGGTGATTACCACAGAAAAGGGGAAGTGTAAAATTATTTTTATTTAATATACCTCTATTTGTATATCAACAAATATTCCTGGAATAATGCTTCTTTTTTCTGTAACCAGTTCAAGCTGTTCTTGATCACTTTCATAAGTAAAAGAGTAAACACGATCATCATTTCCACTGTCATGTGTCCAACCACAATAATCTTCGTGATCGTGCCCCTTTGCTAATGCATAATCAGAAACAGTGATATTTTGTAATAGCTTAGATTCATTCTTGCTTAATAAAAATATTTTATCATTTGTAGATAAAGGTTTTGTTACTCCTTCTTCGTTAAGGCCATAGAATTCAACAGGTTTTTGTAGAATATGATTCAAAGCCCCTGTTGTAAAGGCCTTTTGTAAAAAGCCTTTTCCTTCATAAGTTTTTTCCTGTGTATCATCTTCTTCATAGGATCCATTAAGATAAGCCCTTAATGTTGAATATTTATAATCATTTGGTTTTATTGCTTTTCCATTAATATTTCTTTCATCAGAATTCAAATAATAAGAATGCTTTTCTACAAGAACTCTCTTTGGTATAAACTTGAAAATTGTTTCTGATTCTTTTAGAGTCCATATAATTGTCCACTCTATAGGTTCTACTTTAAAATATTTATAACTGTTAGAATCACTTTGTAAAACTAAAGAACCATTGCTATATTTTTCTCTCACAAGATCGCTACCATTTTCCAAACATTTTTCATAAAAATATCCATCTGCTCCCAAGTACCAGCAATCATTATAAACAGGATTTTCTGTATAAAAGGAATCTTCCTGATGTTCTGCAATTGTTTGTGGAAAATCTCCAAACTTATAATTCCATTTATCAATACTAATTATTTCTTCTGTAAGTGCATCTTCTTCCATTACATTAAAACTGGTAAGAATTTTTGTTGTTTTTATTGAATCCTTATAATTATAAGTAATATATCCGTTTTTATTAATTCCACCTTTTGTTAAATCTAAATCTACATTCCATAAGTTTTCGTTAATTTCAATTTCTTCATTTGTTAATACATTTTTTAATTTTACAGAAAGCCCTTGCTTGTTAAAGCTTTCTCCAACTCTATATAAAGTTTTTAAAGGTTGCCCATTTATTTGAAGAACCCATTCATCTGAAGTCTGCTTCTTATTATATATTTTTTTATTTCCGGCAAAATCAAAATATGTAATTTCAAAATCATATGTTGTTGTATTCTCAAGACCTGTAAATATTTTATAATTTTCTACACGTCCGATTATAAAAGGTTCTGACCAAATTTCTTCATTTTCTTTTTTATAACGAATTACTGTCTCTTTCAAATCTATACAAGGTGTCCATGAAATTTTAAACTTTATCTCAGAAACACTTTCATCGGTAATTACAGGCTCAGCCATCTTTAAAGTATTATCTACCGCAAAATAAAAAGTTGTGTTTCCTGTGGCTGTTGGATATTCAGATCTATTTCCACTTTTATCATAGAAAACACAATACAAATTATAGACTCCATCTGAATCAACACCTAAATCAGATAAATCTACTATCCCTTTAAACAAACCGGCATCCGAAGTTAATATCTGATAATCAAGCTTACAAGGATTTTTATAATATTCCGGACTAATGATTTTATTGTTTTCCCAAACTCTTAAATCATTATATGCTCCATCAAAAAGTTTGGTTGCATAAAGTTCAAAGCAATTTTCCGGTCCTGAACCACTTTCCTCTTCCTGTACCTGAATATCAAGCTTCAATTTATTGTCTTTAACATATTTTATGTTTGCAAAACTTTCACTAATATTACCTAACCAAGGAATCTGATTTATTTCTGTTTCATCAGAAAGCTTTACAAAAAATTGATCTTTATTGCCAACATGAGGGATAATTAAAGGTTGGGAATCTGTTCTATTATTTACCTGATACATCCAGCTTTTTTTATCTGCCATTTGTACAGGTTTTTGCAAATCTGTAGCTTTAGTTTTTTCTGTATAATAAAATCCTCTTTCAATTGTAACAAAAACTTGTGTAAAATCTTCGAGAGAGTTTTTTTCTTTTACAGGAATAGTAAGACTTCTGGTATTTTCAAAAATTGGCTGGCTAAAACAATTATTAATATTTTCTCCTGTTTTTCCATTTTTAATTAAGATATTTTTAAAGAAAATCTCTTCAGCCTTTTTATAACCATAATGATTTTGATTAGCATCGCTTATTGGTGGAAGAAAATCTTTTTCCTCAACTCCTGATTTTTTTAATTCATCAATTTCTGCCTCTGTATAATAAATTGAATATGGATCCATATCATGATCAAAAAGAACCTGGATGCGAGAATCTTTTAAAGTGCTTAAAGAAACCGGTGAATTAAAAATAATTTGAGGACGTTCTGCAATTAAAGGAATAAGACAAAACTTTGTATTTTTTGCAGGCGCTTTTGTAAAGGTACAGGTTGTTTGTGCCTGATCAATATTTTCAAGAGTAAGATATTCACCATTTTGAATTTCTTCTTTTGTATCTGCATCAATTATTTTCCAGGAAATAAATTCATAGCCTGTAGAAGGATCAAACCACAGTGTAAAAGAATCGGTCAATTTTTTAGAAATTTCATTACCGCCAGGAGAACGCATTACTCCGGTACTTTCCGGATAATCAAAGCTGATTGTATAAAAGGGGTAATTATTATAAGCAATAGTATCTTCAATTTCTTTTTTGATTTTAGAACCATCATTAAAATTTTCACAAGAAGTAAAAAAAACGAGAAGAAGGAGAATAATTCCGGACAGTTTTTTATGGAAAGTTTTCATAGTATCATTATGAGACATATATTTTCAATTGTCTAGAATTTTAAATAACGATATTTTTTTCTAATAACCAGCGTTTAATTACATAAGAGAAGTTTTGATTTCTTCAAAATCACCTCCACCAATGGTACCGTCTGGGTCGCGGGAAAAATTGCTCAAAAATCTCCAGGCGTATTCGCAGGTGTGAGGGCGGCATTCGTGGCCCTGATTGTCTATGCCGGCAAAAATGTTCCAGCACTTGCCGTCGGCGCGGGTAAAGAAATGCATTGTAAGCTTACCTTTGCGGGCAGGATCAATGACAAAGCTTGTGTAGTCACCATCAACGCCCCAGAGTTTATTCTGCCACTTATCCTTTTCTTCCAGCTTTACATTGTACTCTTTCGTTGCCCCGTTTAATTTAAGGGCATAGGCCATTCGGTTTATACACTTTTGCTCCTGATATGGAAGCTCTGCTAAAGGAGTCTGTTCACCGGCTGCATAGAAAATCGGAACGCTTACACTTGTATTTACCGGCTTGTCGATTTTTGAAAAATAAACATTTTCACCGATGTCTACAGTAGCGTCCATTGGAGCGGCGGCAGCTATCAGTTCCGGATACTCTTGAATAATATCCCAAGTTTTTATTCCGCCCATTGAGAAGCCTGTTGCATAAATGCGGGTTGGGTCTATGTTGTAAACTTTTTTAAGATGCTCCACAAGCTCCACCATTTCTGTCGCGGTGCTGTTCAAATGATGTTCCACGGCAACAAGAAGGAAGTTGTGTCTGTGTGCAATATTTGCCCAGCCGGAAATATAAGAAATATAAAAGGCTGAATCTCCCCCACCATGGAAAGCAAGCAGCAGAGGAGCTGGTCCTTTTTCAAAAATGTCTTTGTTATAAAATGCAAAATAACCGATTTTATGTTCAAGCGTACCCTTATCAATTCCCATATTATCCGGCGAAGTTTTTACTTCTACAACTGCAGGTTCAATTTTCATTCCCTCTTTTTCAAGATCAGGATCTAATTCAAGCTGACCAAGCATTCGGCGGAACTGTTTTACAAAGCCTTCAAAGTCTGCATAAATATCTGGAGTCTCTTTTTCAAGGAAATATTTGCATTTTTGTTTAAAAATTTCGTTTGCAGCACCAGTGTTTCTATAAGATACTACTGGTATATCGTCGGCATCTACCTTAATTTTAGCCCCTTCACTCAAGTCTGTCAGTATACAGGCAACCGGAGCGCAATCTGCCTTGCCCCAAAGGCCGTCACCTTCAAAATGATTTATACAGTTTGCGGCAATATAATCTGCACCCTGGCCAAAACCATAAAGATTTGTGTGAAAAATCCCACCGCGGATATAATAGGCTTCGAGCGTCTTTGTAAAACGGTTATAAAACTTTACAACTCCGTCTTCATAATATTCATGGATCTTTGAATTAGAAAGAATTTCACTGAACAAATCCGCCGCTGCATTTTTCCAGCCGCCCTCTGCAACAGGATAAATATACACAACGCTTGTACCATATTTTTTAGCAATCTGCTCAAAGTTATTTTTTCGTGCAAATTCCACAGCCCCGGCAAAGTCGCTGGAATAATCCTGCTCGGCAAAAATCAAAAGGTAAGGTGCAATAAAACCGTAGTTGAGAACATCGTCCATTAAATCATTGTCTGGCACATAAACAGTAACCTTAAATTTTTCAAAAGTATGAGTCCAGATTTTTCCACCCGGCACAGCAGTGATTTTTGGCATTTCGGTCATTGGCATATAATTTCCTTTCGAACTTTGTCATTGTCAGGCTTGACCCGACAATCTCTTTATTTATGAGATTCCCGTGTCAAGCACGGGAATGACAGCCCTTTTTGTTAATCGTTTAACAAATTATAACCCACAATCCACCTTTTCACAAATAAAAATACATTTTGCCCCGCCGCCTTTTATGCTATAATAACTTCATGGACTTTAGTCATATCCTCAACACTTCGCTTCCTCAAAAAGACAAGCTCCTCATTTACGGCTTTACCCAAACCCAAAACACCCTTGTTTTACAAAGTCCCCTTCAGGAAAAAGATTTTTACGCCCTCATAACCCTGGATATCAAAAATCAAAAACTGACCGCCCAGGTTTACGAAAGTTCCACCAATGAAAAATACATCCTCTTTGATGTTCCTTCTGCCCACGGCGCCTTTGTAGGAAAGCTACGCGAAGAAGTCCAGGCCCTTATAGAAAAAATCCGCACCACCTGTTTTACAAGCACAGACCTGCACCCGGCCTACATCAACTTTTTGAATACAAAATTAAATGCCCCAGGCGACACCCCCTGGTCCGACGACGGCGACACAACAAGCACAGTCTTCCGCTGCCCTAATCAAAAATGGTTTGCCCTTGTAATGAAAATCAAATTCAAAAACCTTGGTTTTGCAAGCAAAGAACCCGTCTGGGTCGTAAACCTCAAAGCCGACCCTGAGCAAATCCCGCAGCTTGTAGACCAGAAATCTATTTTCCCCGCCTACCACATGAACAAAAAATACTGGATCACCATCCTCCTCACCGCAGTCACCAATTTTGAAAAACTCTGCGACCTGACCCGACAAAGTTACGCACTTGTGGAAAAGAAAAAATAAGCCAAAATCACCCCTGTTTTTTCTTACAAATTTTTAATAGATTTAGGCAATTTCAAAAAAGAGGATTTTTAGTAAAATATATCTATTCTTGTTGCGCCCTTCGACAGGCTCAGGGACCGCGCAGCTAAACTTTGACGGACGGAGGACTTTTATGCCTGAAAAAACTTTACAAAAACAAAACCGCGGCGCCTTGCCAATGGTCAAGCTTACCCTGCCAATTGCGATGGAACAGTTTTTCCGCATCCTGGTTTCGTCTGTTGATACAATGATGCTCAGCTCTTACAGTAACGATGCAGTTGCCGCAGTAGGACTTGTTTCGCAATATGTATTTTTCTTAAACCTTCTTTTTGCAGTTATAAGTACAGGCTGTTCAATCGTTCTTGCTCAGTTCATAGGTGCACAAAAATCCCACAAGGAACTTAATCAAATTGCTCAGGCTTCTACCCTCATGATTACCCTGCTTTCTGTTTTCCTCATGCTTTTAGTTTTCTTTGGATTCAAACCCCTGCTTGGCTGCTACCAGCTGGAAGACGAAGTTCGTGGTTACGCCCTCAAATACTTTATAATCTTTGGCGGAATCTTCTGTTTTTTTAATGCCTTCAGCTCTTTACAGGGTGCCATCCTCCGAAGCTACGGCTACACAAGCGAAGCAATGGTAGTTTCAATAATCGGAAACTTTGTAAATGTAATAGGAAACGCTCTCTCCCTCTACGGCTGGTTCGGCCTTCCGATTCTTGGAGTTTCTGGTGTTGCCTGTGCCAGCGGTATGTCCATGCTTGTTTCAAGCGTACTTCTTGCAATAATCATCCGCCGCAAAAAAGACGTAGCCTTCGAGCTCAAGGGAATCTTCCAGGTTCCAAAACAGGTTTACAAACTCATTCTTTCTGTAGGTGTTCCAACCGCCGGCGAAAGCCTTTCTTACAACATCAGTCAGATTGTTATTATGGCAATGATTTCTACACTTGGAACCAACGCCATGTCCGCCCAGGTTTATACAATGACAATCGTGCGCTTTGTATTTATTTTCGCAATGGCAATTGGACAGTCCTCACAAATCAAAACTGGTTATTACGTTGGAGCCAAACAAAGCGATATTGCCTACAAAAAGATTTTCAAATATCAGCTGGTTGCAACCGTCTGCTCCATGGTTATGATTCTTATAGTCAACCTCGTCAAAGCCCCAATCATCCGAATCTTTACCGACATAGACGAAGTTTATGATTTTGTAAGTACCCTGCTCATTTTTTCAACCTACATCGAGTTTGGCCGCTCCCTCAACCTCATTTATGTTGGAGCCCTCAAAGGTTCCGGCGACGTTAAATTCCCGGTTCTCTACGGAATTTGTTCAATGTGGGGAATCATGGTTTTGGGCAGCTACATCATGGGAATTAAAATGGGCCTTGGTCTCGTAGGCTTCTGGCTTGGAATTGGTACCGACGAAACCACCCGCGGAATTGCAATGCTAATTCGCTGGAAGAGCAAAAGATGGCAGAAACACGCTTTAATTTAGGAGGGGGAAGTCTCCCCCTCGCGCCAGCCCGCTCCGCGGTCTTCTGCTACCCCCTCTGCGGGCTCAAACGCCGCCCGCAACGCCTGCTTTTATTTTTTCAATAAAAAATTTACCTTCTTCTTCCGAAACAAGTTCTACCTGATTAAATATTTTATACTCCACCCCGTCCCGTTCAACCGTTTGTGTCCCCATAATACCCCGTAGGTAAATCTGGGCAATATGATTTACACAAGTATGACAGGTATATAAATCTGCAAGAACATTGGCAGGCGAAATATCCTGCAGGTCAGGCACTTTAAGCTCAATTTTCATAAACTGATGCAGGATTCTGGCAGCTGTCTGGCGGTTTAAATTTTTGTCACAAAAGCGTTCGTCCTGATCTTCTAGCCAGCCACGGGTGTGGGCATAGAGCAGTAAGTTAGCCTGGTCTGCGGGTAATACTTGTGGATAAGAGGAAGCTAGTAATTTTATAAATTTTTTTATTGAAATATTCATTTTACTAACAGATTACCGGGTCAAACCCGGTAATGACAAAAAAGTTCTCTTTAGCATCGGGCTTGGAAAAAGCCGTGTCATTGTCGGGCTTGACCCGACAATTTCTAATTAAAAAGGACTTATTCTTATCGTAAAATTATCACAAGCCCCAAGCTCAGAAATTTCAAAAACCCCACTCTCATTTTCCCAAGTCTCACCGCTCCACAAATCTCGAACCTGAAATTTGTTAGAACTAACTAACTTTTTACCAAAAGCTTTTTCAATTTGTTTCACAGAAACACTAATATTACCTGTCCAATTTTCCTCGCTTACATTAATAAAACTCAAGGCTATATTTCCGTCTGCAAGCGGTTTGGCAAGAACATCAATTCGATTTATATCTTCGATGTATGCTTTGTCTGGAGACTCGCTGCCACAATCCGCTGTTGTAAAAATTCTTTTTGCCTGCACACCAAGAGCATCCTGGTTCAAAGCAATCAAATCGCGGTTTGCAATTATTTTATAAAGCTCATCGCCAAGGCTCACCCGCCTTAAATCCAGTCCCAGCATGAGCGGAGAATTCATCATACACCACATGGTAAAATGAGTTTTATTTTGAACAAGGTTTAAACCATCCATTCCAATCATAAGCATATCAGGATCATTCCAGCCCTTGTCCAGTCCGGCAAACACATCCATAACAACAGCTTTATTATATTGCGAAGTTACACTTGGTGTTCCAGGATCTGCCCAGGCACCAAAACCAGGGTTTCCGTCACTGCCTACCCTAAAAGTAATATCATTCAAAATACGCCAGGAGTCACCTACCTTATAGGCCCAGTTCTGCGGATGAGTTTTTCCCCATTCACACATTGAAAGAACAACTTCATGATCAGGCTTTGCTTTGTTAAGACCCTCTAACATTGCAGCATAAGAATCAAGCGTGTTTTCCTGACGGCGATGATTCATAATTCTTATTTTATTTTTACCGGCTCGCAAACGAATACTAATAGGCGCGCTCAAAACAAAAGTATCTTTGTCAGAAGTTACAGGCAATAAATCATCATAAAAATATTCTGCAGCATTTCCTTCACCTACAGCAAGCTGCAGCCATTCACCAATTCCAACTTCACGTCCGCTGGCATACTCTACCTGTAATTCAACAGACTTTTCACTAGCAGAATCTACTTCAAAAATCAATTCACCACTGCGAAGCCCAACAGGAGAAGTTCCGGTGTTAGTTCCGTCTAACGTTCCGATTCCATAAACAAAGTTTCCTTTTTCATCAACCTTTACACTGGCTCCTGTCAAAATGCCATCCCCAACTGCGCTAAGTTTTTTACCATCAACAATCACACTTTTAATTTTTGGCGCAAAAACAAAGCGGGCATTTTCCGGATTTGAAAAAGTGGCATTATCCCAAAGATAATAACAGTTATCGATTTTCAAAAAATCAACACCCCAGTCTATATAAGACTGAGCATCAATATCCTCATGCCCGCAGGTTCCTACAGCAGCTCCCGCACAAAGATTTGTTCCAATATCATTATACATTCCAAACTTCAAACCTTTAGAATGAACATAATCCGAAAGAGTCTTAAATCCACCCGGAAACTTAACCGGCTCATTACTAAGCTTTCCGTCAACACGTTCGCTTTTATAACAACCATCATCAAGAACAAGATATTTATAACCAAGCTTATCAAGACCAAGCTCAATAATTTTATCAGCCATGGCACGAGTCAATGCTTCTGTATTACCGCTGCCAAAAGCATTCCAGCTGTTCCAACCCATTGCAGGAAGACGTCCCGATTTTTTTCCTGTAAACACTTTACCATCAGCAAAATTATCAAATCGCTTATTATTATCAGTGATTTTTGAAGGAGCTTGTAATGACATAAATTTTTCCTTTCCAAAATTAAATGAGTAAATCATTATATAACTATTTTATAATTATACAAATTGAATTTTTAACTAATTAAATTTGACAAATATATACAAATTCTGTATATTAACCCTTGTAAGTAGTATTAAACAGTACTACTAAACATGAAAAATTCAAAAAATCAGGAGGTTGCAAATGCAAAATCTTCAGTTTACCGATGATTTAACATTCTTTGGTCTTACTCGTCAGGAAGCTGTAATTTATACAACCCTTCTTTCGCACGGAGAAATGACAGGCTACGAGGTTTCTAAAGAAACAGGTATATCTCGTTCAAACGTTTATGCTGCTTTATCAAACCTTACAGACAAAGGTGCCGCTTATTTAATCCAGGGAGATTCCACAAAATATCTTCCGGTTGATGTTAAAACTTTTACAAGCAACGTTCTAAAAGATCTTCAGCAAAAAGCAGACTATATTAAAGAACACGCTCCACAAAAGCAGATTGAAACAGACGGCTATATAACAATCATTGGATCCAAAAATATTCAGAACAAGCTTTTGGATATGATAAAAGAAACAAGACTACGACTTTACATTTCTGCTTCGGTAAGAATCGTAGATGCTTACGAAGAAGAGCTTACCGAACTTATAAATAACGGTAAAAAAGTTGTAATCATGACAGACAGCAACTACAACCTGGATGGAGCAATTATTTATCATACAGATCCTGAACCTGGACAGTTACGTGTAATCATTGATTCAACATATGTAATGACAGGCGAACTTACCGGCAGCGATGATGATTCATGTTTGTATTCAGGACAGAAAAATCTTGTAACCGTAATGAAGGAAGCCCTTAAAAACAAAATAGTTCTTTTAAGTCAGGAATAAAACTAACGAGCGTTAGTTAAGGAGTATATAAAAATGAAAATCGCAATTTTAGGTTATGGAAACTTAGGCAAGGGAATTGAATGTGCAATCAAGCACAACCCGGACACCCAGCTTACAGCAGTATTTACAAGACGTGATCCGTCTACAGTAAAGGTTCTTACAACAGGAGTTCCTGTTTATAATGTAAAGGATATTCTTGCCCACAAAGACGAAATTGACGTTCTGATTTTGTGCGGCGGTAGTGCTACAGACCTGCCTGAACAGACACCAGAATATGCAAAATATTTTAACGTAGTAGACAGCTTTGACACCCATGCCAAAATCCCACAGCACTTTGCAAATGTAGATAAATCAGCCAAAGATAACGGACACACAGCCCTTATTTCCTGCGGCTGGGATCCTGGACTTTTCTCTCTTATGCGCCTATACGGAAACAGCCTTCTCCCAGGTGGAGCTGATTATACATTTTGGGGTAAGGGTGTAAGCCAAGGGCACTCAGATGCAATCCGCCGCATAGAAGGTGTAAAGGATGGAAAGCAGTATACAATACCTGTTCCAGCAGCATTGGAAGCAGTTCGTGCCGGTAAAAATCCTGAACTTACAACCCGCCAGAAGCACACCCGCGAATGCTTTGTTGTAGCCGAAGAAGGTGCCGATAAGGCCCGTATCGAAAAAGAAATCAAAGAAATGCCAAACTATTTTGCCGATTACGATACAACAGTTCACTTTATCACAGAGGAAGAACTCAAGCGTGACCATGCCGAAATCCCTCACGGAGGCTTTGTTTTCCGTTCAGGCAAGACAGGTTGGAACGACGAATACAACAACATCATCGAATATAGTCTCAAGCTCGATTCAAACCCAGCCTTTACTTCAAGCGTTCTTGTTGCCTATGCCCGCGCAATCTATCGTTTGAACAAAGAAGGTGCTATTGGCTGCAAGACCGTATTTGATATTGCACCGGCTTATTTGAGCCCACTCAGCGGGGATGAGATTAGAGCACATATGCTTTAGGAGAAAAAAATGGAATCATTTATTAATACAGTAGATTTTTTTAAGGGAAACAACCCAGAAGAAATCGTAATGAATTATGGAACGCCACTTTATGTATACAACGAAGATATTCTTCGCAATCGTATGCATGCAGTATCACAGGTAATTACAAAATACCCGTATACTGCCAATTATTCCGTAAAAGCTAATACAAACATTCATATCTTAAAAATCGCGCTTGAAGAAGGCATAAACTGCGATGCAATGAGTGTCGGAGAAATTCAGATGCTTTTTAAGGCAGGATTCCCTGCAGAGCGCATATTCTTTGTTCCAAACAACGTAGCACCCGAAGAATTTAAGTTCGCTATTGAAAATCATGTAATAACCAGTCTAGACAGTCTTGAACAGCTGGAATTAATAGGACAGGTATTCTGCGACTTAAATATTGCTCCTGCAGACAGAAAGTGTGCAGTCCGCATTAACCCGGGCGTTGGTGCCGGACATCACGAAAAAGTTGTAACAGGAGGAAAGAAAACAAAGTTTGGTATTTCCGAAGAATTTATTCCAAAAATCTTTGAAATTGCCCAGAAATATGAACTTAAGATTGCCGGAATAAACCAGCACATCGGTTCGCTTTTTATGGATCCTCAACCATATCTTGATGCAGTTACAAACCTTTTGCGCATTGCAGATCAGTTTGAAAACCTTGAATTCATTGATTTTGGCGGTGGTTACGGAATTCCATACCACAAGCTTGATGATGAAAAAGATTTCCCTATGGAAGATTTTAAAAAGCGCCTTGAGCCAATTCTGACTGATTTTGTAGAAACTTATACAAAGCTTCCTACAAAAAGCGGAATTCCTAATAAAATCCCATTATTTAAGTCAGAACCAGGCCGTTTCTGTGTTGCAGAAGGCAGCGTTCTTTTGGGCCGCGTTCACGCAGTAAAACACAACAACGGAAAGACTTTTGTTGGAACAGATGTTGGAATGAACGTTCTTGTACGCCCAAGCATGTACGACAGCTGGCACGATATAGAAATCATCCGTGACGGAAAAGTTATTCCACACAGCGGTTCAGATATGCTTGAACAGACTGTAACAGGAAATATCTGCGAATCAGGTGATATTCTTGCAAAAGACAGACTTTTACCTGCAGCACAACACGGAGATTTAGCATGTATCCTTGATGCAGGAGCATACGGATTCTCAATGTGTTCAAGCTACAACTCTCGCCCTCGCCCAGCCGAAGTTCTTATTTCTTCCGACGGAAAAGTAAAACAAATCCGCCGCAGAGAAACAATTGAAGACCTGATGAGGTGTTTCTAAACAAAAACAAAGCCCTTCGACAAGCTCAGGGACCACATCGGAACAAAACCCAGGGACCACGCAAACAGAAACGTGGGGTCCTTTAGTAAAAACCGGGGTCCCTGAGCTGGTCGAAGGGCCGCCTTATTAATATTTTATGGACCAAGCCACCCAATTCAAATCCGACCTTTCCAATTTTCTCCAGATAATCAAAAACTCCGGCAATTTATCAGAAATCAAAAAAGAATATGTAAATCTCGTAAAAAAATACCATCCGGACACCGCTCCTGCAGAATTAAAACAGAAATACAACGAATACATGATTATTATCAACAAAACATATTCTCAGGGCAAAACAAACGTAAAAGAAGTCCAGATAGATGAAAACAAGTCCAAAACCGAGCAACCTACAGCCAAAAAAGTATATTCATTCACAGATTACTACGGACGTGTGAAAGAATACACAGATTATCTTGAATATATAATGCATATGGGCGTAACAGAATATGATACAGGCAGAATTGTCATGACATATGGAAATTTCGAAGATTCATATCTTAAAAATACAGGTTATAACCCTAACGACAATTCAAATCTTCTGGAAGCTATGCAGCACCTGTATAATGCTTCAAAATGCTTTAATTACATCATAAACAAGCATCCAGACTATATTTTTATAGAACAAGTAAAAGAAGACTACGAAAAGGTATTAAAACTTAACAACAGCCTTTCTCAACATATAATTGGTTCTGATTCTAAAGAATTAAGATAACACCTTTTCTACATAAATCAAATTATAAACACGATCAAACTTTATTCCGCAGCCATGGAACTCTGCAACCTTTACAAAACCCATCTTTTCGTGGAATTTATGGCTTGAAAAATCAAGATATTCATCTTCCTGCAAAGGTGTTGCAATACCGGCATACATATTTCTAAAACCCCGGGATTTTAACTGTTTTTCAAGTTCTGTATACAAGATTCGGCCATAACCACACTTTCTGCAGTCTTTATCAACATAAATGGAAAGTTCAACCGACCAGTTATAGGCTTTTCGGGCATGGAAGGTATTTGCATAAGCATAACCTTTAATCTGACCTTCTTTTACCAGACAGATATAAGGAAATCGCTTTGTAATTGTTTTTATGCGCTTTTTGAACTCTTTTACAGAAGGAGTTACATATTCAAAGCTGATTGCAGTGTTTTCTACGTAATAAGAATAGATTTTCAGAAGATCTTTGGCATCTTTTGGTTTTACAGAACGAATTTCGATATTATTCATATTATTTATCCTCATAAGAATGAAAATTAATTATATATAAATTCAAATATAAAAAAAATAGCTACCAGCCGAATTTCATATTCCAAAACCGGCGGTTCACCGCCTATGCGCTACACTGCCTTGATTATATACGTTGCCGCTTATGCGGCAGCAGTGTAGAGCCTTTTTGTAATCTGAAATTCGACTTCTCGCTATTTTTTTGTATTTATTCTTTAAAAAAATGATTTTCATGCCTCACAAGAACTTTATCTTGTAGAAAATAAAAAATCAACTGCGTCTTTATATACGACCGTTCGTTATTCTTTAAACTAACAAACAGTCGTTATTTTTTCATTGTGGATAACTCGGTGCATATTGTGGATAACTTTACTCTTCACAACTTCTTATTTATACAAAAAGTTTCACATGAAACCAAAATAAAGATCTTAAAAACCAACAACGTTTCACATGAAACATTTTTACAACAACAAAAAAAAATAAACACCTTCAATACTAACCTACTCTACAAACACTTCAGCATATGTTTCACATGAAACACTTTCTCCCCCTTCCCTTTTCAACCTGATTGTTTCATGTGAAACACAAACGCTATAAGCTTTTTTGAAAAATCCTTTTCCGTTTCATGTGAAACATTCATTTCAAAAAAACCTTCACTACCAAAGAATCCTGCTTTGTTTTACATGAAACACTACATCTGGATAACGAACCTTTGTTTCACATGAAACAAATCCAAAAGACTCTTTTCCTTATTCATTCGTATGCAAACCTGATAGATCCTATTTTCTTTCTGTTTTTCCGCTCAAACAATGTTTCATGTGAAACATCAATCCGAGCAGCTCTAAAAACTATAGAGTCCAGAAACTTCCCCAAGGAGAGCCAGATGTTTTTTCATATTTCATTATTATCAGTAAAGACAGTTTCACGTGAAACTAACTTCTAACCGATAGTTATCCACAGTGTGCATAAGATGTGGATAACTTTTGACCTGATGAGTTAAATAAAAAAACCAGCTGAAAAAATCCAGCTGGTTTTCTTGCCTAATGATGATATAGAACCCCTAAACTATTTTGTAATAGTTCTCCCTTTTCTTATACTTCATTATTGTCCATAATTATTATTTTGTCAACAATAATTTAAATTATTTTCTAACTAACAGTCGTTAGTTTAAATTTTATCTAACTATCATTCGTTAATTGACAATGTATAGATTTTCATACTAAACTGAAATCAGGAGGAATTTATTATGAAAACTGCAAAAGTATTTTTTGTACTTTCGCTTTGTACAGCTTTGTTTTTACTTGCATCTTGTAAATCTGCAACACCTTTACAACGAGATGGAATTGTAGATATTCCATTAACCTTATCAAACTATGAAGTACTTGGTCGCGTAAAAATGGTTGATACAGATTTTCGTATTGTGTTCTTTTCTTTTGGAAAAGCAAAAAATTATGGACTTTATTATAAAATTCTAGAAGAAGCACAAAAAGAATATCCAACTGCTAACGATGTGGTAAATGTTACAGTTGATTTTGAAGGAACAAGATTCCTGTTCTTTCAAAAGGGAACTTACACAACAACAGCCCTTGCTGTACGTTATAAGTAATATTCTTTGTTAAATGTAAAAGGCTGTTCATTCGAACAGCCTTTTTTATTCATCGATCACCAGCGGCCTTAGAGTTTTCTCGGTTTTTGCGCAGCAAAAATGCGAGCCTTTTGCGAGCAAGAGTAAACTCGTAAAAATCGCGTAGCGATTTTATTACTCATCATCCTTATCCTGAACCTTATCAAGACCTACGATGTAATCTGGCTCGGTAACACGAACAACGTTTACACCGGAAGCTCCGGCGCCCTGCTCTTTAATATCAGTTGCCTTAAAGCGTAAGGTTTTTCCCTGGCTAGTCATACAAACAACTTCGTCGGAATCCTTAACATTTAGGGCACCAATAATTTCACCCTTGGCTTCTGTATTTCCAAATATTCTCTGACCACCAGTTCCTCGGCCATGTACAGAATAAAGATCGAAAGAAATACGTTTTCCAACACCCTTCTCTGTAATAAGAATCATGTTTGAATCTGATTCAACTTTAACTGCAGAAGCAATCTCATCGCCTTCGCTAAGCTTCATTCCCTTTATACCGCAGCTTGCACGTCCCATAAGGCGTACAGAATCTTCTTTGAAACGCAGCGCTTTACCACGACGTGAAACAAGCATAATATCAGCATCACCAGTTGTCTGAATTGCACTAATGAGCTTATCTCCGTCATTAAGCTTAATTCCAATAATTCCGCGTGTCTTGGCATTCTGGAATTCTGTAGAACGAACCTTCTTTACAATACCCTGTGCTGTAGTCATAAAGAGGTACATATCATCAGAGAATTCTTTGAGCGAAACAACGGTTGTAATTTCTTCATCAGGGCCAACTTGCAGCAAGCCCTTAATATGAGCTCCACGGGCAGTTTTTTCACTTTCCGGGATTTCGTGAATCTTCATCCAGTAAGCACGTCCTAAGTTAGTTATGAATAACAAATGCTCCTTGGTAGAACCAATAAAGAGCTGATTTACATAGTCATCATCAAGAAGGTTGGTTCCACTGCTTCCGGTTCCTCCCCTTCCCTGCTTCTTATACTTTGTAACAGGAACACGCTTGATATAACCCATGCGGCTGATCATTACAACCATATCCTCGTCTTTGATCATGTCTTCAACATTAATCTGTTCAACTTCGTTTGCAACAATTTCGGTACGGCGGTCATCACCATACTTTTCTGCAAGGCTGCGGGTTTCATCTTTAATCAGATTAAGAATCTTGTTATGGTCGGCTAACAAACCTTCCAGATAATCAATCAAAGCCTGAAGCTCTTTAATCTCTTTCTGCAAATCTTCAATGAGCAGGTGTGTAAGACGCTTGAGCTGCATATCAACAATTGCCTGAGCCTGTTCGTCATCAAAGTTAAAGCGCTTTTCGAGTTTGAGTTTTGCATCTTCTGTATTTTCAGAAGATTTGATAATCTGGATAACTTCATCAATGTTATTGATTGCAGTAATCAGAGCTTCCAAAATATGCATGCGGTGTTTTGCCACCTTCAAGTCATAAATTGTGCGGCGGGTAATAACTTCATCACGATGATTTACAAAGTGCTGAATAAGCTGTTTGAGTGTAAGAACTTCCGGCTTAAGATAAGTTGGAGCAAGTGTAAGCATTCCTGGTTCATCATAACGAGGAGCCCCTTCCTTAACCTGTGGAACAAGTGCCAGATTTATAACACCAAAATTTGACTGCAAATCTGTCTTTGCAAAAAGCTGGTTCAAAACAATTTTTGTAATTGCGCCCTTTTTAAGATCAACAACAAGACGCATACCGGAACGATCAGAAGATTCATCGTTTGCATTTACAACACCGTCAATCTGCTTATCACGAACAAGCTCTTTAATGCGGCGGATAATATTTGTAGTATTTACGCCGTAAGGAACTTCTGTAAATACGATTGATTCTTTTCCGCGTTTATCTGTTTCAATTGTGAACTTAGAACGGATTACGATTTTTCCTCGTCCGGTAGTGTAAGCTTTTTTAATTCCGCTTGTACCGTAAATAATTCCGCCTGTAGGGAAGTCTGGTCCCTTTATATAGTGCATCAGTTCTTCGACTGTGATTTCTTTATTATCAATGTAAGCACAGATAGCGTCGGCTACTTCGCGGAGGTTATGGGTAGGCATGTTTGTAGCCATACCAACGGCAATACCGGTAGTACCGTTACAAAGCAGGAATGGAAATTTAGAAGGAAGCACTGCAGGCTCATCGCAGGTATCATCAAAGTTGCGGACCATGTCTACAGTATTTTTGTTGATGTCGCTGGTCATCTCTTCGGTGATCTTAGACATCTTTGCTTCTGTGTATCGGTAAGCTGCAGGAGGGTCACCGGCAATTGTACCAAAGTTTCCCTGAGGAGTTACTGTTGTATAGCGCTGGGCAAAATCCTGACCAAGACGAACCAAAGCATCATAAACAGAAGCGTCACCATGTGGATGGTAGTGTCCCAAAACTTCACCGACGATAGTAGCACATTTTTTTGTTTTTCCACCGCTTGCAAGATGAAGTGTATCCATAGCGTACATAATTCGGCGATGAACCGGCTTAAGACCGTCACGAACATCAGGCAGGGCACGCTGTACAATTACAGACATTGAATAGTCAATATAGGCCTGTTTAACTTCGTCTTCAATCGGAATTTTTATGAGAGAGCCACCTTCGGCAGTTTTGATTTCTTCCATTTTTGTTTTCCCTATGAAATTTATATAATTATACTATTATACAAAATTTTTTGATTTTAGTCTTTAGGTTGGCGTAACTAACGAGTGGTAGTTGTGAGGATTTTTTATATTTCTGATATCTTTACATCCAACTCTTCCGACTCATTTATAACTGCAATCTGAAATTCATCTTCGTAGATAACCTGGCCGGGAAGGGTAGTGCATTCGGTTTTATAGAGCTTGACTCCGTACTTGGAACACATTTCACGGTAAAAAGTAAGTTGGTTCCAGATGTCCTGACCTTGAGGGGTATCCTTAAACCAGGTAACAGCATGGTCTGGATTTCCTTTTTCATAAAATGGCGGAACAGGAAGAACCTTTTCAAAATATTCGCGCTGCTTCCAGTATTCGGCAGTGTCTTCTTCTGTGAGAGTTTTGGCATCTACAAGTTTGCCTACGGTTGTAAAAATTCCTCGCGGCTTTTTGGTAAGCCAGGCTATGTCGGAGGTGTGGATTCTAAAGTATTTCATGCGGAACTCCTAAGTAATTTTATGTATTCTAAAGGCGGCCCTTCGACAGGCTCAGGGACCACGGTTTTAATTTATTTTTCAAATACATTCTTTTCGATTCTGCTTGCTTCACATTCTACCCAGGCGGGTTTAAAGCCGGAGGCAAGTGCTATCTTCCAGGAACGCAGATTGGAAAGACTGGTACCGTAATAAGGAATTGCCCCGCGGCGGAAGGTTTCGTTTCTAAGCAATTTTACAAGTGCAGTTCCTATTCCACGTCTACGGTATTCAGGTAAAACATCAATGCCAATCTGCCAGAGCTCAGGACTGTCTGCAGAACATCCTGCCATGCCCATAATCTTTTCTCCGTTCATTGCCAGCACTGCCAACACATCCGGGCGTTCAGGTTTAAACTCGCTGCAGATTGCATTGGGAAATTCCGGGCTGCCATAATACTGCATAATTTGGGCGGTTTCAATAAATTTGTATTCAAAGTCCGGCGCAACTTCAACAAGCTCCGGCACAGGCAAAAACATATGATGTGTAAGATTAAGCTTATATCCAAACTCGCGAAGCTTGTCATTCAGTTCAAAATAATTATGCTGCTCAAAAAGCCAAAAGCCGGTTTTACCCTTAACCCATTCTGCAAGCCAGGGATGAATTTTCTGATCAGCAGAAATTACAGCGTTGTTTCCAAGAGTTGCCATCTGCAAAAAGAAAGTCTCTTTAGAAAAGACCCGGCGTTTTTCATTCAAAGCGGGTAAGGTGATAATATTTTCTTCTTTGTCAAAATTCTCAGGGCGGCAATTAAAATCAAAAGCCAGCTGCTGCTTGAGAGCCAAAAGAATTTCTTGTGAATTTTTTATGGCGGTATTCATTCTTTCATGTTATCCTAAAATAATAAAAAAAAAAGGAGGAATAATTATGTTCAAATTCTGGGGAGACGGCTCTGAGCTTTCCAAACAACTGGTTCAAGCCATCCGTGTTCGAAGCACCGAAAATTTTAACTGGACTTTCATTTTTATTCTGGCAGTAGTCTTTTACGTTTACTGGACAGAGATTCACAAAAAAAATTATGAAACAGTTTTTGCAGGTCTGGCCCTTTATGGCGTTCACTGGCTCTACGAAATTGCAAACGCAATCATTGGTCATTTTGCAGGCTATCCGCTTTGGTCTGTAAGTAATGAGTCTACAACCTTTATTCTGCTTGTAGGTGTGTGCTGGGAGCTTTCGATGATGTTCTCTCTGGCCGGAATTATTTCATTTAAGATGATGCCCCAGGACCGTACTAAACGCTACTTTGCCAAAGACGGAAAAAAAGGAATAAGCTGCAAGTTAGTCGTTGCTCTTGAAATGGCTTTGCTCTTTGCCCTCTTTGAATCTTTCCTTGCCGCAACTTCAAATCATTCTTTTATCTGGGTTTACAAATGGTGGGGCGTCCTTCCGGTTTTCATCACAACCTACGTGCCATTTTTCCTTGCAAGCAATTATGTTCCTGACATGCCTGCCTCAAAACGTACCCGCTTTTTAATCATAGAGTGGGCGAGTGTAGCAGTACTGCTGGCTGTTTTGATTCCGCTGGGGATTATTTAAAAAAATTTGGGCGTTCCCTATGTGGTGGTTTCGACAGGCTCAACCACCACATAGGTCGGGCTTTTCGCACTTCGCCGTCTACCGCGGCTCATCCCTTCGGGACTGCCTGACGGCAGGTGCTACAATCCCTAACGCACGAAATTATTTTATTTTCTGGTATTTATATTCTTTTCCTGAAGCAAGTATTTTTGTATATAAAACTTCATCTGTTATTGATATCTGTAGAACTTCCTTATATCCTGCTAAGTCGGTTGTATCTGTAAATCCTTGGATACCATCTGTTGTTTCGTATTCTTCAAAAATCAAAACTAAAATATTTTTTTTAATCGCAGTAATACCAGAAATAGATTTTATTTTAGTAGGATTCTTATATTTGATTTGAAAATTTCCGTATTCATCAAATTTAAGAACCCTATCATTATTTTCCCATTCTCCCGTTATTTTAATTTGCTGTTTACAAGAAAAAACAAAAAATGAACAAAAGATGAGAATTAAAAAAATATATTTTTTTTTCATTAATTTTCAAGTATCAAAATATAATTTTGATTACTTTTAGGACCATAACACCATAAAAGTGATGGATACCAAATAAGAATACCACATACGAGATTAACTCCTTTTACTTCCTTTTTTAAATCTGTATGAAGATCTTTGTATCCTTCTTTTTTTATAACTACATCTGGATTTTCCCATATAGCATTGCTTAAGGATACTTGTGTTGGTGTAGTTCCTACTTCTTGACCATCAATATAAACTGTAGCTCCATCAACATCAGTATTTATGTTAACTCGTGTTGAAGTAACACAACTACTAAACAGAGAAATTATCATAAGTGTTATGATAATTCCGGAAACAATTTTCTTTGTTTTCATATTCTACTCCTTTTATATGTGAAATACACATTTTATAAAATAGTATAAAACTAATATCCCTTTTTGTATAGCTTAAATATACTTTTTGTCTTTTTATTTATATTGTATCTATGTAATATTCTAAAATTTTGCTTGAAAATACTTTATATGCAGGATTTTGAAATACGAATGCGTGTAGCAGAAAACATTCGTACAATTCGTAAACAGAAAAAATTAACTCAGTTTGAATTAGCAGAAAAATCAAATCTTTCTGAAGCAACTATTAAAAGTATTGAACTTGCTCATTCATATCCAGAAGAAAAAACCCTCTCCCAAATCACCGAAGCCCTGGAAATAGACGTAGTAAAACTTTTTATGCCAATAGGTGAGTCTTTCAAGAAAAACAAAGAAAACACAGCCAAATTAAAATCAGCAATAGCTGCAGATGTACGAAATTATGTAAATGAAGTTTTACGGGAATTTGAATAATTAATAACTTGCACATTTTAATCTTTGCTCGTAAAATTATAACAAGAGAGGTTCAAATGCCAATAGTAAGTGAGTTTGAAGGAATTGAAATTTGTTTTTATTTCGATGATCATCTTCCTCCACATTTTCATGCAAAATATGGGGAAGCAGAAGCGTTGGTTGATATAAACAATTCTTGTGTTTTAAAAGGAGCGTTACCTTCAAATAAATTAAAACTTGTTCTTGCTTGGAGTGAACTTCATAAAGACGAACTTAATTCAAATTGGGAGAAAGCTAAACAAAAACAGCTTCCTCAAAAAATTATGCCTTTGAAATAGAGGTTCCATATGGAAGTAGTTCAGGTAATTCCACAGGACAATTATAAAGTTATTGTCTACTTTGTTGATGGTGCTGTAAAAAAATATGATGTTTCTCATCTTGTTGGAGAAGGCGTTTTTGAATGCCTGAAGGATATTGATTTTTATAAAAACAATTGTACTGTACTTAATGGAACTCTTGCCTGGACTTTAGATGGCACTTACGACAAAACAAACTGTATAGACATTGATCCTTATGTTATTTATGAAAAAGGGGAAGATGTTTCAGATCCTCTTTTATTTATTGCGTGACCACATAAAAACTCTATTGTTGAAAATTAAAACACCTTGTGAAAAGTCTTTGCCTTAAAAGTCTCGCTTCCGTCGAGCTTGGTGTATTCTGTGTCTTTATAAAAAGTCATGCCTAGCTTTTCCATGACGCGGCGGGAACCTTCGTTTCCTATTGCAAAGGTACCGGCAATTACATGAACTCCGTATTTTTCCTGGGCATATTCTATAATGCGTTTGATTGCTTCGGGGGTGTAGCCCTTGTGCCAGTAGTCGTAGGCAAGGTTGTAGCCTACACTCCATACATCAATATCGTCGTGATAATAAAGGCCGCCACTGCCAATGAGCTGACCTGTCTCTTTTAATACAAATCCATAATCAAGCTTTTTTTCGTCTTCGTACAAGGTGCTGACCCAATCAACAACTTCTTCTGCTTTTTTGTATAAAGGGTAAATCATATATTTGTTTACGCGAGGGTCACCGGTCCACTTAAAGATGGCATCGCGGTCGGTAATAGTAAGTGGGCGGAGAATTAGGCGTTCGGTTTCCAGAGTTGGTAAAATTATTTTTGACATATGATTTCTCCTTTAGTTTATGAAAAATTTTTATTCCGAAAATCCTAAGCTTTCCCAATCATTATACAGTTTTGTGTAATCTAAAGAATATTCTATTAGTTTTTCACGTGAAACCTGTTCGGCTATTTTTCGGACAATCTTTTGAGCGAAAGAATACAAATCATTTGTAAGTGTAAATAATTTTTCAAAATTGAAAATATCTTCTTTAGGATAATCAATTTTTATATCATGATTATAAGGCTGGTCAGCAAGATAAGTAGCAAGTCCTTCACCCATGATAAAAGAAGTTGTTGATTCAGGTGTAGAAATCTGATTCTGACAAATGTGAACAAATTCATGAACTATAATTTTCTGGAAATCCTCAACGGTATCATTTTTGTGCACATTTGTTTTTTTGTATTCATCATAAGCAAGTACATAAATTTTGGAACCATCAGCACAGCCAATAATATAATCCTGATAAGGACCTCTTTCAAAACTTTCGTAAAATTTTTTCCACTCTTCAAGATCAGAAAAAATCCGGATTTCTACATAGTTTTCGAGCTTTTGAATTTCCCAAAAATCCAGAATACGTTTGAAATTTTGATTAAGGGCTTCGTTTATAGTTTGAACAAGAGATTTGCTTTTTTCATCATATTCGATTGAATAGAGTTCTGATTTAAAAAGCATTATTTGACCCCGAGGATTAAATATCCAAATTAGCGTAGCTGGAATTTTCTTCGATGAAGCGGCGGCGAGGTTCTACTTCTTCGCCCATACATACGCTGAAGATTCTGTCGGCGGCCATGGCATCTGGGATTGTAACTACGCGCATTTTACGGTGGGCAGGGTCCATAGTTGTTTCCCAAAGCTGCTTTCCGTCCATTTCACCAAGACCTTTGTAGCGCTGAACATCGGCTTTATCGCGCTGGTCACCAAGAGCTTCAAGGGCGGCATCACGTTCTGCATCGCTGTAACAGTAAACAGGATCTTTCTTTCCAAGCTGTACCTTAAACAGTGGAGGCATGGCAAGATAAACATAACCGTGCTCAATAATCTGAGGCATGTAGCGGAAGAAGAAAGTCAAAAGCAGTGTACGGATGTGCGAACCGTCGACATCGGCATCGGCCATGATGATGATTTTATGATAGCGTAATTTATCAATGTTAAAGTCTTTTCCAAAGCCGGCACCAAGTGAAGCAATTACAGGCTCAAGTTTATCGTTGTTCATTACCTTTTCAGGGCGAACTTTTTCTACGTTGAGCATCTTTCCCCAAAGAGGGAGAATTGCCTGTGTCTTAGGGTCGCGGCCTTTCTTTGCAGAACCACCGGCAGAGTCTCCTTCGACTATGTATACTTCGCAAAGTTCAGGATTTTTCATTGAACAGTCAGACAATTTTTCAGGCAAACCAAAACCATCACTCATGGTCTTTTTGCGCATATTGTCTTTTGCCTTGCGGGCTGCAATACGAGCCTTGGCTTCATCAATGGCCTTCTTCAAAATTGCTTCGAGTGTAGCAGGATTCTGTTCAAAATATATTGTGAGCTTTTCTTTTACAATCTGATCTACGATTGTGCGGACTTCTGTATTTCCAAGTTTTTCCTTTGTCTGACCTTCAAACTCAGGTTCTGGAACCTTCATAGAAATTACTGCAGTAAGACCGCTGCTCAAATCTTCGTAAGTTAGCTTTTCTTCCTTGTCCAAATTTTTCTTGAGCTTTTCGTTGGCTTCAAAAAATTTATTCAAAACAAAACGAACGGCAGAACGGAAACCTTCAAGGTGAGTACCACCGTCTCGTGTGTTAATGTCGTTTACAAAGGTGCGTACATTTTCTGAATAGCCTGAATTATAGTGCATGGAAATTTCTGTAATTACATCATCCTTTTCTTCTTTGATGTAAATTGGTTCGGCAGGAACAACAGCTTTTCCTTCGTCAATTTCTTTTACAAACTCGTTTATACCGCCTTCAAACTTAAGCACTTCTTCCTTGGGATTTTCAAGGCGTTCATCGCGGAAAATAATTACAACACCGGAATTCAAAAAGGCAAGCTCGCGCAGACGGTCTTTAAGAACATCGTAATCGTAAGTTGTGGTTTCTGTAAAAATTGTTTTATCGGCCTTCCAGCGGATTGTTGTACCATGCTCGTCCGGACCAATATCGCCTATAATTTCTACTTTTGTTTTTGGAACTCCGCGTTCGTACTTCTGCTGGTAAATGTGTCCGTCGCGTTTTACTGTTGCTTCCATCCAATCAGACAAAGCGTTTACACAGGAAACACCAACACCATGCAAACCACCGGAAACTTTATAAGAACCCTTATCAAATTTACCACCGGCATGAAGGCGAGTCAAAACCAGTTCAAGGGCAGAGATTTTTTCTGTAGGGTGAATGTCAACAGGAATACCACGTCCGTTATCTACAACACGAACAATATCATCTCGTTCAAGTGCAACTGTAATTGTATCACAGAATCCGGCCATTGCCTCATCAATTGAGTTATCTACTGTTTCATAAACAAGATGATGAAGTCCACGAGGACCTGTAGAACCAATATACATACCAGGTCGTTTGCGAACTGCTTCGAGTCCCTTTAAAACCTGTATGTTACTTGCACCGTAATCTGCCGACATTTTTGTTTCCTTTATTTGATGTAATTCTTCAATTTTATCTGAATTATGCAATTTTTTCAATGATTTGCCCTGTTCTAAAAATTCTTTGGCGAGTGGGACGCAGGAAAAAGAAAGTAAGGGGGGACCGGCAGTGGGGCGGCCGCGTTTACGCCGGACGTCGCACGGATGCCGGGGGATACCTTGCTTTTTTTTCCGTCGCTGGGACCCGCCGACAAAGAATTTTTAGAACAATAAGAAAATTCTCTTGAAGAAATTGCATAACTAGATGATAATAAACCCATGGCAAAAGAGTTATTTAAAGAAGCGTTCCAGTATGCGATGAAGGAACTTGAAAAAGAATTCAAAGAAAAAAACAACGAAGATGAGTTTTCTCTCTGGTTTAATATGAAATATGTTGAGGACTCAATTGATACAATCACTGTGTCTGTTGTGTCTGATTTTATGAATACAATGATTACTTCCAAAGGATATTTTGATCTTTTGCAGAAGAAACTTAAACAAATAACTGGTCAGAATTTAAAAATAAAATGCCTTGTAGACAAAGAAAATAAAGAAAAAACAATTGATGATATTCCGGAAAAACAGGCTCCTGCAAAAGAAACAAAACAGGAAGCTATAAATAAAAATAAGGTAGAAGCAGGCGAAACTCCTAAAGCTAAAAAGCATTCTTTGCTGCTGGAAACTTTTACTTTTGATACTTTCATTCCTGGCGACAACAGTAATTTTGCTTATAAAGCTTCTATGGCTGTTGCAAAAAATCCCGGTAAATTATATAACCCGATTCTTATTTATGGTGGTTCCGGCCTTGGAAAAACTCACCTTATGCAGGCAATTGGTAACTACATTTACAGCAACGGAGACGACAAACTTAAGATTTATTACGGTTCTGCAGAAAGCTTTACAAATGAATTTACAAACTCTTTAACATCTAAAAAGACAACTCAATTCATAAATAAATTTCGTAACCTTGATGTTCTTTTGCTTGATGACATTCACTTTCTTGATAATAAAAAAGGTATTCAGGAAGAGCTTTTTCACACCTTTAATGCCCTTCACGAAAAACAGGCTCAAATGGTTTTTACCTGCGACCGTCCAATTAAAGAAATTAAAAATATGACAGACCGTCTTGTAAGCAGACTTTCAAACGGCTTGTGTATTGATATTACAATTCCAAATTATGAAACCCGTGTTGCCATTCTTAAAAAGAAACTTGAAATGACAGGCAAAACTTTAGATGCAGAAATTATTGATTACATTGCAAAAAATGTTGAAACAAATGTCCGCGAGCTTGAAGCTGCTTTAAAACAGATTCTTGCTTATGCAGATATTATCGAGCAGGAACCAACTTTGGAAATGGCCAAAAATCAGCTTAAGGATATTTTGAATTCTAACTCTGCTCAAAATATTTCTCTGGACATTATTCAAAAGGTTATTGCTGACAATTATCAAATTTCAATTTCTGATCTTAAGAGTAAAAAACGAGATAAGAAATATGTATTCCCTCGTCAGGTTGCAATTTATATTGCCCGTGAGCTTACAGAAATTTCTTACTCCGAACTTGGAAATGAATTTGGCGGAAAGGATCATTCAACAATTATGCATGCCTATGACAAAATTGCAGAAAGCATAAAGCTTGATTCAAGTCTTGAAGCTAAAATAAATATTATGATGAGGGAAATTAAAGAATATAAGAAATAGATTGCATTACCAGCATTCGCAATGACGACAATTTTCTTTAAAATGTTGAAAAAGTGTTGTATAATTGTGGATAAATCAAGTTATGTTAAAAAAGATGTGGAAAAGTGGATAACTTGTGAATTGAAAATCACTTTTTATAAACTTTGTAAATTGTGATAATATAAAGAGATAAGTCACTTTTACACATAATCAACATAACTTAATACTACTACTACTAAATTTATAAATTTATAATATAAATAAAGAACCGTATAAAATGTGGCAAAAATAAGTTTGCTATCATATAGGAGAAATAAAAAAATGAAATTTACATTCGACAGAGATGCAATGATCAAAGAAATTGCTATTGCACAGGAAATTATAACTAACAAAAGTCCAGTTACAATTCTTTCTAATATTTTAATTATTGCAGAGAACAATATGCTCACAATTAAAGCAACCGATTCTACTGTAAAATTTACAACTACTATTCCGGTTGATATTCAGGAAGAAGGACGCACAACAATTTACTGTGATAAGTTCATGAGTATTATTTCTTCTTTGCCTTCTGGTGATATTGAGTTCATCAAAGAAGATATTGCTGTAACAATCAAACCAATTTCTAAGCGTGTTAAGTTCCAGCTTAAGAGTCAGGCCAGCGATAAGTTCCCGGAGCTTGGATCTTCAGAAAACGTTCCATTCTTTGAACTTCCTGCAAAAGAATTTAAAGAGATGATTCGTCATACAATTTTTGCAGTTTTCAAAGATGTAAAAGATATTAAGAGCCGCAGCTTTATGACCGGTGTTTACTTTGAAAAAGAAGGCGACACTCTTACAATGGTTGCAACAAACGGAAACAGACTTTCATGTATTTCTAAAACTGCAACAAATGTTCCAGATTTTCCACCGGCAAATATTCCTACAAAAATTCTTTCATGCGTTCTTAAAAATCTTTCTGACGAAGGCAATGTAAATGTTGCTGTAGTTGATAATTCAATTTTCATTAAGTTTGCAAATTTTGAATTCTCTTCAAGCTTGATTGACGGACGATTCCCTAACTATAAAAAAGTTATTCCTGAAAATCTTACAACTAAGTTCCAGGTTAACAAGGCAGATTTGGAGTCGGCTCTTAAGCGTATTACTATCATGGCAGATAAAGAAATTTACAGAGTAATTTTCAGAATCAGTTCTGGAGTTCTTAAATTGATTTCGCCGGAAACAGATAGTGGTGCTGCAGAAGAAGAGATTCCATGCCGCTACGACGGACAGACAATTACAATGGCTATGAACTTTGTTTATGTAACAGAGCCTCTTAAGGTTATTGAATCAGAAAATGTTGTTGTTGAATTCAACGTTGATGAAAACCGCGAAGACGAAGGTCTTGTTACTAAAGCTGTAATTATTCGCTCTGAACCTGCAGGTGATTATCAGCACGTTGTAATGCCTTTGAAGGGTTAGAGATGCCCTTTCTTTTTCAAACATTTTATAATTTCCGCAATCTTAAAAATGACACGTTAGACTTGTCTAACAAAGAGATTTTTTTTGTTGGACAGAACGGGCAGGGAAAGAGTAATATTCTTGAATCTCTTTACTATGCTGCTTACGGAATAAGTTTTAGAACACACCAGGATGCTCAGATTGTAAAAAAGGGTGAAAAAGATTTTAGCATAAACGTAATGTATAAGGGCCAGGATTCTGCTCAAAAAATTTCCGTGATTTTTGAAAATGGAAAAAAGCGTATAGAAAAAAACGGAAAAAAAATTCAGGACCGTAAAGAACTTATAAATACAATTCCATGCATTTTGTTCTGTCATGATGATATGAGGTTTGCAACCGGAGAACCGGAGTGCCGCCGATTTTTTATAGACCAGTCGCTCACTCTTTATGACAATCTTTACATTGATGACATGCGTAATTATAAAAAAGTTCTTAAAAGCCGCAACCTTGTTTTAAAAAATAAACAGTACGAAATGCTTGATGTATATGACAGTCAGCTGGCTCAGTATGGTCTTGTGATTCAGCAAAAAAGAAAAAAAGCAATTTTTCAGTTTAACCAGATTTTTGGAAAAATCTTTGAAGAGATTACAGGAATAGACGGCGTAAATATTGTATATGAACCCTCCTGGAAATTTCCAAAGTCACAAAATGTTGATAATTCTGTGCAAAACTCACCTGCTTTTTCCGAAAAAAATTTTTTTCCTGCTTCGCAGGATATCTTAGATCTTTTGCTTTCACGACGCGATTTGGATAAAGCAATGGAAACAACAATGGCCGGCCCGCACCGCGACAAAATTCTTTTTATGAAAGGTGGACAAAATTTTGTACAGACGGCTTCTACAGGACAGTGCCGCCTCATTTCACTTTTACTCAGAGTTGCTCAAGCTATTTACTATACCCGCGCCACCGGCATGAAACCCGTGCTTTTGATGGATGACGTTCTTCTTGAACTTGACCCCGACAAGCGAGCAAAACTTACAGCTATGCTGCCTGAATATGAACAACTTTTCTGTACTTTTTTACCGGGCGAACCCTACGAAAGGTATATGCACGATACCACAAAAGTTTATAAAATAGAGAATGGTGAATGGCATGAGTGAAGATAATATTGTTTCAATGCAAAGCATTCTTGAGCAGTGCAGAATTTTTTCGCAATCGGATGAAGGCCAGCTTCCGTCTGTCTGGCGAAATGTTGTTTCGCGTATAAAATCAAATGCAGAAAATTCTGAACGTGAAGATCTTATAGATAAACGCATCCCTCTTGGAGAACGCCTTGCTTCTAATACCCGTGTTGTAGATCTTAAAAACGGCGTGCTCATAATTGAGTCTGATCATCCGGGCTGGATCCAGTATTTAAAGTTCTACCAGAAATTTATTATCAAGGGGCTTGCAATGGAAAGTCCCGATCTTAAGGTGCAGTCGCTCGCATTCAGATTAAAGGGTAAAGAAAAAAAAGAGACAGACGTATACGAAGAAGCCCTTAAAAAAGCCCGGGAAGAAATGGAAGAGCGCATGCGTAAGAACGAAGAGGAAACAAGGAAGTTTTTTGGTGAAGAATAGATAAATGGGTCACCCTTCGACAAGCTCAGGGAGCGCATGAATCCTTCCTGGTGACATGTTGACCAACTTCAAAAAATAATGATATATTAGAGTACTATTTTTCTGAACAAGTTTCAGAAGGATTTTTAACAAGAAAACAATTTTTTTAATATATAAAAGGAGCGTTCTATGAAAAGAACATATCAACCAAGCAAAGTAAAACGCAATAGAAAATTTGGATTCAGAGCCCGCATGGCTACTAAGGGTGGACGTAAAGTTCTTGCTAGAAGAAGAGCAAAGGGCCGCAGAAAGCTCACTGTTTCTGACGAACACAAGAAATACTAATTTAAGGGAAGGACACAGTCTTGATAAAAACGGGATTTTTTAGACGGGACGAACGTATAAAAAATCCCGCCGATTTTAAAAAGCTGTACAATAAAGGAAAAAAGATAAGTATTCCGGGTGCCAAGTTGTTTTACCTTGAGAATAACCTGGAAATGAACAGAGTTGGTTTTCCTTTGATTCGTGGCTACGGTAACGCGGTCGAAAGGAACTTATCAAAAAGATACAGCCGGGAAGTCTATCGTTTAATAAAATCACATCTGAACACCGGATATGATATGTTGTTTCTAGTATATCCAGGAAATGATTCGTTCAGCTCGCGATGTGAACAATTTCGAAGTTTGTGCCAAAAGGCAGGATTATTAAAAGAATAATGTTTAAGTGGTTAAAAAATTTTTTAACTAAGTTTTTCTGTTTACTAATTCGCTTTTATCAAAAATGTATTTCTCCTTTGTTTCCGCCGGTATGCAGGTATACACCTACTTGCTCTGCATACGCATTGGAAGCAATCCAAAAATACGGACCGGGAAAAGGTCTTATTATGGCAATCAGACGAATTTTGAGATGTAATCCATTTCACGAAGGCGGCTACGACCCGGTACCTGAGAAAGGCAGCTGTGCTGCCGTTGATGAATAGCAAAGCGTTAAGAAAAATGCGCCCAGCATTTTTTAGCTTTACCTTATTTAGGAGAAAAACATGGACAAGAATACCATATGGGCCATTGTTCTTTCTACACTCGTAATTGTAGGATCTTACTTTTTAATTCCAAAGCTTTTTGGTGTTAACAAAGCAGATGCTGCAGGACAGACCTCTGTAGAAGTTGTTGCTGAAGATACAGCAGCTAATGGTCAGAATAATCAGGCAGAAGTGTTAACAGACACTTTGTTTGATGAAGAAACTAGTGCTCTTCTTTCTCAGGCAGAAGAAGAAACAGAAAACGAAGCAGAAGCTGCAGAAAGTCAGGCTCCTGCTGTAGAAGAAAAAATAACAATTAATACCGGCCTTGCAGAAGTTATTTTTACAACAAAGGGCGGAGATATTATAAGCTATAAATTAATTGGACATTCCGACAAAGAAACTGGTGATTTTGTTCAGCTTTCTGACAGCGTTACACAGTCAAACAGAACCTGTGCTCTTGCAATTGGTGGCGCCGAAAATCAAATCATCAACGAAATCTTTTCTTATGAAAAACCGGATGCCTATACAATTCTTTTTAAGAAGAATGTTTCTATAAAAGATTCAAACGGCAAGCTTCATTCTTATGCAATCGGAAAAAAATATTCTTTCAAGCCAAACGAATATATGTTCAAGCTTGATATAATGATTCATGGAAAAGATGCTTCGGGTCTGGACTTTAATGGAACAGCTTATACTTTAAGAACTTCTCCGGCAATTGGTCCACGCTTTAATCAAAAACAGAATCGTTATGAAAACAGACAGTTCCTTGCTTACAACGGCAAAAAAGTTAAAAAGACAATTCTTTCAAATAACGTACAGAAAAAATACGAAAAAGAAATTCTTTGGGGCGGTATTGCAGGTAAGTATTTTACTGAACTTGTAATTCCAACCGATTCTTCTATCTGGGGAAGACCAACTTATTCTGCAAAAGTTGAAACTGGTGACTATGCAAATGCTCAGGCTTTGTTTGAACGCCGCAGCTATACAGGCACAGACATTCAGGACAGCTACTACATGTACTTTGGTCCCCGCGAAGAAAAGAGCCTTAGAGTTTACAATTCTCCGGACAAAAACGCATGGAACTTTGGCGGATACAAAATTACAGAAGCCCTCCAGTCCAGTGGATTTTTCAGCTGGCTTGAAGCAATCTTAAAGTGGTGTCTTGAAACTCTTCATAAGGTTATTTCAAACTGGGGTATTTGTATTATTGTTCTTACAATCATTCTTAGAATATTGATGTTCCCTCTTTCTATGAAACAGTCTACAAGCTCTATAAAGATGCAGCAGCTGCAGCCAAAGCTTCAGGCTATTCAGAAAAAATATGAAGGAGACCCTCAGAAACTCCAGCAGGAAACAGGCAAGCTTTATCAGGAAGCAGGTTATAATCCGGCTTCGGGATGTTTGCCAATGATCTTCCAGTTCCTTGTAATTATTGCAATGTATAACCTTTTCAATAACTACTTTGAATTCCGCGGTGCTTCATTTATTCCGGGCTGGATTCCAGATTTGACAGAAGGCGACAGTGTATATACCTTTAAGTTTAATATTCCTTTGTTAGGAAACACTCTTAGACTTTTGCCAATTATTTATGTAGCAACTCAGATTCTTTCGGGAATTATTACTCAAAAAACAAATCCAACAACAGGTAATGGCCAGACAGAAAAAACAATGAAGTTCATGACATATGGTATGCCATTCATGTTCTTCTTTATTTTCTATAGCGCTCCATCCGGACTTTTGCTCTACTGGCTTACAAGTAATATCCTGCAGGTTGGTCAGCAGATTTTGATTAATAAAATAATGGCTAAAAAAAGAGCAGATGCCGGTGTAAAAAAACCGGAAGTTGTTCAGAAGACATTGCCACCAAAAGCTAAGAAGAATAAAAAATAAGCGGTGGTTGAGCTAGTCGAAACCACACAAAAATATACGAGGTATTAAAATGACTTACGAATATGAAGGAAAAACAGAGAGAGAAGCTATTGAATTGGCAGCCAGCGAACTTGGACTCGAAAGAGACCAGTTTGATGTAGAGATTCTTGAAACACAGAAAAACTCTCTTTTCAAAAAAGGATATGTAAAAATCAGAGTTCATACTCTTGAAGATGTAAAGCCATCACACGCAATGTTTGATGATGCTGACGTTGAAGAAAAACATTCACGCCTTGTTGCAGATCCTCTTCCACAGGGTGAGTTTGAAGAAAAGCTCATAGACTTTATTTCTAAGATTGTTGAAAAAATGGGCTATGATGTTAAAGTTCAGGTTTCTTACCGCGAAGATAAAAAAATCGGAATTAAGATGGATTCTTCAAGCTCTTCAATTTTGATTGGACGCAAGGGAAAGAACCTTGATGCTCTTCAGCTTCTTGCAAATATTTATGCAGGCCGCCTTGGACACGAAGATGTTCGCGTAATTTTGGATACAGAAAACTATCGTATCCGCCGCGAAGAATCTCTTGTTCGTCTTGCATACACAACTGCCGATAAGGTTCGTTCACGCCGCAACTCAATTTTGCTTGAACCAATGAATCCTTTTGAACGCCGCCTTATTCATACAACACTCAACGACATTCCTGATGTTGAAACCAAAAGCGAAGGCGATGGTTTATATAAGCAGGTAAGAGTATTGTATAAGGGAATTCGCTAAGTAAATATACAAACTCTTCGAGGAGTTGATTTGAAAAGATCCATTTTTTTATTTACAACAACCTTATTACTCGGAGTTTGTTCGAACGTTTATAGTCAAAATAAAATCTCCAGCAGTGTCAAAGATACTGTTGGAGACAAATACTATTCACAATTAATCAAAGACGGAAAAATAGTAGTTACACACGAGGATGGCAAAGGAAATCTTAAGCTCATGCCTCAAACCCAGTATGCAAATAATATAAAATCAAATCTTATTGAAAAAAAGCCGAAACATTTTTACTACACATACGAAGCCCTTTATTATTTACCAAAAACAACAAGTATTCAAAAATCTTCAGAAATTGCCCGTTCAATTTCTAAAATGACAGAAATCAATTATTATTCAAATACGCGACGAAAGGTTATCCCTCTTTATAAAAAAGCCTTTATGATAGATAATGAAAAATCAACTGTTGCAATTGACGACAAGAATGCCGGGAATTGCGACGGTAAAACATATTACTGCCTTATGGATGATGCAAGCTTTGGCGAAACAAGATACAAGCTTACATACAGCCAGACTGAAAGGGAATTACTTACAGTATTTTCAAATACAGATGATCTTGGTCTTGGACCTATTAGAGCAATAATGCCGCATGATCTTGTAATTAATCTTCTTATTCAGGAATGCGGGGACGGAATGGTAGTATACCTTTGTGCCGACCTGGACAGCAAGAAAATGCCCGGAGTCCGCGGAAAGATTACAGAATCCATGACAGCCCGTATGGATGCCATAAGCGGTTGGTTTGCAAGCAAAATGTAAAAACGTGGTCCCTGAGCTTGTCGAAGGGTTCATTAGGAGGATATTTTGAAAAAGCTAACATCAATTGTGGTGGCATTAATGGCATTAACTTGTCTTTCCTGCTGCAGCACAAAAAAAGGAAAAACAACTACAACTCCCGAAAAAAAGCAGGAAAGTGTAATTTCGGAAGCAAAACCAAAGGAAGAAAAAAAATCAACTAAGAAAAAACAGGAGATAAAAATGAGCGCAGAAACTTTAGAAGCGTTAAAAGGCAAAGAAG
Organism: uncultured Treponema sp.; assembly: GCA_946535985.1. GTDB lineage: Bacteria > Spirochaetota > Spirochaetia > Treponematales > Treponemataceae > Treponema_D. The sequence continues at coordinate 12,472 of CAMNDY010000007.1, read as the reverse complement.
GATTGTTTGCAGTTCTTCAAACAGAAAAAGGACAGATAGTTTTAGAGTTGTTCTTTAAAGAAACACCAATGACAGTAGCCAATTTTGTAGGTTTGGCAGAAGGAACTTTGGATGCTGCAAAAGGCGAGCCTTTCTATGACGGACTTTTGTTCCATCGTGTAATTTCTGATTTTATGATTCAGGGTGGAGACCCACAGGGAAACGGTACTGGTGGCCCTGGATATAAGTTTGCAGATGAGTTTGTAGACGGATTTATTTTTGATAAGCCTGGTAAGCTTGCTATGGCAAACAGCGGTGCAAATACAAACGGAAGTCAGTTCTTTATTACACACGTTCCAACAGACTGGCTCAACTATAAACACACAATTTTTGGTCAGGTAATAACAGGACAGGATATTGTAGATGCAGTAGAACAGGGAGATCATATTCAGGCCTTGCAGATTATTCGCCAGGGTGCCGAAGCAGAAAAGTTCACAGTAACTCAGGAAAGCTTTAACAAGCTCAAAGCAGAAGGTGAAAAGAAAGCTGCTAAGTTTGCAGAGGAACAGGCTGCCCGCGAAGCAAAACGTGCAGAAGAAATGCTTAAAGAAATTACAAAGGGTTTTGAAAAATCAAAAGAAGGTGTTTACTTTAAGATTGCAGAAAAAGGTGCAGGCGAAAAAGTAGGTAAGGGTAAAAACGTTACTGTTGGATATATGGGATATCTTGTAGACGGAGCTGTGTTCGATGCTTCCAGAGAATTCCACCCACAGGGACACGATCCTTTAAGCTTTACAACTGGTGCACAGCAGATGATTCCTGGCTTTGACTTTATGGTTCAGGATATGCAGAAAGGCGAAGTTCGTAAGACTGTAATTCCTCCGGCACTTGCTTATGGCGAAAGAGGATATCCTGGAGTAATTCCTGGTAACGCTTACATTTGCTTTGATATTAAAGTTTTGGATTTTTAATTTAGGCGAGACAAAAAATGTTGAACGAGTTAGAGCTTTCTAAAAAAACAATATTCTCTTTTGAAGTTTTTCCTCCAAAAAAGGATATGCCCATAGACACAATTTTTTCTACACTTGATGAGCTTAAAGGTCTTAATCCCGATTTTATTTCGGTAACATTTGGTGCAGGAGGAAGTTCTAACAGCGGAAACTCAATTGCAATTGCCAGAAGAATTAAAGATGTTTGCAAGGTTGAACCTGTTATTCATATGCCATGTATAAACATGACAAAAGAAGATGCCACTCAAGTTCTGGACCAGTTTGAAGCAGCAGGAATAGAAAATATTCTTGCTCTTCGCGGAGACAGAGTTGAAGGCAAAGAACCTTGCAACGACTTTAAATATGCAAACGAGTTGATTTCTTTTATAAAAGAATATGAAGCTCAAAAAGGCAGCAAAAAGTTTAATATTTTAGCTGCCTGCTATCCGGAACTTCATCCGGAATCAAAATCGGTTTATGACGACATAGATTTTTTAAAGAAAAAAGTTGATGCCGGAGCTACCCACCTTCTTTCTCAGCTCTTTTTTGACAACAATCAGTTCTACCGCTTTTTGGAGCGCTGCCAGATAAAAGGAATTAATGTTCCTGTAGAAGCCGGTATTATGCCTGTTACAAACAAAAAATCGGTTGAGCGCATGGTAAGCATGACAAACGCCAGACTACCTAAAAAATTTACAGATATGATGGAAAGATATGCCGACTGCCCGGAAGCAATCCGCGACGCAGGAATTGCCTATGCAATTGATCAGATTGTAGATTTGATTACCCATGGTGTTCAGGGAATTCACCTTTACACCATGAATAATCCTCTGGTAGCCCGCAGAATTTACGAAGCCACCAGAAGTTTGTTTAATGTAAGTCCTATTAGATAACTCCAATACCAGTAAGAAGAATTACAAACAAGAGAATTGGGGCTACATATTTAAGCATGATAACGTAAAGTGTTTTACGTCCAAATTTTTCTCCGTTGAGAGTAACTTCCTCAATAACTGTCTTTGGTTTAGCAACCCAACCAATAAGAATACATGTAAGAATACCAACGATTGGCATGAGTACGTTGTTACTAGCATAGTCAAGAATATCAAGAATCTGACCAGTTGAACCTGTAGGGAACAACAATTCAAAGTAAAGAACGTTGTAACCAAGACAAACAATCAGAGAAACAAGTCCTGCAGCACCTGCCATAACAAGAGTTGCCTTTTTGCGTTCCCACTTGAACTTATCCATCATACTTGAGGTAATTGCTTCAAGAAGAGAAACTGCAGATGTAAGAGCTGCGAACAATACCATTACAAAGAAAATCAATCCAAGGAACTCGCCGAATTTTCCAAGGCTTGCAAAAACCTTTGGCAAAGTTACGAACATGAGTCCTGGACCTGCAGACATTCCTTCGCGGCCAGAGAAAGCAAATACTGCAGGAATAATCATAAGTCCGGCAAGCATAGCAATTCCTGTATCGAAAATCTCAATCTGGTTTACTGATTTTCCGAGGTTTACATCTTTTTTCATGTAAGAACCGTAGGCAACCATAATACCCATGGCAATAGAAAGTGAGTAGAAAAGCTGACCCATTGCATCGAGACAAACTGTGAGGAACTTTTTAATTGTAAGGCCCTTGAAGTCTGGAATAAAGTAAATTGCAGCTCCCTGAAGACCTGTTCTTGTAATTCCAGTTTCTGGATCTGTGTATTTAATGAACAAAGCATAAATAGAGATGAAAAGAACGATGATTACAAGGATAGGCATGAGAACTTTAGAATATTTTTCAATTCCCTGTTCAACACCTTTATAAACAATAACAAAGCACATGAGGGCAAACAAAACTGTAAAGAAAATTGGCTGCCACTGGGCTGTGATGAATCCTGTAAAGAAGCCGTCCTGAACTGCAGCCTGTCCCTGGAATGCAAGATATGTAGCCATATACTTGATTACCCATCCACCGATTACACAATAGTAAGGGTAGATAATGAAAGGAACAACAAACGAGAATACACCAAGGAAGCCCCAGTTTTTATTTATAACTTTGTAAGCTGTAAGAGGGCTTTCCTGTGTTTTACGACCAATTGAAATTTCTGTAATCAAAAGGGTAAAACCAAAGGTGAGTGCAAGCACAAGATAAACTACCAGGAATAATCCACCGCCATCTTTTGCTGCAAGATAAGGGAAGCGCCAGATGTTACCAAGACCAACAGCACTTCCTGCCGCCGCAAGTACGAATCCGATGGAACCGGTAAACGAGTTGCGAGGTTTGATTTCGTTTTCCATAAAAATCTCCTTGTTTTTAATTAGACATTATAAGATTCTATTATATCATAGGTATGGGAAGTTGTAAAATATTCACAAAACGGGGATTTTAACCGATAATAAACTTATGGCTAAGAAGAACTCTAAAAAAATGAATCAAAAATCTGAAAAATCGCAGAAGACAAATAAAGTTATTAAATTGGCTGCAATTATTGTTGTGGCTCTTGCTGTTGTTATTAGCTCTGTAACTGCTACAGTTTCGACAATAAAAAAGAAGAAGGCCGAAAGAACTGTTCGCATTGCTTTTTACGGGCTTTCTGAAGAATATGTAGATATTTTGAAGGAAAAAATTCCTGTAGAAGATAAAATCATCTTAAAAATGGATGTGCTTTCTGAGGGTGCAATTGATCTTGCAGCTATCAAAGATAAATACGATATGCTTTTTACCTGGAAAGGAGAGATTACAGACTCCCTGGAAGCTTCCAGCGAAGATATCCCTACTAAAATTATTGAAAGTATGCCAAGCAGTCTTCGCAATAAAAAATGCGTACCTATTCTTTTGGATCACTGTGAACTTGCCTACAGCAAAGATGTTATTAGTAAAACAATCGAAAATATGCCATCCAGTCTTCCAACATTTTTGAATTATCTTAATCAGGCAAAAAATCATGTTTTCAGTCCCTTTTTCTGTGCAGGTGCCGATGACAGGGTTCTTACAGCTTTTGTAGGAAGCCTCATAGAAGCAATGGGCGGTGTAAAAGCTTATAAAAATCTTATTACTGAATTAAAAAACGGAACAGACTTTGAAGAATTGCTGGATAAAGATCTTGGAGCTCCTAATGTAACCTTGCGTTCTGTTCTTGATATGCTTAAATCCTGGCCAAAAGAAGGCCTTACACATCCGGCATGGTTTAATGGACAAAAAAATGATCTGCTTTATTTTGCAGACGACAATCATATTGGTGTCTTTTTTACTTTTCTTAAAGATCACAGAAATATTCCTTATCAAACAATCAGTAAATATGAATCGTTTGTAGTTCCGCCGGTTTCGTCTACAATTGAATACGGAATTATTGCTCCTGCAATTTCTTGTATGCTTTTAACAGATAATTCAAACTGTAAACGATATCTTGCCGAATTTTTTACAGAAGATGCTCAGGCCGATTTGTCTAATCTAACAAAGCTTGCACCAGTTCATTCTAGAGCCCAGGCATACGACAGACAGTCTGATGATGTACGCTTCTGGGCTGCATCTTGTCCTGGTGGAGCTTTGCCAGACCTTTATCTTGCAGTTTATCAGCGAAATCCTACTGAATTTGCTGAATTTGCAAAAAATATAAGGGCCTGTGTAAAATAAAGGTCTTATTCGGACAAAACAGCGTAAACTTCTTTATAGGCCTTTTTGTATTTTAAGTCCTTATCGAATAAGCCGCAGTATGGGCCGTTCATTTTGTAGCTGTAGTCTGATTTTGAAAGGTTTGGATTATCTACAATTCCCCAGATTGTAAGACCTGTGAAGTTTGCTCCTTCGTTGCAGGCACTGATGATTGTGCGCATTAAGTTTCCGTAGAACTTTCCGTGTTTTTCCATTTGTAAAACATCGTAATTTCTAACGGCAACTTCTGTAAGCTGAACTTCAATTCCAAGGTCGCTGTACATTTTGATTGCTGTTTTTATAAGAGATAAATCATTGTTGCTCATACAACCATTCTGCTGACCATAGCCACCAATATAGCCCTGCATTCCAACGCCATCACAAAGCTTTTCGTCTTTGTTGAGATACTTAATCAAGGCAATAATTGCGTCGCGCTTGCCCTGGTAGAAGGTGGAGTAATCATTGTAAAAAAGTTTGATGTTTGGATTTACCTTCTGTACTGTGTCGTGGGCGCACTTAAAGGCATATTTGACGTAATCTTCGCCCATTGTCTGGTAGAAAATGTTTGTCTGTCCGCCGCGTGATTTTCTGATGTGATAAGGATTATCCGGAATCCATTCATTTGCACCATCGGCAACGGCTTCGTTTACAACATCCCAGCAATAAACAAGACCAGGGAATTCTGTTTCAAAATGGGTGATTACGTCTTCGATATAAATCTTAAGGCGTTTTTCCATTTCTTCTTTACTTACAATTGCTCCGTCAGATTTAAATCCTTCGCGGAAAAACCACTGGGTCATGTAAGCATCCCAAACAAGTACGTGTCCGCGGATTCCAATTCCTTTTTCCTGAGCCATGCGGGCAATTGCATCTGCCTGTCCGTAACTCATAGAAGGAACTCCGTTTTCCATACTTTTTCGCTGGTTCAAAAGAGAATAGGCTTTGAATTCGTTTGTGGCTGTTGTTGTGTTAAAATCTTCTGCAAGCATTTTAATGTAACTTGCCCGATTTAACTGACTGTAAGAAACACAAGCGCCAAGTTTGAATCCGTATTTTTGTGCCATATCGCAAAGACGTGCTTCTTTTACAAAATCATCTGCCTCTTCCTGCTGTTCAGCTGCACCCTGCTTAGCAGTAATTTTTTTTCCGGCAAATTGACCTGTAAATGGAGAAGACGTTGTTTCTGCTGCTTCTGTCACCTGGTCGGACTCCTTTGTTTCAGATTTCTCTGATTTTTTAGAACAGCAGCTAAGGCATCCAATAGCTGCTACCATTAATAAAAGCGTTAAAAATTTTTTCATAATTGCAACCTCAAATTCTAGTGTATCAGATTAGGCCTTTTAGGTAAATTGCGCTTGTTGAATATAGGCCTTTGTTTCTATATAATGTTTAAAGTGCGAAAAAAATCGCGGAGGTAAAATTTAATGAATGTAGTTGTAATTGGTGCCCAGTGGGGAGACGAAGGTAAAGGTAAAATTGTTGATTATCTTGCCGAAGATGCTAAGTATGTTGTTCGTTATGCAGGTGGTCCAAATGCAGGTCACACAATTGTTGTAGACGGAAAACAGTATGCACTTCATCAGGTTCCTTCTGGAATTCTTTATGCCGATAAAAAAGTATTTCTTGGTTCGGGCATGGTAATTGATGCAGAAGCTTTTTTCAACGAGCTGCAGATGCTTAAAGATAACGGAATTAACTGGGAAGGCAGAGTATTTATTTCTGACCGCGCACAGCTTATTCTTCCACGTTATCGTCAGATGGATAAAGATCGTGATGCTGCAAGAAAACGACCAATTGGAACTACAGGACGCGGTATGGGTATTGCCTATGCCGAAAAAGCCCATCGTGATGGTGTTCGCCTTGCCGACTTAGACTGGCCTGAAAAAATGGCTGAATTTGATGGCGAAGACAAAGAATATCTTGATAAATATCGCGACCGCCTTATGAGCATGCGTGTTAATATGGCTGCCGAAATGTATAAAGTAAAGGGAGAAAATATCCTTTTCGAAGGCGCTCAGGGAGCAATGCTCGACCTGGACAGCGGTACATATCCATACGTAAGCTCTGGTGCTTCTTGTGCTGCCGGTGCTGCTTCTGGTTGTGGAATTGGTCCTCATGACCTTGACCAGATTGTTGGTGTATTCAAGGCTTACGAAACACGTGTTGGTAACGGTCCAATGCCTTCTGAATTCAACAACGAAAGCGAAGGTGAACTTTGCCAGTATGTACGCGATACAGGTCGTGAATACGGAGTTACAACAGGACGTGCCCGCCGCTGTGGTTACCTTGACCTTGTTGCTCTGCGCTATGCCTGCCGCGTAAACTCATTGGATGGTCTTGTTCTTACACACCTTGATATTTACGATGCAATGGATCAGATTGAAGCCTGTGTTGCTTACGAAATAAACGGTAAAGAAGTTACAGACTTCCCTGCAAATGTAAAAGAACTTGAAACAGCAAAACCAATCCTTAAGAAATTTACAGGCTGGAAAACTGTTCTTAAAAACTGCCGTTCATATATGGAGCTTCCGGAAAATGCCCGTGCTTATATTAAGTTCATCGAAGACTACTGCGAAACTCCGGTAACAATTGTTTCTGTTGGTTATGAACGCAACGAGACATTTGTTAGAAAGGATCCTTGGATAAAATAAAAAAAATAAAAAATCAGAAAAAAAAATCAGGAGGAATTAATGAAAACTGTTGCTGGAATTGACCTTGGTACACAGAGTATGAAGGTTGTAATTTATGATTACGAAAAAAAGGAAATCATCGAAAAGGCTAGCTGCCCTATGAATTTGATTTCGGAAGCCGATGGTACACGCGAACAGAAGACTGAATGGTTTGATGAAGGTCTTAAGGTTTGTTTTGGAAAATTGAGCGCTGCCAATAAGGCAACAATTGAGGCTATTGGTGTTTCCGGCCAGCAGCATGGTTTTGTTCCTCTTGGAGCAGACGGAAAGGCTCTTTATAATATTAAACTTTGGTGCGACACTTCTACTGCAGAAGAATGTAAAATCATTACAGAAGCTGCCGGTGGTGATGCAGCCGTTATAGACGCTCTTGGAAACCTTATGCTCCCTGGTTTTACAGCTCCAAAGATTTTCTGGCTCAAACGTCATAAGCCAGAAGCTTTTGCTAACCTTAAATATATTATGCTTCCACACGACTATCTTAACTGGAAGCTTACCGGCGAATATGTTATGGAATATGGTGACTCTTCTGGTACTGCACTTTTTGATTCTAAGAACCGCTGCTGGTCTAAAAAAATCTGTGATATTATTGACGCAGGCTTGATGGAAAAACTTCCTAAGTTGATTGCTCCGGAAGCTCCTGCAGGAAAGGTTAGTGCCGAAGCTGCCGCTGCTTATGGTATTCCAGAGGGCATTCCAGTTTCTGCCGGTGGTGGAGACAACATGATGGGTGCTGTTGGAACAGGTACTGTTGCCGACGGATTTTTGACTATGAGTATGGGTACATCGGGCACCTTGTACGGTTATTCTGACAAGCCAATCGCTGACCCTGCAAACGGACTTTCTGGTTTCTGTTCTTCTACAGGCGGATGGCTTCCACTTCTTTGTACAATGAACTGTACAGTTGCTACAGAATTTGTTCGCGGTCTTTTTGACCTTGATGTTAAAGCTTTGGACGGAGAAGCAGCTAAGGCTCCTTGTGGTTCAGAAGGTGTTATTGTTGTTCCATTCTTCAATGGTGAACGTACACCAAACCTTCCAAACGGACGTGCAAGCATTACAGGCATGACAAGTGCAAATACAAACCGTGCTAACATTGCCCGCGCTTCTCTTGAATCTGCTGTATTTGCAATGCGTGGTGGTCTTGATGCCTTCCGCAAGCTTGGATTTAAGCCTCGCGAAATTCGTTTGATTGGTGGTGGTTCTAAGTCTCCTTTGTGGCGCCAGATTGCTGCAGATATCATGAACCTGCCAATCCGCGTTCCTGCATTGGACGAAGCAGCAGCTCTTGGTGGTGCAGTTCAGGCTTTGTGGTGCTTAAAGAATCAGACAGGCAAGTGCGACATTGCCCAGCTTTGTGCCGAACACATCACACTTGATACAACAAAGAGCGCCGACCCAATTCCAGAAAATGTTGCAGCTTACGATAAAGCTTATTCAGAATACACAAAAGTTGTTGATACTTTGAGTCCTTTGTATAAGTAATTTAATTTAGCAATTAAGCAGGGGTGTACTTCAAAAGAGTGCACCCTTTTTTTATTTAAAAAATCTGATTATTCTTTAAACAAATCTGTTACATGAAATTGTGTTAAATCTTTTATAACCTCAGCAGCTATCATTAGGCCGGCGGCAGAAGGAACAAAGGCATTGCTACCGGGGGTCTGTTTTTTAGGAGAGCCTTTGCGTTGTGCTCCCGGGGTGTCTTCAAAATTGTCATCTGCTTCTGCAAGCGGAGGAATAACTTTTTCTGTTGAGAAAACAACCTTGAGCCGTTTGATTCCTCGTTTTTTTAATTCGTTTCGCATAACACGGGCAAGAGGGCATACAGAAGTTCTTGTAATATCTGCAACCTTGAGTTTTGTTGGATCAACTTTGTTGCCGGCGCCCATACTGCTTATAACAGGTTTTTTGAGTGCCTTTGCCCGGCTGATTATTTCGAGCTTTCCGGTAACTGTATCAATGCAGTCTACAATATAATCATATTGCGAAAAATCAAAAAGGTCGGCAGTGTCGGGCATAAAAAAGGTTTTCCATTTTGTAACCTTACAGTCGGGATTAATATCGTGAATGCGTTCTTCGGCAACATCAACCTTATCTTTTCCAATTGTAGAATGTAGAGCATAAATCTGGCGGTTTAAATTTGAAAGGCAGATTTTATCATCATCAACAATATCAATTGCACCAAGGCCGGAACGAACAAGAGCTTCTACAACATAGCTGCCAACGCCTCCAATGCCAAAAACAATTACACGGGCATTGTAAAGCTTGTGCATATTTTCTTTTCCGAAAGTCAGTTGTGTTCTTGCAAATTGACTGTTATTCATCAAGTATGTAATTATAAAGAGATTAGAAAGGGTTTACAATAAGGGGATGCGGCTGGAATTGTCACATTATAGAAAAGATATAAAAAAAATGATTTAATGAAGTTATGGCAGATACACAAAACCTTCAGATAAAAGATTTTTATCAACTGGATTCCCAGGAGCAGAAATACTGGCTGGCTAAAATCGGGGAATCTGACTGGCGGGCCGGTAAATATCTTTTTCAACTTCTTTCTGATAATGAGTTTAAAAATCTTTGTGGCCAAAAATCAACAGTTTTTTTGCTTACCCAAAATAAAGACCTGCTTTCTTTCTGTACCTTTGCCGAACACGATGACATTCCAGATACAGAGCTTACTCCCTGGATTGGTTTTGTTTTTACCTTTCCTGCTTTTAGAGGCAAGCGTCATATTGGCAAACTTATGGACCATATCTGTGGCCTTGCAAAAAATCAGGGTTTTAAAAAAATATATATTTCTACCGACCAGAAAGGGCTTTATGAAAACTTTGGTTTTTCCTTTCTGAAGATATTGAAAGAAGTCAACGGTTATGATTCTCTTGTTTATCAAAAAGAATTAACCTGAAAATATTGCAGCAAAAAAGCAGGAGGACTAAAATGGCAATTACAGTAAATCTTTGTTACACAGGAAAAAATGGTGCATCACGCCACACCAATGATAAAATACCGGAACAGGACAAGGCATTTATCAGGAAATAAATTTGCGGAGTCCATTAAGACCCGTAAACTCATTCCAGATTTTCTTGCCTTCAAAGGTGATGGCGCTGGAAAGTCCCACGTGCCACATTTGATGACGGAACTGACCAAGAATCAATTCGAGCCGTGTATACTCGCAGTCCTCGGGTTTTTGAAGAAGTGTCTCTGCTGTAAGTTCATCAAAATATTTTTCAATTTTATTTTTGACAAAATCAAAATAGGCTAGCAGCTTTTCCCGCGGAATTACAATTGAGGTATCCGCTACATAGCCTTCGCGGGCACTTGAAATTACACTGAGGTTTTCCGGGATGCCAAAGAGTTTTTCACCTTCATAAACATAGGTAACCGGATTTATAAAAAATCTGTCCATGGAATGAAGGTTGTGAAAAATGTATCTGGAGCCATTAACTCCGTCAAAAATCGCCTCAAGATCTGCAACCTCAATCTGCTCCTGAATGTTGATAAAATTAATTTCTGTTTGATTTTTGATTTGTCTGATTATTTCTTCCATATTTATTCTCCTATAAAACATTCTGCAAATCCAACGGTAAAGGGTAGATGCTCATATTTTACTGTACCTTTTGGTTCAAATCCATTATTAAAATACCATTCCTTTAATTCCTTGTATTCATCAATAAAATCAAGAAAGAGAATTTTTCCACCAAGCTCGCGCACTTTGTCTTTTGCAAAATCTAAAAGCGCTTTGCCATAACCTTGTTTCCGCATCTGAGGTTTAACACAAAGATTGTGAAGAACATAAGTATCTTTTTTCTCCGGATCTTTACTGAGGGAAAAATATCCAAGCAGTTCCTTTTCTCCATTTTGATTTTCCTCAAAAAGTCCATACATCAAAAAGCCCCAGTTCCAGAAGTTTTCAAGCTTTTCCAAAGGCATAAAAGCATTATGCCCCGGAGCGTTTTCTTGTGTAAAATCAAATTTTTCTGCAACTGTTGAAAAACACAGATGAATAAAATCAAGGCAGAGAGGGAGTTCATCTTTATTTATTTGTCTAATCATTTTTATCTCCGTATAGATTGTCCGGTCACGCCGGACAATGACACACTTATTTCTTTCTTAAAATCCAGATCAGATTGCTGCGATATTTTGCGGCTGAGTTGGGGTCATTCAAATCTTCCTTGTCGCCCTTGTAGCCGCGGTAAATATCAACAACTTCAAAACCGCAAAGCTCTGCAAGCAGAAACATTTCCCAGCGGTAGGTCTGTCGCATTGTAAGAGGACGCACCCGCTCGCCGATAACCTTGCCGGCTTCATCATAAGTTTCAAACTTCCAGTTGCCGCTCATAATCTGTGTGTAGGGATTATAGGAAATTGCATTATAGATTTTTTCGCGGTAACCGTCGCTGTTCACATATTCCAGGCGGAAAGAGTAATCATCGGGTTTTGTAGAAATCTGCTGAGCCTGAACCGGCGGCCATGGGTCAAAGGTATTGAGGGTGAGGATGCCTCCAGGTACAAGATGTCGGTTTAAATTTTCCAGAGCCGCACGCTGAGATTTTTGGTCAGGTAAATGCATAAAGCCACTGCGGGCAATAATTATAAGAGAATACTTTCTGCCGGCATCAAAGCTTGTCATGTTGCCGGGAAAAATCCTGAGTTTAAGATTTTGTGCAGCCGCCTTTTCTGAACAGACGCGGCACATTTCTTCAGATAAATCAGTGCCATCTGCCATCACTCCATGCCGGGCAAGATAAAGCAAAACAGCCCCGGTTCCACAAGCAACATCAATCACCCCATCTTTTTCATACTTTTTTGCCAGCTCAAGATAAAAGTCCTGAAAGCCCTCGTGAGCATCAAAGTCTCTGTACATAACTTCAAGATACCTGTCGTAATTTTCTGCGACATCTTTGTAATCGTGCAGATCGTTTTTTTCATTCTTCATAATTTTTCCTCCTCTCTTGTCATTATCCGGCTTGACCGGATAATCTATATAAAAAAAAAGACCACCTACCCAAAGGATAAGTGGTCTTGATTTTCCAAAAAAAATGTTCAATCTTTCACACTTTGCATCCCGGGCACAAATAACTCTTACCACCTGTAGTTGTGGTGGAAATAGTGAGAGTATTAATTGTGCGGGTCACAAAATTGAACTTCATAAGTTGAAACATACAGGAATAATT